>NZ_CP151099.1:4063500-4374500 GCF_038096175.1 Nostoc sp. UHCC 0302
CGTTTACCTTCTCGGACTGCTAGTGCGCCGCGTTCTCTGGCTGGGTTGGTTCTCTGTAGCAAGTGTCAATCACATTTGACAGTTACTAGTGTCACCCAACGCAACCAAGACAAAGAGTATCTTTATTTACGTTCTATTAGCTGTCCGAAAAAGCCCAAGTGTCGAGCGATTCCTTACCAAGAAGTCTTAGAAAATACCATTGAAACTGTTTGCCGTGACTTACCCCTAGCGGTAGCAGGAACGAATTCTCCCCAATTGGATGCAGTCAAGAATAGTTTAGGGGAAGCGATCGCCCGTCAGCAAGAAATCCTGGCTCAGATACCAGCTTTAATTGAAACCGGAATTTTGGATGCCCAAACAGCAAAGTTAAGGGCTTATAAACTCCGTACGGAAATTTCTGCACTACAAGCCAAGTTGGCAACACTCCCACCAGTGAATTTGCGTTCTGTTGCTCAAGCTGTTTCTCTTCCCCAATTTTGGTTAGATTTATCGGAAACAGAGCGCCGATTCTACTTCCGAGAATTTATTAAGCAAATTGAAATTATTCGTCAGGATAAAAATTGGAAATTACAAGTAATTTTTATTTTTTGATAGGTAATTCTTTACTACCCCATTAATTGTTACTGCTAAAAATTTTCCTCAGTGTTATTTAATTAACTTTTGGACTACCGTCGGTATTTATCATCTTGTCCGACAAGAGTAGCAAAAGTTTCAACATAAATGTAACAAAAAAACTATTACTGCAACCCAAAAACCAAAATAATAAATAATTAATATAATCCTACCGTTTCAGGAAATGCCTGTGCTAAATATATCGCAGGAGCGCACAGCAGTCAGTGTCTACAGTTATTCACGTATTACAGATATTCCTAAAAGCGGTATAACTTAATAACAACTACTTGTTATAAATTATGTTTGAATGTGTCTTAAATACTAATTAAAAACTCAGATTGTATGATTTGTATCATTTTTTGTATAAAGATAAATACTAGTTAATCATCTAAAAAATAGCTAAGATAAATTTCTCAAAAAATTAGTATCAATCCGGGAAAACTGAGTTAATCTTGGAAACTAGTAATTGTTAAGAACACTTGTTGTTACTGGGTGGCAACATTGGAGATTCGCTAGATGTCTCTATGTAATCAAACCAGCAAGCAAAATGATTATCATAGAATATGCAAGAAGGAAGCTTTGTTTGGGGTCATCTAGAAAAACAGCATCGCACGGCCCAGAGATGGATTGATTGGGTATGGCTAATAGTATTACTGTTGGCAGCAGTGTTATTATTTAGCATCAATCTTGGAGGATTGCCGCTGCGAGATTGGGATGAAGGTACTGTGGCACAAGTCGCCCGTGAGATTTGGCGTGCGCCAGCAGGTTCAATGCGTTGGCTTTACCCAACCCTGGGAGGTGAACCATATCATAACAAGCCCCCCCTGATGCATTTACTAATTGCTTGGGCTTATTCTCTGGGAGGCGTGAATGAGTTAACCACACGCTTACCAGGAGCAATTTTAACAGCAACTTCCGTACCTTTGCTGTATTGCATTGGTCGAGAGATATTTCGCCAACGTTGGGCAGCTATTTATAGCGCCTTGATTTTCCTGACCATGCTACCTGTGGTACGTCATGGGCGTTTGGCGATGTTGGATGGGGCGGTGGAAACTTTTTTGATGCTGATGATGTTGTGTGTATTGCGATCGCGTCGGGATTTACGTTATTGCCTTGGTATTGGCATCAGTCTTGGGTTAATTTGTTTAACGCAAGGTTTGTTAGGCATCACCCTTGGCATAATTGCGATCGTCTTCTTATTTTGGGATACACCACGACTACTCACCTGTTACTACCTATGGACAGCAATTCTGATTGGAATGTTGCCTGTAGCCTGCTGGTATGGCATTCAACTGATACGTTATGGTTACGCTTTTGCCCAAATTGGTCTTGTGAGTCAATCTCTCAACGGAATTGGCACAGCCGCTGAGGGTAATTTTGAACCACCTTGGTACTACATCCTAGAAATTCTCAAGTGGACGTGGCCTTGGCTAGTGTTTTTACCGCAATCCATAACCTTAACGTGGGAAAATCGCAATCTAAGCTGGGCAAAACTCGTACTGGTATGGAGTGGTGTCTATCTGTTAATAATTTCTTTCATGAGTACCAAACTTCCTTGGTACATATTCCCGATTTACCCAAGCCTAGCCTTAGCTTTTGGTATCCAGTTAGCAGAAACAGAAAATTCGCCTTTACTGACATCTTATCCCCGTCTTTGGGTAACTGGTTTTGCCATCCTGGCTGTAGTCGCTTCTGCTGGCAGCATTTATTTTAGCTGGGGTACAGCACCAAAAACCGACTTACAGCTGATTTTTGCAGCAGTCGCTGTGACTATGACTTTAGCAGCTATTTTGGCAGAGCGAGGCGACGGGCAATTTCTGAAGATTTTGTTTTGGGGAAGTTATCTTTCGCTGTTGCTGTTGATGAAATCAAACTACTGGGTTTGGGAATTATCTGAAGCCTATCCAGTTAAACCAGTCGCCGCTATGATAACGCGGGCAAATCCAGTCGTGAGGAAGATTTACACATCTTTTCCTTCTCATCGTCCCTCATTGGATTTTTACAGCGATCGCACTATCATTCCTGCTTCTCCAGGTGAACTGAAATATTATTGGCATTATAGCGGCCAACCCTACTTCCTGATTAATGCATCTGCTATCAACAATCTCCAACTAGAGTCACTGAAGCTAGTTGACGAGGCTGAAGGCTGGAAATTAGTTACAAAAGATACTAGTCGTTTATAGGGAATGGGGCAGTTGTCCACTGTCAACTGCCCCCTTGTCCCCCTCCTCCAGCCTGATTTCGGAGTATTTTTTGTTATAATAATACTTACGTTAAAGTAAGATATGATTTCTGTAAGAGTATAAACTTAGGTAAATATTTTATCTACTTCTTGAATTTTCTCTGTTTTTGGAAACACTTGCTGATCGTAGTTAGTGCTTTCTTGCGTTATGGCAAGCGTACTAAAGAAAATGGCACTGCCAACAGCCAGAGCTACCATAGGACGCTTAAGCAGAACAAAATCTCTTATAATCCTTGCTAAAGGTCGGCTTTGACGACGTAGTGCCGAAGCGACAATTATCTGTCTCCAGGTAAATGGATCACGGACATAATGACCGCTCTGACAAACTACTAGCCGTTCCTGGCAGTACGGACAGGAAAACAAGCCAATGCACCTCTTGATTGGTTTAGGCGTGGCATTTCTTTGGCAAATTGGGCAAGTAACATAATGATTATCAAAGGTGTGTGTATTCATCTACCTCGTCCGCCTAGTAGTCCATTTACGCGCTTTATAACAATAGCTATATTGAATTTTGAGCAATACTTAGTAGGCTCCTAAGTATGACCTAACTGAAGTAGGGGTATGAGGGTTTAAGGAAATAGGGATGTAAGGGAAAGAGAGTGCTTTTTTTGAGAGGGAAAAGCCTGCTGTTATACTCACGATTCCTTCAGAAGTAAAAACACTTAATGCTTGCTGTACGCAAGCAAATTTGTCAATCATAAATCCCTATATTCCTATATTTCTATACCATTACACCTTGCCCATAAGGCATTGACATCAGCCAGGAATCATACATTAACTTATGTTCCTACTAAGGATGGTTTAATGGTCGCAACACGAGTATAGCTAGATTTAGGTGAGGATGGCTCCTCTTTAGTACTTGTCTATATTGCATCCACTCAGCCTACAGATACTATATTTTATTTACAGAGAATAAAGTCGATCCTCAGTCCCATGTTTTGAGCGATCGCTAACCCCTGACTATTAATTCTCTACTATTTAACCATTCTCACCACAAAAATTTTGCAGAATGATATTTTTACTAAAGCTTTCTCAACCAAGTAAATAAACTCTACTTGTCTGGTTGTTAAACAATGGCTCACAATGAGAAGTAGCAGATAAAAATTTAAGTTTTTTCTTACATTTTCCCGACCTCAATGACTCTCCTGCCTCCCACTCAACTGAGGAAGGTAACGGAACAACCTGCCTTTCCTACACCTTCCGCGCGTTTAGCCGAACTCATTAATCGTTTTCAACCATCACCAGAAACCGTTGTGCTTTTTTTAGCTATGCTAATTGGCGGTGGCACTGGTATGGGTATAGTTACGTTTCACTATTTGATCCAGCTAATTCACCAATTGATGCTGGAAAATTTGATGGGACAAATAGGTGTTTGGGGTGCTTGGACTTTAGCCTGTGTTCCTACTCTTGGCGGACTCATCGTCGGCTTGATGCGCTGGCGCACTCAAGACTTTGGGCCTGGACTGTCATCTCTCATCGCTGTCTCTCAGGGAAAAGAGGTCAGCCGACCACTACGACCAGTGACAAAAATGCTGGCTGCATCTGTCTCTTTGGGAAGCGGTGCTTCTTTGGGGCCAGAGGGGCCGAGTGTAGAAATAGGCGCAAACTTTGGGATGTTGTTGTCTGTAATTCTCAACGTATCTCAAGAACGACTGCGTTTGCTTTTGGGTGCTGGTGCTGCTGCTGGATTAGCAGCGGGATTTAATGCCCCAATTGCCGGAGTATTTTTTGCTCTAGAGGTAGTTATGGGAACTACATCTTTTGCAACTTCTGCTGTAAGTGTGGTGCTACTCGCAGCCGTGGTGGCGGCATTAATTGCTCAAATTGGTTTGGGAGCGCAACCTGCTTTTGCCTTACCTGTTTACCAAGTCCGCAGTCCTTTGGAATTACCTCTTTATCTGGGGTTGGGTATAGGGGCTAGTCTAGTTTCTCTAACTTATACTGAATTAATTCGTTTGGCTAAAGCTTGCTTTGCTGGAAAAGTTCCAGGTTTTGAGTTTTTGGGACGAATTCCTCAGCCGATTCATCCAATTATTGGCGGTGTCATCGTCGGCGTAGTTGCTTTGTGCTTCCCGCAAATTTTAGGTGTAGGTTATGAAACTGTAGAAGCAATGCTTCAAGATGTGCAGTTTTCGCTTTTGTTGTTGGTTGAACTATTAGTATTAAAGCTGTTAATGACAGCAATTAGTACTGGTAGCGGTTTCATCGGTGGTTTGTTTGCACCAGCGATGTTTTTAGGCGCTTCTTTTGGTTCAGCTTACGCCCATATTTTGGCTGTGCTATTTCCAGGAATTAGCGAATATATGGCTGCTCCTCCGGCTTATGCAATGGTGGGAATGGCAGCAGTTTTGGCAGGGAGTGTGAGAGCGCCGTTAACAGCTATTTTGATGCTATTTGAATTAACTCGTGACTACCGCATTGTTTTACCATTAATGGCAGCTGTGGGTTTGAGTGTTTGGCTAGTGGAGAGGCTGAAGCCAACTTTTAACTCTAACTCCAATCTTCAGCAAATTGGTCTTGCTGAGTTGAAAGATGAACAAGTTGAAATTGTCCAGCAAATTTTAGTTGAGGATGCAATGCAATCCTGTCCTAAAAAGTTACTTGCAACCCTTGGGGTATTGGAAGCAGCTGTAGAAATGACACGCGATCGCATTCGCAGTGCTTTAGTAATAGATGAAAACGAACAATTAGTTGGTATTGTTTCTCTAGAAGATATTAACCGCGTACTTTCTCTGTGGGAAAGTTACTCAAATTCGTCTACTGAAATTCAGCCTAATCTATCTAGTCAAACTCTTGTAGACATTTGTACTACTGAAATCCTTTATGCTTGGGAAGATGAACCTTTATCTGAAGCTTTAGACCGGATGGCGCTTCGTGGTTTGCATCAATTACCAGTGGTCGCTAGAGACAAACCCGATCGCATTTTAGGTTTATTAGAAAAAGAGCAAATTGCATTAACCTGCAATTTAGCAGTAACGCGTAAGGCACTTCGCCACCATTTACCACTTCTACCTTCAACAGATATAGTCATTAGTCATTAGTAGAGACGCGATTAATCGCGTCTCTACAATAGTCATTCTAGAGACGCAATTAATCGCGTCTGTACAATAGTCATTCTAGAGACGCAATTAATCGCGCCCGTACAATAGTCATTAGAGACACGATTAATCGCGTCTGTACAATAGTCATTCTATAAACACGATTAATCGCGCCCGTACAATAGTCGTTCACAAATGACAAATGACTATTTATTAAGCTGTAGCTTCTATTGCTTCGGCATCTTCCTGGCCTTCTGGATCTACCTGTCTGAGACGAATATGCTTTTTCCCTAAAGTGATGAGAAACTCATCTCCAGGTTTGAGATTCATCTGTTTAGTATAAGCTGAACCGATCAGTAAGTTACCATTCGATTGCACACTAATTCTATAGCTTGCGCTGCGTCCACCACGCCCATTGGCACTTGGTGTACTGTCCAACTGAATACCTTCGGCATCAATTAGGGCATTTAAGAATTTCATCATATTCACTCGCTCTATACCATTTTTGGTAACGGTATAGTAGCCGCACTGCTTGGCTTTTTCTTCTTTGCTCAGGTTCTCCAGCTCTTTGACTTTTTTGAGCAGTTCTTCACCAACTAGGGGTTCAATTTTTTTCTGTTTAGGCATCAACTTAGGTCGAAAACGAATGTTTGAAGTATTTGAATCGATTTTATTTTAGCTGAGGTTGAACTAATAGGAACAGAATCCTTTAGTTTTTATCTCAACCTAGCCAAGTATATTACATAGGTAGACGGAATTGTTGTGCAATTTTCAATTTTGCTAAGACAATCTATTTATAGAATCCTGGCAATCATCATAACTATATATAGTTTGTTTGTGAATTACTGCTAGACTATAATTGTTTAAGTTTTTTAAAGTAAAGCTTGCATAGGCTATCTACTTACTAAGCAAGATAATTAAGAGACAGAATCATAAGCAAAACTGATCCTTAGTCAAGAGTCAAGGGTCAAAAGTTAAAGGTCAAGAGTCAATATTTGGACTGTAGACTTTTGACTGTTGACTGAACAACAAAGTTTACTGGAATGAAACTAACTACCAGAGGACATTACAGTGTGAAGGCGTTGCTGGATTTAACTTTACAGCCAAAATATGGGCCTGTATCTGTAAGAGCGATCGCTAATCGTCAAGATATCCCAGCTCCCTATCTAGAAAAATTACTAATAGAAATGCGTCGTGCTGGGTTAGTGAAATCAATTCGTGGCAGCATCGGCGGCTATCAATTAGCAAGAGAACCAGCACAAATCTCTATAGGACAAATTTTAGAAGCAGTCGGTGAAACGATTACTCATTTACCTCAGCACACACCACTACCAGCACAAACTGAAGATTGGGTAACATTTACCCTTTGGCAGAGGCTCAACCAAAAACTTAAAGAAGCTTTGTACAGTATTACGTTGGCAGACCTTTATTATGATGCGCGTAGTTGGCAAGCTTCTCTTGGAGAAGAAGCTAGTTTTGTAGTTTAGTCATTGGTCATTAGTCATTAGTCATTCGTTATTTAGTAGAGACGCGATTATACTCTTACGAGAAGCCGAAGCAGAGCGTCTACGCGTCTGTACAATTAATCGCCTCTGTACAATAGTCATTTACAAATAACGAAGGATATAAAGACAAATGGCATCAGGTGTTGCTTTAATCATTGCGGCACTTTTGGATTACCTAATTGGAGATCCTTGGGGTTGGCCTCATCCAGTACAAGTGATGGGATGGGTAATTTCTCGTTTCACAAAATGTTCTCTGCAATTGTGTCATAATTCTGTAACACAGCGCCTAGCAGGAATTTCACTAGGCATTATTCTAATAATTGGTAGCGGTGGTATAGGCTGGTTAATAATTCAAAGTGCCAGATGGCTGCATCCACTGTTAGGAATTGCTTTAGAAAGCATTCTGTTAGCTAGTTGTTTTGCAGGCAGAAGTTTACGAGCAGCAGCAGTTGCTGTTTTACAACCTTTAACGGCAGGAAATCTGGAAGAGGCTCGTAAAACTTTAAGTAATTACGTCGGTCGAGATACACAAAATCTTTTAGAACCAGAAATTTTACGAGCTATTTTAGAAACAGTTACAGAAAATGCCACTGATGGAGTTATGGCTCCACTTTTTTATGCGATTGTTGGTGTCTTTATACCAGTTATCGGAGCAGCTCCCTTAGCTTTAGCATACAAAGCTAGCAGTACCTTAGATTCAATGGTGGGCTATCGAGAAGCACCTTATACTTATTTGGGATGGTTCAGTGCGCGTCTGGAAGATTATTTGACTTGGCTACCTTGTCGTTTAACAGTTATAACTCTGGCGCTTTTATCTCAGAAACCGTTATATGTTTGGCGGATTTGTCATCGGGATGCAGTTAGCGATCCTAGTCCCAATTCTGGCTGGAGCGAGTGCGCCTATGCTGCTATTTTGGGTGTGCAGATGGGAGGTATAAATTGGTATCGCGGAGTTGCTAAACATAAACCACTGCTAGGAGATGCTATTTATCCCATCACTCCTACTTCTATTCAAAATGCTTTGCAACTGACTCGATATTGCTTTTTACTATGGTTAGGGGTAGCGATCGCTATATTTTTAATACTCATAAACAGGTAATGATAAATATAGGGTATTAGGGACTGGGGACTGGGTACTGGGGAAGAAATTAATTAATCCGGGTTGTATTCTTCCGAATCCGCAATCTCTAGTCCCTAGTCCCCAGTCCCTAATATGATTGTTCAGGGGTATTAGTCTATGGCTACGTCTGCCAAAGTAGTTGAAATTCTCTCATCAGAAGAAATCCGCCGTACCTTGAATCGCCTTGCTTCTCAAATTGTAGAAAGAACGCGTGATTTATCGCAACTAGTACTCCTCGGTATTTATACTAGGGGTGCGCTATTAGCCGAACTATTAGCACGTCAAATTGAGACGTTGGAAGGTGTAGCCGTGTCGGTCGGCGCTTTGGATATTACATTTTATCGAGATGACCTTGACCAAATTGGTTTACGGACTCCGGCGAAAAGTGAAATTCCTTTTGACCTTACAGGGAAAACGGTTGTTCTCGTAGATGATGTGATTTTTAAAGGACGGACGATTCGCGCTGCTTTGAATGCAGTAAACGAATACGGTAGACCAGAGGTGATTCGTTTAGCTGTGTTGGTAGACAGAGGACATCGAGAATTACCCATTCATCCAGATTTTATTGGCAAACAGTTGCCTACAGCTAAAGAAGAAATTGTCAAAGTCTTCTTACAGGATTCTGATGGACGAGATGCTGTCGAGTTGATTGGGGATTAAGAATGGGGAGTGGAGAGTGGGGAGTTGGGAGTTAAGAGTTAGGAGTTAGGAGTTAAGGTCAAGAACTTAGTATTTATTCTCCTCCTGTTTTCCCTACTCCCTTGCTCCCCTTTCTTCCTCATCCCCCTCATTCCCCTACTCCCTACTCCCTACCCCCTGTGTTCAACATTCTTGAGCTAATTCCAAAATTTTATACAGAGAACAAGGAATTTATTGACAACCTGCTCTCAGGCGGGTTGCCTGCTATTTTACCTGCTATTGTCAGCTTTTTCTGGTGGCTGGCATGGCGCGATCGCCAACGACGTATTCCCCATCCAAGTTTTGCTTTTGAGGTGATTAAACCTCAAAGCCCAAGTCTGATGCAACGGATTCTTGGTGGAGATAGCAAAGACCCTTTGGCAGACCGGAATATAGCTTACCAAAATCGGGTGGCACATCGCAGTATCCGCAGGGAACTGCAACAGCAGTTAGAAGAACACCGCTGGCTGTTAATTGTGGGGCGTACGGGAGTCGGGAAAACTAGAGAAGCAGCGGAATTAGCCCAGCATCTCAACCAAGCAGGCTGGACGGTGCTTTACCTCAAGCCAAATGAATGGTTAGATATTCCAGCACGGATGCCAACAGAAATAGGTGGCGATCGCAAGTTATTGTTTTTCTTGGATGACCTTAACCAGAAAATGCATCGCAGCCATCAGGAAATATCTCCAGAAGCTGAAAAAAGTCAGGTAGAACGGTTTACAGTACCGTTGCAACATCGCTTGCTAGATGCTTTAACTAGATATGAATCATTTTGCGGTAAAGCAGAAATTCGTGTGATTGCTACGGCGCGGAATGAACGACAACCTGATTTTCCTGGGGAGGCCAGCGCTTGGGAAAAATTGCAATGGGATAAATATCCCAAGCTGTGGCAGCAATTTCATATTTATGAATTACCAGAACCAGAAGACAGGGCAATTATTGAAGTTTTGGCAGCAACTATTCCCAAAACTAATATTCCTGCACAGCCAGAACAGTATCCTGAACTAGCGAAGCGCAACGACGCCACCTTTAGAAATGTAGTAGAGAATCTCCAACATCTGCGAAATGACGGTTTGCCTTTGAACCCCAAAACTTACCGGGAAAGTCTCGGTAAAACTTGGGAAAAGCGCTACCAAGAATTAGTTGAAAGATACCCAGTTAGCCGCTACATTTATGATGCAGTGGACTTGTTGCGGCAATTTGACATTCCACTTTATCGCTTCACGGTGGAGGCAACAGCGCGAATGTTGGCTGGTGGAAATTGCTGGCAGAGGCTATGGTATCATTGGCAGATTGGGATTGCTACCAACTTTTTAATTCACGCTGAACGTATTCTCCAGCCCCGCGATGGGCAAATTGAGGCTAAGGGTAGTCACGTAGAAATTGGAGAATACATCTTGCCTTTGACGCAATTGATGTTACAACTAGCAGATCAACACGTTAAAGAAATACACTGTATACTGTTAAATTTTGGTGTACAGGTAGCGCAAGCAAGTTATCATCAACAGGCAATAGCTTGTTGGGATAAAGCTATAGAAATTCAACCTGATTACTACCAAGCTTGGGGTAATCGAGGCATTGCACTGAGTAACTTAGGACGTTTGGTAGAGGCGATCGCATCCTATGACAAAGTGCTAGAATTCAAGACTGATGATTATTTAGCTTGGTATTATCGCGGTAATGCTTTAGATGAAACTGGGCAACATGAAGAAGCAGTTGCTTCTTACGACAAAGCAATTTTAATCAAACCCGATTTACACCAAGCTTGGAACAATCGCGGCATTGCGTTACGGAATTTAGGACGGCATGAAGAGGCATTTGCATCATACGAGCAAGCGGTAAAATTTAAGCCTGACTTACATCAAGCTTGGGTCAATCGCGGCAATGCACTGAAGAATTTGGGGCGATTTGCAGAGGCGGTTGCTGCTTATGACAAAGCAATTTTAATCAAACCTGAAGATTATTATACCTGGTATAGTCGGGCTAATGTGCTAAAGAACTTGGGGCGATTTGCAGAGGCGGTAACATCTTATGATCAAGCAATCGCTATCAAACTCGAAGACCATGAAGCTTGGTATTACCGGGGTGATGTCTTAGGTGATTTAGGCAAATATCAGGATGCTGTAGCATCTTACGACCAAGCACTTAAATTTAATCCTCAGAAACATGAAGCTTGGTACAATCGGGGCAATATTTTGTTTAACTTGGGAAAATATGAAGATGCAGTAGCATCTTATGACCAAGCCCTCAAACTTCAGCCAGAGAAACATGAAGCTTGGAATAATCGCGGCAATACGCTGTTTAATTTGGGAAAATATGAAGATGCAGTAGCATCTTATGACCAAGCCCTCAAGCTTCAGCCGGAGAAACACACAGCCTGGAAGAATCGCGGCAATGCCTTGTTTAATCTAGGAAGACATGAAGATGCAATTGCATCTTATGACAAAGCACTTTCTCTTAAACCCGATAAACACGAAGCTTGGTATAACCGAGGTAATGCACTGTTTAAATTAGGAAAATATGATGATGCAGTAGCATCTTATGAGCAAGCACTTTTAATTAAACCTGATAAACACGAAGCTTGGAACAACCGGGGATTAGCGCTGGCATATTTAGTAAGATATGAGGATGCGATCGCATCTTATGAGCAAGCACTTTTAATTAAACCCAATGATGATTGCATCTGGTACAACAAAGCTTGCTGCTATGGGTTATTAGAAAATATAGATTTGGCAATCAAAAACTTGCAACAAGCTATCAAGCTGAATCCTGATGAATGTCGAGAAATGGCAAAATCTGACTCTGATTTTCGTAGGATTAGGCAAGATAGACGTTTCCAAGATTTGATTGGTTAATTTGTCATTGGTCATTGGTCATTTGTCATTGGTCATTGGTCATTTGTTAGTAGTTATTCTCGCTCATCTTCCTCATCCCCACTCTTCCATTGCTTACCGCACAATTGGACTACCATGATGGTGTACTAAATACCACTTGCCTCCGAGAAGTTGAAATACATTAGTAGCCGTTGATTGTGCTTCAAGTCTTCTGCCACTAACAACTTGAAATACATTTTCTATTAATACAACGTAAGCAATATTGTCACGTATTTCCGTAGCAATTATTTCTATATTAATTTCTATGTATGCAGTGTTTTTAAATATCTGCGCCCAAGAATTGCGAATTTCCTTCCAACCTCGCAGCACATTGCTTCCAGGATGAATACAAAAACTACCTGTTCCCTGCGACCATACTGCACTCATTGCCTCAACGTCTTTTTTTTCAAAAGCTCGATAAAATGCTTCGTTAGCCGCTAAAACTTCAGATGTCATGAGGATTGGGGACTGGGGGGACAAGGGGACAAAGAAGAATAACAATAATAAATTACCAATGACAAATGACAAATGACAAATTACTAACTTCTTTTAACTATACTAATAGCTTGCAATAATTGGTAGGCTGTGTAGGGTTTGGATAAAAAAGTCTTGATGCCCATGTCATAAGCTGCATTAACTTTATCACTTGAAGCCAGCCCGCTGACAGCAATAATTTTGACTTGGGGGTTAATTTTTCGCAGGGTACGGATGGTAGTTATCCCATCCATAGCGGGCATGACCATATCAGTTAATACAAGAGATATTTTATCTTGATATTCTGCGTATAAAGCTATTGCTTCAATCCCATCACAGGCTGTGATTGCTTTGTAGTTATGGCTTTCTAAAGAGGTTTTTGTAATATCTCGAATGGCAGCTTCGTCATCTACAACTAAAATCAATTCTCCGTTTCCCTTAGGCAATTCTTGTTCTTTTTCTTCTATAGTTTCTGCCGCGTCTTGTGCTGGCAAATACACCTTAAATTGACTGCCTCTTCCCTCATCGCTGTATACATTAATAAAACGTAAGGATTCAGGTGGCAGGGTATTGACAAAGGGGACACTTGAGGGAGAATATCGCAAATATGAACCAAAACCTGCCTCAAGAATTAGATCGAGAAAGCTTGAACCAGTTATCAAAAGAAGAACTGGTGGATATCATCATTGAGCAGAGCAAGGTAATACGTGATTTACAAAAAATCATTTTAGAACTACAGCAAGAAATAGAGCGTTTAAAAATCAGTAGGGATTTAGACAGTTCTAATTCGTCGAAACCACCATCTGGAGACATCCACAAAAAGAGCGAAAACAAAAAGGTACCCCTGCAAGAAGAATCAAATCAACCGAAAAAGAAACCAGGTGGACAGCCAGGACATCAAGGTAAAACTCGTAAGGGGTTTGGCAGAGTAGACCGTTATGAAATCTTACGTCCAAGTGATTGTATCTGTTGTGGTAACAAAGCATTTGCACCCCTAGCAGTAAAAGTAGAAAAACAGGCTGTAGCGCAATTAGTAGAACGTCCCATTGAAATAGTAGAATATCAACGCCATACCTGCGTGTGTGAGTGTTGTGGAAATGTACAAACAGCCTCATGGTCGCCAGATATCGTTCCAGGACAAGATTTAGGAGTTAGATTACAGGCGTTTTTAGGATGGGTAAACAATTATGCACACATGCCTTATGAAAAACAGCAAGAAATGTTGTGGGAACTGGGGCAAATTGAAATTGGGTTAGGAACGTTAGTTGCAACTAATGAACGAATCCAACAAGCGATTGAACCAAGCATTAATGAATTGAGCAATTGGGTAAAACAGACACAACCTAATGTTCATGTGGATGAAACACCTTGGTCAGTCAAAGGGATCAAAGAATGGTTGTGGGTAGTTGCCAATTCTGATTTCTGCCTGTTTACTGCTGCTGACACTCGTTCACGAGCCGAATTATCAGCCATTTTAGGGACTGAATATACAGGGGTACTCAGCAGCGATGATTTTAGCGTTTACAATGGTTATCCAGCTTTTGCCCAGCAGAAATGTTTGGCTCATCTACGCCGACACTTCAAAAAACTAATTATTCTTCCAGGTCTTCACAACCAAGCTATCGGTGAAACGTTTGTTAATTTAATTGATGAAGCCTTTAGGAATTACGCTCAATGGTTTGAGAGCCTTGACTCCTTGGGTTACAACGATTGGGTCAATCAATTTAAATCTAAGTTGCACTCCTCACTTAATCAGTGGATTGACAAGGCAGGAGCTACAGCTGGCAACCTTTTACGTTCTTTGCGTGATAAAGCAAATCAATGGTGGTATTTTCTTGATTATCCTGAAGTTCCTCCAGATAACAATCAGGCTGAACGATCGCTTCGTTTGGCTGTGACAAAGCGTAAGGTTAGCGGTGGTTCCCGTTCAATGGAGCGGTTTCAACACACTGCTAATTTGTTGACTGTGGTACAAACCTGCCGCCGTCAAGGTAGGTCTGTAATTGATTTTTTTGCACAAGCTCTACTGGTTGGTTCTCTTGACTATCAGTCTCGTCCGTCTCTACTTCCTGGATATTAGACCTGAATCCTTACAATAAAACCATCGTGACTTTTAATAATACCAAGTACAGTAGAAAGACCAAGCCCTGTACCTTTGCCAGGGTCTTTCGTAGTAAAAAATGGCTCAAATATCCGCTCTAAGACTTTTGGTTTCATCCCAGTTCCGGCATCTGTAACGGTAACGACAACATAAGCGCCTTCTTTAGCATCAATATGCATTTTGGCGTAATTTTCATCGACTAAGAGATTTTCAGCAGAAATTATTAAACTTCCACCATTGGGCATAGCATCACGAGCATTGACACATAGATTCATTAGCACCTGATGTAGTTGCGTGGCATCAGCAGATACAGTCCAGAGGTTTGGGGAAATTTGGCTGAAAACTTCAATTGATTTGGGGAAAGTCTCTTTAATAATTTGCTGGATTTCGACAATTAAATGCTTTAGTTGCAAAAGGGTACGTTCGCCCTCAAGTCCTCTTGTAAAAGACAATACTTGCTTGACTAAATTTGCCCCACGTTTAGCGTTGGTGATTAATATCGGTAATATTCGTCGAGAACGCTCATCTTGAACTTGTGCCTCTAGAAGTTGTGCTGTCATTAAAATGGGGGCAAGAACATTATTCAAGTCGTGGGCAATACCACTAGCGAGAGTGCCAATACTTTCTAATCGTTGGGCGCGGAGAAATTGAGCTTCTAATTGTTTTTTTTGTGTGATATCAGTGTTAACGACAAGGATTGATTGTGCTTTATTACCAAACTCACGCACTAATGTCCAACGGCTTTCAACAATAATTTCTTGCCCTGATTTTGTTGTTTGTTGTAATTCGCCTTCCCAAGAGCCTTTTTTCATTAGAAGCTTGAGCGCCTCTTGTAATTGAGACAAGTGTTTTTCTTGCCAAAGGTCTGGTATCTTTTTCGTAATAGCTTCTTCTTTTTTCCAACCGTAAACTCGCTCAGCCGCTTTGTTCCAGAATAAAATTTTGTCTTCTAAATCTTGTACAAAAATTGCATCGGTGGCGACATCTAGTAAAGCAGCTTGTTCGCGGATTTTCTGTTCTGTTTGTTTGCGTTCAATGGCGTAGCGGATAGAACGCTCTAATAAAGGCGCAGTTAATTGGCTTTTTTCTAGATAATCTGCTGCTCCGGCTTTCATCGCTTCTAGGTCTATTTCGCGATCGCCCTGCCCAGTTAATAATATCATGGGAGCAGAACAGCCATTGGCTATTGCTTCGCGCAATAGTTCCAGTCCATTGTGCGGCCCCAAACGGTAGTCTACAAGATAAATATCATGCTCGTGTTGAGCGATCGCATTTCTTGCCGCTTTAAAACTATCTATCCATTCCAGGGTACAACCAGCTACCTGAAACTCACTAAACCAATATCGAGTTAAAACATAATCATCCTCATCATCATCTATTAAGAGAACTTTGAGTAGGCTGTTGTTCATTATTGCCTCCCCCTTGTTTATAGCGGCAGTTCCACAATTTCAAACCAATATTTTCCTAAAGTATTTATCACCTCAATTAATGAAGCATAAGTCTCTGGCTTAATAATGAATGAGTTTGCACCTAAATTATAAGTTGTATATATATCTTCTTCTGTACTTGACGTTGTCAGTATTACTACAGGAATTTGCCGCAGTTGTGGGTCAGTTTTAATGTCTTGGAGCGTTTCCAGACCGTTTTTTTTCGGCATATTTAAATCTAGCAAAATCAAGCCAGGACGCGGTGCGCGACTATTATCAGTATATCGCCCGCGATTGTACAAATAATCCATCAATTCTTCGCCATTGCTGACGATATACAGTTCGATTGGCAATTGACTTTCTATCAACGCCTCACGAACCAGCAGACTGTCTTCTTCGTCATCATCAGCCATTAAGATGGTGACGGTTTTCTGCCGAGAATTCACTTTATCTTGTCTCCTTGGCACTAATTATAAATAGAAATTAAGTCTTAAAATCCTAAAAATTATTGGACACAATTGTACAATTAACCTTGTTTTAGGGTCTGTTAGTAATCCCTCTCTAGGAATAAAAATTATGAATGCGTATTTATTGGCAATGTAACAATAAATCTTGCTCCTTGTTCTGGTTTGCTTTGTGCTGTGATATTACCATGATGACGTTCAGTAATTTTTCGGCAGATAGCTAAGCCTATGCCAGTGCCTTCGTATTCATGGCGACTATGCAGACGTTGAAAAACATTAAAAATCCGATCAAGATACTTTTCTTCAAAACCAATACCATTATCTTCTACGATGATTTGACAAAGTTCAGAAACAACAGAAATT
This sequence comes from Nostoc sp. UHCC 0302, assembly GCF_038096175.1. Taxonomy (NCBI): domain Bacteria; kingdom Bacillati; phylum Cyanobacteriota; class Cyanophyceae; order Nostocales; family Nostocaceae; genus Nostoc; species Nostoc sp. UHCC 0302. The sequence goes on from NZ_CP151099.1 coordinate 4,080,398, forward strand.
TTATCTGATTGGTTACTTAAGAATTCACTATAAATTTTGACAATAGGCGGTACTTGTGGACGGTGAAACTTGAGGGCGTTAACAATTAGGTTCTGTAGCAATTGCCGCATCTGTAGGGGATCAGCTTGAATGGTAGGTAACTCTCCTATCTGCACACGTCCCCCAGTTTGCTGAATACGTACTTCTAAATCAGACAAAACTTCTTGTACAATCACTGTCAAATTAACCCAAACAAAAGGCTGCGCTCTAGTAGTAACTCGCGAAAGTGTCAACAAGTCTTCAATCAATGTCTGCATCCTCAAAGCAGCATTCTGCATTCGTTCTAGGTAGTCGCGCTCTTGTTCAGTTAACTTATCCCCACAGGCAGCTTTGAGCCGCTCACCAAAGGTTTTAATCTTACGCACTGGCTCTTGCAAATCGTGAGAGGCGACAAATGCAAATTGTTGCAATTCTTCATTAGAACGAGCGAGTTCTTGGCGCTGATAAGTTTCTTGTTCTAGAATTTGGCTCTGAGCTAAAGCAATGCCGATTTGATCTGCAAGTTGTCGCAAAAGTTCAATTTCCCAGCTAATCCACTGGCGGGGATGGGCGCACTGATGGGCAATTAACAGTCCCCAAAGTTGATTTTTGATGAAAATCGGAACAACAAGGTTGGCTTTGATGGCAAATTGTTGCAGGAATTCAACGTGGCAAGCTTGTATATCAGCTTGCTCTATGTTGGGAACAACACTAATTCGCCCTTGGTGGTACTTCTGGACGTAACTTTCTGCAAAGCAAGGGTCGATAATCTGCTGCCCAAGCACAACGGGTAAACCAGGAACTACTGCTTCTTGCACCGCGATGAAAGAGCTATTTGACTGGAGGCGCAAAATTAATACACGGTCTGCGTGTAGTAGCTTTTGTACTTCTGTGACACTGGTGCGGAGTATTTCATCGATTTGTAAAGATTGACGAATTTTGAGAGTGACATCAGCAAACAATTGCGATCGCAAGTTTTGCCGTTGTAATTCTGCTTGTACTCGTTTGCGATCGGTTATATCCATCATTACACCAATCATCCGCGCTGGTTGTCCTGTATTATCATAGAGGATATAACCACGATCTAAGATGTATGCATAAGAACCGTTGCTACAGCGAAAGCGATATTCAGTCGTCCAAAATTGTTCCCCGCTAACGGTAACAGCACGTACTGTAGCACCAGTTTTCTGGCGATCATCTGGGTGGATGAGTTGCCACCACCAATCAGCATCGGAATTTACTTGTTCTGTTGAGTAACCAAAAAGTGTCTCTACAGTTTGATTCCACCAAATTTTATTTGTCTGCAAATCCCAATCCCAGATAGCATCATTAGTCGCACGAGCGACTATCTGAAAACGCTCTTCACTCTGACGCAGCTGTTCCTCTGCCAGTTTACGTTCAGTAATATCTGTATGGGAACTTGTCATCCGCACTGCATTATCGTTTTCATCCCACACTGCCTGACCGCGATGTAAAATCCATTTGTAGGTGTTGTTCTTACACCGGACTCGATGTTCATTAGTATAAAACGGAGTTTTTTTGTCAAAATGGTCAGCGATCGCTTGTGTCACCAAGTCGATATCATCTGGATGTACCCTGGTTGCCCATTCATCTAAATAATTAGAAATCTCATGGTCTTCGTAACCAAGCATTTCTTTCCAGCGAGTTGAGAAAAACACCTCATTAGTTTTAACGTCCCAGTCCCAAATCCCATCATTGCTGCCTCGTACAGCCAACTGCCAGCGTTCTTCACTTTTTTTGAGGGCGTCTTCCACACGTTGACGTTCAATCGCTGTAGCTAGAACATTGGCAACAGCTTGTAGAAAATAAATGTCATCTCTGCTAAAAGTGCGCTGTTTGGTTGAATGTGCGCCTAAAATCCCAAAAGGACGCTCTTTGCCATGAATTACTACACTCATACCACTAACTACTTGCTCAAAGTCTTGAACAGTATCCACGTCTGGAAAAAGCAGACTGTAGTCTGGATGCATTTGCATCCCAGTGCTAAGGGTTTCCTGTTGAGCCGATTCTTGTTGCCAACCTACTCCAGCACGTAGCAGTAATCCCTCACCATCTGGCAGTAGTTCCAAAACTTTGCACGACTGAACTTTCAGGCATTGCGATACGATGCTTACGCATGAGTTCATCAGCTTGGTCAAGTCTGTGCCAGCTAGAGCCATTTGGCTGAGTTCTGCCACAATCGCTTGCTGGTTCGCATGAACTTCTAGTGCTTCATCTGCTTGCTTGCGTTTGGTGATATCCATGTCTACCCCAGACATCCGCACAGCTACTCCCTCTGCGTCGCGAAACACTACTCCTTTGCTGGCTAACCAGCGAATATTACCGCTTGGTAAAACAACTCGAAATTCGATGTCGTATTCTACCCCGTCGCGAATAGCTTGCTGATGCGCTCGACTGACGCGATCGCGATCTCCAAGATGAACTAAGTTAAGAAAAGCTGGGTATGTGTCGTTGAAAGTGCCTTTTTCCCAGCCTAAAAGCACATCTAAGTTATCTGACCAAGCAATTTTGTTAGTTAGCAAATCCCAGTTCCAGATGCTCATCCGAGCAGCATCTAATGCCATTCTCAATTGTGCTTCTTGCAGTTGTGCCTGTTCTGTTTGTAGTCGTAATTCCTTAATGGCACGATTAGCTTCGAGTAGCCGGCGTAATCTTTGATGCAAGACTGGCCATTGAAACGGTTTGGTAACAAAATCAGTTGCACCGGCGGCAAAAGCTTGCTCGACAGATTTTTGATCGTCAAGAGCGGTAATCATCAATACGGGTGTATCTTTGCCATCGGGGAGTGCTTGCAATTGGGTGCAGCATTGAAACCCATTCATTATCGGCATTAAAGCATCCAGCAGTACTATATCTGGGTGTAGTTGAGTATAACTAGCTAGCGCCTCTGAACCGTCACTCGCCTCTGCTACCTGATACCCTGCTTCTTTTATTAGCGCACACAGATGTATTCGCGTTAAATCGTCGTCGTCTACAACCAAAATTAAGGGAGAATCTTTTTTAGTCATGAGCTTGAGTCATGAGTCCTTAAGATTTAGCTTAGCTTGTCTGATGCAAAGCTTTTCAATTTTCTGTCAGGTTACTACATGGATTTTTCCTGCACTTACTAACGTATGATCGGGATAATATGGTTAAGGCGATTTCTTAGTAAGTGTTTTTGATCACATCATTTATGTGACAATAATTGATGCTTACTTTAATGTCCAATTTAGCCAAATTTAAATACTATAAAAAATTACCCAAAATTTGAGTTTACCAAATAACCTAATAGCATTTATTACTTGATGGCAAAGTATTTTAACAGTAAATATACGGTGATCAACTTTAAAATTATTAAACAGCACAATTTAGAAGTAAAACAGGTTTTATAGGTAGGTTTAAGAACTAAGCTGTCTACTAGAGTTGTTGGTAAATAAGCCGAACAATGTCTATAACTCAGTAATAGCAGCTATCCCAGCCATTTTACTCAAAAATACTTACAACCTAAATGGTGCAGGTGTTTCAGCAATTTCTAACGTTATTTCCCAACAAGTCTACTTTACCAAGTTAAAATTCGCTGGTGGAATTTTTAATCAAGAATATTGATTAATGACTAAACGCAGGCTTTTTAATAATTCCTGTGTTGTATAGGGTTTAGACAAAAATGTTGTGCGCTGGGCTATTTTATTAATTGGTACTTGTTCGCTTGTTGCTAACCCACTGACAGCTATAATTCCTAGTTTTGGATTGATGTTTTGCAATGTGCGAATAGTAGCTGTTCCATCCATATTGGGCATCATCATATCGATAATTGCCGCACTAATTTTATCTTTATACTGAACATATAGTGTAACTGCTTCCATTCCTTCACTAGCAGTAATGACTTTATAATTATGGGTTTCTAATGAGGCTTTAGTTATCTCTTGAATGGCAATTTCATCATCCACAACCAAGATCAATTCTCCACAGCCACTTGGCATTTCTATATCTTCTACTGGTTGGGAAACAGCTGTATTAACTGCTGGTAAGTAAACCTGAAATTTTGTACCTTTTTCTACAATACTTGATACATTAATAAAACCACCATGACTTTTAACAATTCCCATTACTGTTGATAGCCCCAATCCAGTACCTTTACCAACCTCTTTTGTAGTAAAAAATGGTTCAAAAATTCTATCTAATATTGCACTGTTAATGCCAATTCCTGTATCAGCGACTGTCAAGAGAATGTAATAACCAACATGAGCATCTAAGTACGTGCTGGCATATTTTTCATCAATAAAAATATTTTCAGCAGTTATTGTTAAAATACCACCCGCAAGCATGGCATCACGAGCATTGAGACACAAGTTAATCAGTACCTGATGCAGTTGAGTACTATCAGCACAAACAGGTAATAAGTCGGGCTGAATTTCTGTGTTGACTGCAATTGATTTAGGAAATGTTTGAGCAATAATTTGCTTCATTTCTAAAATTAAATGCTTTACCTGAACCACAGTGCGATCGCCTTCAATTCCTCTAGCAAATGACAGCACTTGTTTCACTAAGTTAGCACCACGTTTGGCATTACTTTCTACTATTGATAGCAGTTGGGAAATACTATGGTCACGATTTTTAGTTTTGAGCAACTGAACTGACATCAAAATTGGTGATAGCACATTGTTTAAATCGTGAGCAATGCCGCTGGCTAATGTGCCTAAACTCTCCATGCGCTGAGCGCGTAAAAATTGCTTTTCTAACTGTCTTTTCTGAGTAATATCGGTATCAACAACTAGAATTGATTTAGCTTGAGAATTTCCATCTTGTACCAGTGTCCAGCGACTTTCAACTATGATGTCTTTCCCAGATTTGCTAGTTCTCTGTAACTCACCTTGCCAAGAGCCATCTTTTAAGAGAGTCTTGTAAATTTCCCGATGTTCTAGCAAAGATTCGCTGTATAAAAGTTCATTTGCTTTTTTACCTATAACTTCTTTTGTCTTCCAGCCATAAAGGTTTTCAGCACTTTTGTTCCAAAATAAAATTTTGTTGGATAAATCTCGCACGACAATTGCATCTGTGGTAGCGTCGAGCAATGTGGTTTCTTTGTTGCTTTGGGATTCTACTTGTTTTGTCAGTTCAAGTAAGTTACGACGAATCTCTAGTTGTTTAATTACTAATCGGCTTAATGTATGCAATGCTTCCACCTGTTTGGCAGTGATTTGGCGGGGTACGCGATCGACTACACACAGAGTTCCGATCGCTTCTCCTTTTTGTGCAAACAAGGTTACTCCAGCGTAAAATCTCACATAGGGTTCACCGATGACGGTTACATTATTGGCAAACCGTTCATCTGCAAGTGTGTCAGGAATAATCAAAATATCGTTTTGCTGGATACAAAATGGACAAATGCCTAGGTTTTTAGGTAATTCTTGTGCATCTATGCCGATTTTGGCTTTAAACCACTGACGATCAGCATCAATCAGATTAATCAAAGCGATGGGCGTGTCACAAATCTGCGCGGCTAAAAATACTAAATCGTCAAATGCTTGTTCTGGTGGAGTGTCAAGAATTTGATACTGAAAAAGAGCCTCCAGCCTTGCTACTTCGTCAGACACTAAAGATTTCATTAAATTTTTCCTAATATTGCTGAATTATAAATTGCCCAACGTGTTATTAGCAGTTCTCTTAATTCATTTAGCACCCAATGTTTAAGGATAGCAACGATAAAACGCTGCCTGATTGTTAAGAGTCTGCTTTCAAGTACCTTATACATCTGCTTATTGTTAGCCCACATGGGAAATTTGCTTTTTGGTCAATTCAGCTGTCACTGGACTTGATAATTCTATAAAGTTATTAATAAGATTATCTCAAAGAGTAAACAAGCAGATAACTTGATCACTTTACTAGTATAGTAATACGCTTTAATTGACAGTGACAGTGCAATTTAGTTAATTAAGTAATTTTACTGGAATATTATCAGATTTACGTTTTTATTAGACTTTTTACTCAGTAGATTAAATGATTGCTACCATAAGACAAAGCCTTAAAATTCAATTTCTGGTTTAAGAGAGTTTGTATCAAAATCTTCCGCACAAGATTCCCCTGCCAGGAATTACGTACAGAAGTTGTGTGTTGAGACTGGGTGTCAAACTAGGGGTGTAAGGGTATGGAGCAGTAAAGAATTAATTCTTTCTCTACACGTCTTGTGCAAATCCCTACGGTGTACACACCAGTTACTCTCGACGCAATTCATGGTTTATCCAATAGCCGAAGAAAACCTTACCCTGATTCTGCTACGCAAAACCTGTCCTTTGCCAAGGAAAGGAACAGGTTTTGAAATACTTTTGACTAATGGGATAACTTGTGTACACAGTAGCCTCCGAGGGGAGGAGTTAAGGAAGATATTCTTACAGGATTACTGAGATTGGTATTCTAGGTTTTAGGAAGCCTTGCAAAATTCACGAGGCAGCGCGTCCCATAGCTGAAATTTTTGACGAGAAACCCAATATCCAATTTACTTTAATTTTACAAACAGTAACAAAAGAGAATTTATTAACCTAATTTACTGCTCTACTTTGCATAAGAAATACAACCAAGATACTGCGGTACTGAAATTGGTGTTTTATCTATCAGCCAGCTTCAAAATTTAAGTTATTTTTTTTGATAGTAAAAGGACAATATATTTAGTCCCGTTCAAAACAAATCCCAACCAGTATCAATTCAGTGTATGACAACTATGCTAGCCTCTCCGATTAAACCAAGAACCGAAGATAGCTTTGCTATAAGCTTTGCGCCATTATCTGTTGACGAAATCTATGCCAGGGCGGACGATTCTGCCAATGGCGCGGTAGTTGTAATGAGTGGAATGGTTCGCAATCAAACCGATGGTAAACCTGTGGTAGCGCTGGAATATCAAGCTTACGAACCGATGGCATTGCGGGTATTTTATCAAATTGCTGCTGATATTCGCTCCTCTTGGACTGATGTAACGCGAGTGGTGATTCATCATCGCGTTGGGCGTTTGCAAGTTGGAGAAATCAGCGTTTTAGTAGCAGTAGGTTGTCCTCATCGCAGTGAGGCTTTTGCAGCTTGCCGCTATGCTATCGACACTCTCAAACATAATGCACCCATTTGGAAAAAAGAACATTGGGAGGATGGTTCTAGCAGCTGGGTGAGTATTGGTGCTTGTGAGCAGTTAGAAGAAAGTTGTTAAAATTCCACAGATAAAGACGCAGATTTAGTAATCTTCTCCTAAAGGGCTGTAGGGACACAAGCAATGCTGTGTCCCTACAGCCCTTTGTAGTTTATGCAAACTAAATGCGCTGTATGTCTACCTATAGCAAAGTGCTGAGTAAAAACCTAGTTACTTCAAGGCTTTGAGCAATAAACACTGTCCTAACCTATATAACTCAGCTATACCTTTAAGAGGTTGTTTGAAAAGTCGCAAAGTATACTACAAACCCCTCTCCAAACCTCTCCCCGAAACGGAGAGAGGCTTTAAAACCCTATTCCCTCGTAGGGAAGGGGGGCTAGGGGGGTTAGGTTTGGGAGGCTTTGATGTTCAAAAAATACTTTTCAAACATTCTCTAGTACTTAGTTTGCGTACTTCAGTTTTATTGAAATCTGTTGTAAGCTCAATGACCAAAGCAGAATGCGATCGCCTCTGTTGGCAAATGTCCTTTTCAATTTAAATCTGCTGAAACTGCTCGAAGTGTTTCTACTTTAAGCTTATCTCTGGTACTAGAGGTTCCTTGAATTGTCAGAACTGAACAGGGAGCATGATGCAATACATAATTACTGACGCTACCCATAAAGAACTCACTAACTCTACTCACACCACGACGACCGACAATAATTAAGTCAGCATTCCAAGTATGAGCTATCTCGCAAATTAACCGACCAGGATCACCGAGTTTCTGTGCAAAGTCAACTTTAACACCTTGTGCGATCGCCTCATGGCTTAGTGATGTCAAAAATTTCATTCCCGATTGCTTTAAAGCTTCCCACTGATCTACATAGTATTTCACACCACGAGTGTGAAAAGTTACATACATATTATCTTTTTGCTTAGTGGAAACATCATTTGAGTAGTCATCATCAAAAGGTGATATCACATGGAACAAGAGCAATTGAGCATTAGTTGCTAATGCTAGAGATAGAGCTTGTTCAAAAACATAACGGTAATTTTCGGTATTGTTGATTGCCACCAAGATTTTACTAAACATAGCTAAAAATCCTTAATTATGAATTATTAATCTCACTTAGCCCAAAGGCAACGTTAGAGCTTATTCTTGGGTGGTTTGATTGAGCCGTACTAGCATAGTTAATTTTATTATTTTCAGCATAGTTACTGAATTTAACGTATTAACTATTTGCTTATAACTTCTATAATTCCCTTTATATAAAAATAATTTGAGGAACTTGTGAGGAAGATATAGCCAAATAACAGTTGTAGTAATAAATCAAAAACTATGTATAAATATTACAAGAAGAGTAAGAATTTTTACGTTCCTCACAACTTCCTCATATTTCAGAACTATAGTAAAAATATAAACAGCTTGTTTTAAGTACCTACGGGCTTATCAAGTGGTTGCCCTGATTTGCAATAACATTTTTATAACAAGATTTAAGAAGAATATGAATTACTGCCCTTGCTGTTCCGGCTTACTTTTACAACATATACGCAGTGGCGAAACTTACTGGTTCTGCCGCGAATGCTGGCAAGAAATGCCAGTATATAATTGGAAAAATTCCAGTTCTTTAGCAGAGACCGTCATAGGAAAATTACCTAGAAATTCGCAGACAGAGAAATTAAAAAGTACTCCAGCTTATCTGAGTAAACGTCAATCTATCTCTGGGTGGATTGGAGTACAAGATTTATCTGCCTGATATCAAATTCTCAGAAATTAACTGAGTATAATTTAGTAATTTGTGTTTTAACAAAAACCTAATAGATAATGCGTGGCTGTCACCTACTTAGAAGGTGTCAGCCTCCACAGTAATAAAAATCATATTTTGCACGGAGACAATCAAAGGTTTGAACTTTGCTAGGTTTTGTACCTTATGATTATACGTTGAGTAGCTGCGGCTTTAATTGAAGGTGTCACAGATGGGAAGAAAGAGAAAATAGGAGATTGTCTGAAACATAGCTCCAAAAGGTGGGGTTTTTTCTAGAGCTGATTAATATTAAGTAAAATTATTGAAATTTGGTATAACTTGATATAACATTAGTATGTACTACTGGCTTTAATCATCTCGTTTAAAACCCTCGAACTAATTCGAGGGTTTTTTATTTTATTTGCCATTCAGCTAAAAACCACAGCTCTCCAAATTCTTTAAGAATTCGGAGAGCTTGTTTCTCGCAAATGATGTAGATTGCTAGAGATATTTTAGCTTTTAGGGGCAATTTCAATCATCTTCCCAGTATTCACGATCTAGGAGGTCGATAATCCTGTCTCTAAGCAAAAATTCGTTTTTTTCTAACTCAAGCTCAAAATAAGCCCAGTCACGAGCAGGAATGTATTGACAGAGAGTATAAATTGGCTGCTGACGGTTAACAAGCCCTTTTTTAACAAGTTGACTTGTTTCTTCCTTGATTACGTCGATATGATATCTAACGGTAGTATCCATAGCTTATTCCTTCGCTTTTTATCAAGGAATTAAGAGTGTAAGACAATAACTTATTTAGCTATACCTTTAAATTATCAAATAATTTAAAAGGAAATCATGAAGAAACGAAACATTAATTCTTGATGTAAGCTATGTGTGTAAGCCAGACACTTTTTCACTCTCTAAGATACCTCCTTTAGAGGTATTGTTGTAAAGTAATAAAATGGCTTTAACAATCTAGGATTCAATAAATCACAATTTAGAATGCAATTAGCCAAAACTTGGAGCTAAGGCTTATTTAGCTCAGGAATTATTTGATTTTTAATTGTTTATAGCTTGTGAGTTTATCTACCATATTTCATCCATTAGAGGACATCTACGATGAGCCTAAACATTGATAAAGTGCGTGAATATTTTCCTGCTTTAGCTGGTGAATGGACTTTTTTTGATAATGCTGGCGGGTCACAAACCCTGAAAAAAGTAGTAGATAGAATTAGCGAATTTCTCTTGACATCTGATGTGCAATTAGGTGCTTCTTATGAGATTTCCCAACTAGCAGGCGAACGTTTAGCGTTAGCAACTAAGGGAATAGCTACTTTAATTAACGCCAAGTCTCCTCAAGAAGTGGTTATGGGGCCATCTACTACAATGATGTTGAAAGTTCTGTCAATTTGTTTAGGTCAGACTTTAACATCTGGTGATGAGATTATTGTTACTAACTGCGACCATGAAGCTAATATCGGGGCTTGGGTTGCTTTAGAAAAACAAGGAGTGAAGATTAAAGTTTGGCAAATTCGCCCAGATACTTTAGAACTGGATTTAACAGATTTAGAATCATTGATGAGTCAGCGCACAAAACTAGTAGCTTTAACTCACGCCTCAAATGTTTTGGGAACTATTAACCCAATTAAAGAAATCGCGGCATTTGTGCATCAGCGAGGAGCAATGATTTGTGTAGATGGTGTAGCTTATGCCCCACATAGATTAATTGATGTTCAAGATTTAGATGTAGATTTTTATGCTTTGAGTTTTTATAAAGTATATGGGCCACATCATGCTTTACTCTATGGTAAAGAAGAACATTTGTTAAAATTGCCTGGATTAAATCATTATTTTATTACTCAGACAGATATTCCTTATAAATTCCAGTTAGGAAATGTTAATTTTGAGTTAAGTTATGGAATGTTAGGTTTATGTGATTATTTGAGTGAATTAGCACAAATACATTATGGTAATCAAACTACAACTGATTTGAGAAATCAAATGGTGCAGGCTTTTGATTTAATTAGTATATATGAGGAAAAAATTGGCGATCGCTTACTAAATTACCTCAACTCTAAACCGAAAGTGCGTGTAATTGGTCAATCAAAAGCTAACCGCAAATCTCGCGTTCCGACTATATCTTTTATAGTAGATGGAATTCACAGCTCAACTATCCCAGCGAAAATTGATCAACATCACATTGCGATTCGCTATGGAGATTTTTATGCTAAACGGCTAATTGAATACTTGGGGTTAGCATCGCAAGGTGGAATAGTGCGCGTGAGTATGGTGCATTACAATACGCTTGAGGAAGTTGACCGCTTGATTGAAGCTTTTGAGCAAGTATTTTAATAAGAAAGAATTCAGGAGTCAGGAGTCAGAATTCAGGAGGAACCAGTGCAGTCTTCTCCCAAGGGGAGAGGCTAGCGCCTGCCGTAGGATGTCCGAACGCGAGTGCGTCTCCTTTAGGAGAAGGGCTGTAGGGGTCTCCCCAAATGGAGCAACTTGGGTTCAGAATAAAGCCATGAATTTTGTATGGCTGGGGTGTAAGTCCTACACAAGTAACGAGAAAGGTTTTAAAAAATGCTGTTACTCCTGCTCAACTTTCTTAAACTCCTGATTAGGTTTAAATTTCCGACTATTCAGGAGATGACAACAAAGGAATTGGCTAACTGGTTATCAAACCCTGCAAAGTCACAGCCATTACTGGTAGATGCGCGAAGTCAAGCAGAGTATGCAGTCAGTCATCTCAAAACAGCAGTGCGTATTGATGCGATCGCACCTGATTTAACACCACTTTTGACAGTTTCAAAAGACACACCAATTGTTGTGTACTGTTCCGTTGGCTACCGCAGCGCTATATTAACCCAGCAGCTTGATGCAGCAGGTTTTGAGTGCGTTTTTAACTTGAGCGGGGGGATTTTTCAGTGGGCTAATGAAGGAAGACCCATTTTTAAAGATGAACACCCAGTAAAGCTTGTACATCCTTATGATGCAATATGGGGAAAACTATTGAAAGCTGATTACCATGCTTAAAAAAGATAAAGCTCTACCTGAATACTGAAACTATAAAAAGCGAAGCTAAATTTAATGCTTCCGGGGTTTTTTCACTATATAAAATCACCCAGCTATGCTTTCACCTACAGTTCCACACTGCTAATTAATCGCGCAATCTCTCTCCCTCTCCTTTATTCATATCCAGCCTGACATCCTGATTCAAACCTGCTTTTTGTTGCTCTGCGACAGATGAATCTTTGGGAGGAATACCCAATTGCATACGAGTATTACGCCATAGCAGCTTCAGGTCTGCCAACTTATGTCCTGGTGCTGTATACCCATAAGCACGGTATTTATTAGGCTGTACTTTTCCTTTTTGCTGTACAAACGCTGTAAACGCATCCGTCCAAGCGTCAAACTCTTGATAAAAATTTGGTTCAGATGGTATATCTTCAGCTTGGTTATCGCTGTACTTTTTACCATGACCAATTTGAGCATAACGCCAAAGGCGATCGGGAACTTCAATACCGCTGTAACGACTTTGCCAAACTAGAGGCGCGTAGGCATTCCGCTCATTTTCAAATGGCTCTTGCTCTGGATTGAAGTATTGTTTGTGCTTCAACAAGCGAGGACGTTCATCTTCACCCATTTCATCCCCTCCGCCATCGCCATAACAGAAAAAACCAGCTGTGCGCCCTTCTAAGTGGTTCAAGCTCAACTCTTCCCACTCAGGTGAATGTTCCAACGCCATTGCTTTTTCTGGATCTTTATGTCCAATTAGGTCTTCCTGGGGATTTCCACCGTTCATGCACACTAATCGGTCAAACATTAATTTTAGGTTGCTACTAGGAGCATACCAGTTGATCGGGCCAATAATTGCCCAAGCATCGGCTAAGTCTAAGCGCGAGTACATATCCAGATCCCACATCAAATCTGGTTCAGCTTTATTATTAGGTTCGTAACAGTTGCATGGCCAAACACAAAGCGCCATCGAAGTAGATGCACAGGCGTTACAGCTTTGAATTCTGGCGCGGGCGAATACATTGCCCAAGTCTTCATAGTCAATTTCCCAATCTTGGGGTAGGCGTTCTGCCATACGTAGCATGAGGGTGCGTGATTTGGAGTCAACGCCAGGACAGTTGTATTGACGGCGATTTGAGCCGGAAATGATTAGCACGCGGAAAGGGCGTTGCTCAGGTGGAAGTTTGCCATTTTCATCGTTTGGTTTCATGATTTTGCCCTTAGAGTCTTTCAATGATTAAGTTAATTTTTAGAATTGCAAAGCATACAGCAGTGGGAAAAAATCGAAGATTTTTCCGCTGGCAGCTTTGCTTACTCATGCGATCGCTACTGTAATTATTTACATTCAACCGGACTTTCTAGATATATAGAATCCATCTTCGGTAATAAGCCTCAGTATCAACTTTTAAAGCAGTAATATCTTGTTGAGGCTTACAACAAATCAATGAACTTAAAAGACGAATTAGATAAAACGAATAGTCACTTTCACAGACGCTATGACCTTGATTGGTTAAGAGTGCTGGCGGTGCTGTTACTAATTTATTTTCACGCTGCCGCAGTTTTTTACCAAGGGGAATTGGGCGAGTTTTATATTAAAAATAGCTTGCTTAGTCCTTCTCTTGGATGGTTTGTTTTCTTTGTCCATCAGTGGCATATGCCATTATTTTTCTTAATTTCGGGTTCTGCGACTTGGTTCTCTCTTCAGTTGCGATCGCCAATGCAATATGTTAGCGATCGCTTGAAGCGGCTACTCATACCCTTCATCTTTGGCACGTTGGTGCTGGTTCCTGTGCAAGTCTATTACAAACTTCTCAGAGAATATAAAAATATTGGTTCTTATTTAGATTTTTACCCACAGTTTTTTAATGGAATCCGTCCCCAAGGTAATTTTGAATGGGCGCACCTGTGGTTCGTAATTTACCTATTTGTGTTATCGCTAGTTACTTTACCGCTGTTGTTATTCTTTAAAAAAGATTCAGTTCAGCCTTGGTATTCTCATATTGCAACTTTTATCAATCAGCCAGCAGCTATTTTTTTACCTGCTCTACCACTAGCTGTAATTGAAGGTGCATTGCGGCCTAGATGGTTTGGTTTTCAAAATCTCTATGATGACTGGGCAAATTTGTTGCTTTATCTTCATTACTTTGTTTATGGCTTTCTCTTGTGTTCTGACATGAGATTTAGGCAAGCGATTGCTCAATCTCTCAAACTGATGCTGTTTCTAGCAGTGATTACTATGTCTGTAATCTTAGGAATACAGGTAACTAATATCCTCCCTGTCCGTGGCTACTCTTGGGGATATATTCTCTATCAGATGTTGCGGGGCTGTAATTCTTGGTTTTGGGTAATTGCCATACTTGGGCTATCTCAGCGATACTTAGCATTTAATAATAGGACTTTGCAATATGCTGCCCAAGCTGCTTATCCAGTTTATTTGCTGCATCAAACAGTTTTAGTAGCGATCGCTTTTTATGTAGTGCAATGGAATTTGAGTATACCAAAAAAGTTTTTAATTATTAGTACAGCCAGCATTGTAGTCACGATTGCTTTGTATGATTTGTTGATTAAGCGCTTCAACATTGTCCGATTTTTATTTGGACTAAAACCCGTTGACGTGAAGCAAGTAGAATAAAAGCAAGGATAAAACTACTTAAGTTGGATGTCTCAAGTTTCGATTGTCATTCCTACTTTAAACGAAGCAACTAGCTTAGAGCGCACATTGCGCCAGCTGACTTTACTTAATCCGCCTGCCAAGGAGGTGATAGTAGTAGATGGTGGCAGCGAAGATCAGACGGTAGAAATTGCCAAGCAAGGCTTTGAGTCATTCAATCAGACGCTATGTGTAAAAGTTCTATCATCTGAACGGCGTGGGCGTTCTATTCAGATGAACTACGGAGCATCCGTTGCAACTGGAGATATTCTTTGCTTTCTTCATGCAGATACTTGCGTTCCAGATGACTTAATTGCTGTCATCGAGCAAACCCTAACAAAGCCAACCGTTGCTTGTGGCGGATTCATTTCTTTGATGGCAGGTTCTCAAACAACTCGCTGGGGCATCTCTCTACATAATTATTTAAAAACCTATTACGCACCACTATTATTTAAACCTCACCTGTTTTTTAAAGGATTGCGTCTGTTGTTTGGTGATCAAGTAATGTTCTGCCGTCGGATTGACTTTTGGGATTGTGGTGGATTTGATGAGACATTGCCGATTATGGAGGATGGCGATTTATGCTTGAAACTTGTGAAAAAAGGACACATTTGTCAAGTAAACCGCATTGTTCAAAGCTCAGATCGTCGTGTGGCCAAATGGGGTAGCTGGAAAGCAACAGCAATTTATCTCTATATCGGGATTTTGTGGGGAATTGGTGTTGATGCAAATTACCTGAAGCAGTTTTATCAAGATATCCGCTGATTTAAGCTCCAATCATAGTAGAGATAAGAAATCGGTTTTGAAGCAGTCAAGGGTAAATCTGCTTTCAAGTAAGAGCGGATATATTCTGGAATGGAGGGCGCAACCTTCAAAAAGTCTTGACGATACCACTTAAAGATTTTGCTACAGTAGAGCGTTTGACTCTGAGTATCGTAACGAACTTTTTCAGGATTGTTAATAAAGCGATGAGCATCTTCATCTAACTGATTGATAACTTGCTCAGGAAAGTAAGCTCCTCGACGCAATAAGGGACAACCAACAGAAGCACAGACAATTGCAAAATGAATTCGTGGCTCTTGCAGTTTATCTCGCAAAATCTGATTCTCGATTTGAGCTAAGCTGTAACGCTTGCCAAAGATGTAATATGCTCGGCGTTGAAAGAACCACAGAAAAGCCAGCCAGTTGGGAATTCCTAGAACTTGTGGACGAATCGACTCAAGCGGGTATCTCTCTAAAATTGTAGAAATGGTAAATGCATTGTAGAGATTAATCCACAATGCTAATTCCTCTAAAGGGTTGAGATTAGATTCTAGATGCACTTGCTTTTTGCTCGATAACCAATCAGCAAGCGCTTGGGGCTGCTCTCTTTTCCACGCAACATAGTCTACATGACCCAGTTCATCAACATACTGACGAAGTAGCGTATCCCAAATTTCAAAATCAATCATTTTGAAGAAGAATAGAGAATTCAGCAATTTTTGACTATAGGATTCATACCAATTTAAAAAAAGAATGTGGCAAATAGACCATTTGTAGAGACGCGATTTATCGCGTCTTAACCCAAGGATATGTTGCAATCATTAATTGAATTGGTATCAGTAGTGGCGTGGCAAGGCTAATGCACCAATGATTTTAACGCTTTAGTGTTCGATAGTGGTGGGTTACGGCGTAGCCTAGCCCACCCTACAAAAGAGTTTACTTTGCTTACCGATATAGCCAAACACGCAAGAGTGAAAGCAGCTGTTCAGTATCTACGGGTTTGGTGATGTAGTCTGATGCGCCTGCTTCAATGCATTTCTCACGATCGCCTTGCATGGCTTTAGCTGTCAATGCAATGATCGGCAAAGTTTTAAATTGCTCGTTCTGGCGAATTAGGCGCGTTGTTTCGTAACCGTCCATTTCTGGCATCATTACGTCCATTAAAACGACATCGATGTCTGGTGTACTTTCTAGGGAAGCAATTCCATCTCTGCCGTTTTCAGCATATAACACCACCATTTGATACCGCTCTAACATACTTGTGAGCGCAAATATGTTACGCATATCGTCGTCTACAATTAGTACTTTCTTGCCTGCAAGAAAGTGACCTTGTGAATGCAGTTGTTCGAGTATTTGGCGTTTTGGTGCAGGTAGATTTGCTTGGACTCGGTGTAAAAATAATGCTGTTTCATCCAGTAGACGTTCGGGCGATCGCACGTCTTTGACAATGATTGTCTCAGCTATGCGTCTGAGTTCAGTTTCTTGGGCTTTGCTAATTTCCCTGCCAGTGTAAACAATGATCGGCAATGTTTCGCCATTCGGTTCCAGCTTAATCTGCTCGATGAGTTCAATTCCAGTCATATCTGGTAGCCCTAAATCTAGGACGAGGCAATCAAAATGCTTGTTGCGAATCGCTTCTAGGGCTGCTGCACCAGTGCCGACGGCAGTAGTAGCAACATCGCTGTTGCCAATCAATTCTACAAGACTCAGCCGTTGCGTATCATCATCTTCAACTATCAGCAAATTCTTCACCCGACGCTCAACAAAACCTTTTATTTTGGTTAATGCTTCGGATATTGTTTCACTGGTTAATGGTTTTTGCAGATATGCGATCGCTCCTAGTTGTAAACCGCGTTGTCGTCCTTCCTCAACTGTCATGATATGTACAGGAATATGACGCGTATTTGGGTCATGCTTGAGACGATCCAACACTGACCAACCATCCATTTCCGGCATTCTGATATCGAGTAAAACTGCTGAAGGCTGGTATTGCTGTGCTAGCGCTAAACCTGCAACGCCGTTTTGAGCAGCTATGACTTTGAATGACTGCTGGTGCGCCATCTCTATTAAGATACGTGCAAAGTTAATGTCATCTTCGACAATTAACAACACGCGATCGCCATTTTGGATATTGGCGCGATCGTCATTTATATCTGGGGACTGGGGATAAGGGGCTGGTGACTGAGTACTAGGAACTGGGGATAAGGGGTAACGCGTACTGGGGAGTGATTTTGATGTTGAGGACTCAGAGTTGAGAATTCTTGACTCAGGACTCAATTGTGGCAAGTAGAATGTGAAGGTGCTGCCCTGCTCTGGGGTACTAACAAGTGTAATTTCTCCACCGAAGAGACGAGCGATTTCGCGGCTGATTGATAAGCCTAAGCCTGTACCGCCATATTTACGACTGGTAGTGCCGTCGGCTTGCTGGAAGGCTTCAAAAATAACTTTCTGCTTTTCGGGGAGAATACCAATACCAGTATCGATGACTGCAAAGGCAATCACTGTCTGGGCGCGATTTAATGTTTCTTGATTGCGGCTCCAACCTTGCTTCGCTACGTGAATATGCAAGCTGACTTCTCCACGCTCTGTAAACTTAAAAGCGTTAGAGAGGAGATTTTTCAACACTTGTTGTAAGCGTTTGGCGTCAGTATATATCGTTCTTGGCAATTCAGGAGCTAATTCAACTGTGAAAGCAAGTCCTTTGTTTTGAGCTATTTGTCCAAAGGTGCGTTCAACCTGTTCGCTCAACTCAGTTAACACCATATGATTCATGTCAATTGACATGGTTCCAGATTCAATTTTGGCGAGATCCAAAATGTCATTGATCAATGCCAAAAGGTCGTTACCTGCTGAGTAAATTGTCTGGCTGTATTCGACTTGCTTGCTGGTGAGGTTGTGATCAACATTATCTGTCAACAACTTAGCTAAAATCAGCAAGCTGTTCAACGGTGTCCGCAGTTCATGGGACATATTGGCGAGAAACTCAGACTTATATTTTGACGAAAGTGCTAGTTGTTCTGCTTTCTCTTCTAAAGATCGTCTTGCTTGTTCAATTTCGCGATTTTTTCGCTCGACTTCTTTCTTTTGCAGCGCTAACATCTCGGCTTTTTCTTCTAACTCGGCGTTAGTTTGTTGTAATTCTTCTTGCTGTCCTTTGAGTAAATCTTCAGAAGTTTTGAGTGATTGAGCTTGTTGTTCTAGGCGTTTGTTGGTTTCTCTGAGTTCATTTTGCTGAGTTTGCAGTTCTTCAGCTAGAGATTGCGACTGCTTGAGCAATTCTTCAGTCCGCATAGAAGCGGCGATTGTGTTGAGGACGATCGCAATACTTTCGGTAAGCTGGTCGAAGAATGTTAAATGAATCTCACTAAAGCGGCGGAAAGAAGCTAATTCAATTACCGCCGTCACCTGTCCTTCAAACAGTACGGGTAACACCACGGCATTCAGCGGAGTTGCTTCGCCTAAACCAGAGCTAATTTTGACATAATCGCCTGGAACTTCCGTTAATAGAATCCGCTCTTTTTCTAAAGCGCATTGCCCCACCAAACCTTCACCCAAGTGGAAGCGGTTACCCAGATGTCTGCGTTCACGGTAAGCGTAGCTACTAATTAGTTTCAAATAGGCGGTACTATCCATGCCGTCCATCAGGTAGAATACGCCATGTTGCGCTCCTACTAATGGTGCTAGTTCTGAGAGAATCAGTTTGGATACTGTTTCTAAGTCTCGCTGACCTTGCAGCATCCGGGTAAACTTGGCGAGGTTAGTTTTCAACCAGTCTTGTTCTGTATTCTTCTGCGTTGTCTCCCGCAGATTGCCAATCATCTGGTTAATGTTGTCTTTGAGGATGGCAACTTCACCTTCGGCATCGACAGCAATTGAACGCGTTAAGTCACCTTTTGTTACAGCTGTTGCAACTTCTGCGATCGCTCTTAACTGTGTAGTCAAAGTCGCAGCAAGTTCATTTACATTATCTGTCAAATCTCGCCAAGTTCCTGCCGCCCCTGGGACTCTCGCTTGTCCGCCTAACTTACCTTCAATACCCACTTCCCGGGCTACGGTGGTGACTTGGTTGGCAAATGTCGCTAGGGTATCAATCATCTCATTGATTGTTTCTGCCAAAGTTTCAATTTCTCCCTTGGCATCTAGCATCAGTTTCCGTTTCAAGTCGCCATTCGCGACTGCTGTCACCACTTTGGCAATGCCTCGCACTTGCGCGGTTAAGTTACTCGCCATTGAGTTCACATTATCAGTCAAGTCTTTCCAAGTACCCGCGACGCCTTGGACTTCCGCTTGTCCACCGAGTTTACCTTCGGTTCCCACTTCCCGCGCCACCCGCGTCACTTCACTAGCAAAGGAACTCAATTGATCCACCATCACGTTAATAGTGTTTTTGAGTTCGAGAATTTCGCCTTTAACATCAACGGTGATTTTCTTCGATAAGTCACCATTTGCCACCGCTTTTGTGACTTCGGCAATATTCCGCAGTTGCGCCGTTAAGTTTCCCGCCATCAAGTTGAAATTGTCGGTCAAATCTTTCCAAGTACCGGCAACACCCCTGACGTAAGCTTGTACACCCAACTTACCTTCGGTTCCTACTTCCCGCGCCACCCGCGTCACTTCACTAGCAAAGGAATTGAGTTGATCCACCATTGTATTAATAGTGTTCTTTAACTCTAAGATTTCACCTTTAACATCCACGGTGATTTTCTTCGAGAGGTCACCATTTGCCACCGCCGTCGTTACTTCGGCAATGTTCCGCACCTGTGCAGTTAAGCTTCCCGCCATCGAATTCACGCTGTCGGTTAAGTCTTTCCAAGTGCCGGCAACGCCTCGGACTTCGGCTTGCACGCCCAACTTCCCTTCAGTTCCCACCTCTCGCGCCACCCGCGTCACTTCACTGGCAAAGGAATTGAGTTGATCCACCATTGTATTAATAGTGTTTTTCAACTCTAAGATTTCACCTTTAACATCAACCGTGATTTTCTTGGATAAGTCGCCTGTTGCTACCGCCGTTGTTACTGTGGCAATATTCCGCACTTGTGCAGTTAAACTTCCTGCCATGAAGTTAACCGAATCAGTCAAATCTTTCCAAGTTCCAGCTACGCCGCGCACATCTGCTTGCACGCCCAACTTTCCTTCACTACCTACTTCTCGCGCCACCCGCGTCACTTCACTCGCAAAAGAGTTGAGTTGATCCACCATTATATTGATGGTGTTTTTCAACTCTAAGATTTCGCCTTTTACTTGTACAGTAATTTTCTTCGATAAATCACCGTTAGCGATCGCAGTTGTCACGTCGGCGATGTTCCGCACTTGTGCCGTTAAACTTCCTGCCATGAAGTTCACGCTGTCGGTCAAGTCTTTCCACGTACCAGCCACACCGCGCACATCCGCTTGTACACCCAACTTTCCTTCAGTTCCCACCTCTCGCGCCACCCGCGTTACTTCACTGGCAAAGGAACTGAGTTGATCCACCATTGTGTTAATAGTGTTCTTCAACTCCAAGATTTCGCCTTTCACATCTACCGTGATTTTCTTAGAAAGGTCGCCGTTTGCTACAGCTGTCGTCACTTCGGCAATGTTCCGTACTTGTGCCGTCAAACTGCCAGCCATGAAGTTTACACTATCAGTCAAGTCTTTCCACGTACCAGCAACGCCGCGCACTTCTGCTTGTACGCCCAACTTTCCTTCTGCACCCACTTCACGGGCAACCCGCGTCACTTCCCCGGCAAAAGAGTTGAGTTGATCTACCATTATATTGATAGTATTTTTCAACTCTAAAATTTCGCCTTTAACATCTACAGTAATTTTCTTAGAAAGGTCACCAGTTGCCACAGCTGTCGTCACTTCGGCAATGTTCCGCACCTGTGCCGTCAAACTTCCCGCCATGAAGTTTACACTGTCGGTCAAATCTTTCCACGTACCTGCAACACCTTTGACATCTGCTTGTACGCCAAGCTTCCCTTCACTACCCACCTCACGCGCCACCCGCGTCACTTCACTGGCAAAGGAACTTAATTGATCCACCATTATATTGATGGTGTTTTTCAGTTCGAGAATTTCCCCTTTGACATCTACAGTAATTTTCTTAGAAAGGTCGCCTGTTGCGATCGCTGTCGTGACTTCGGCAATATTCCGCACCTGCGACGTCAAGCTTCCCGCCATTAAGTTTACGTTGTCGGTCAAGTCTTTCCATGTCCCAGCTACCCCTGGGACTTCAGCTTGCACGCCCAACTTCCCTTCGGTTCCTACCTCTCGCGCTACCCGCGTCACTTCACTAGCAAATGAATTGAGTTGATCCACCATCGTATTAATGGTATTCTTCAACTCCAAAATTTCCCCTTTGACATCGACAGTAATCTTTTTAGAAAGGTCGCCAGTTGCTACAGCCGTGGTCACTTCGGCAATATTCCGCACTTGTGCCGTCAAACTGCCCGCCATAAAGTTCACGCTGTCAGTCAAATCTTTCCAAGTACCTGCCACACCTCGGACTTCAGCTTGACCGCCCAACTTTCCTTCTGCACCCACCTCACGCGCTACCCGCGTCACTTCACTGGCAAAAGAATTTAGTTGATCCACCATGATGTTGACGGTGTTTTTCAAATCTAAAATTTCGCCTTTGACATCAACAGTAATCTTTTTAGAAAGGTCGCCATTAGCTACAGCGGTGGTGACTTCGGCAATGTTGCGGAGTTGTGCCGTTAAGTTACCCGCCATCAAATTCACATTATCAGTTAAGTCTTTCCAAGTTCCTGCAACACCTTGAACTTCAGCTTGTACGCCCAGCTTACCTTCAGTTCCTACCTCACGCGCTACTCGTGTTACTTCACTAGCAAAAGAGTTGAGTTGATCCACCATGATGTTAACGGTGTTTTTCAACTCTAAAATTTCGCCTTTGACATTAACAGTAATCTTTTTAGAAAGGTCGCCATTAGCTACAGCAGTGGTGACTTCGGCAATGTTGCGGAGTTGTGCCGTCAAGTTACCTGCCATAAAGTTAACGTTATCAGTCAAGTCCTTCCAAGTTCCGGCGACGCCTCTAACCTGTGCTTGCACGCCCAGCTTTCCTTCAGTTCCCACTTCACGGGCAACCCGCGTCACTTCACTAGCAAAGGAATTGAGCTGATCCACCATCGTGTTAACCATTACGGCAGTTTGCAGGAATTCACCTTTGAGGGGTCTGCCTTCAATTTCTGGTGCAATGGTTTGGGATAAGTCGCCATTAGCTACAGCCCGGATAACACGCGCTGTTTCCGCTGTTGGTTGAACTAAATCTGTAATTAGAGTATTGACAGAAGTTACACAATCTGACCAGGAACCGCGAACATTTCCTAAAGAAGCGCGTTCGGAAATTTTGCCTTCTTTACCTACGACATTACCGATTCGCTGTAACTCTGCCGCCATCCGCTCATTTTGCTCAATAATATCGTTGAGCGTATCGGCTACTTTTCCGGCTATACCAGTTTGGTCTATGGGCATCCGAGCAGAAAAGTCACCTCGTTTGACAGCAGTCAGCGTTTTTAATAGTTGTTTTAAATCGAGTTCGTCGCTGTCTTTAGTTAACTGTTCAGTCGCCATAGCCTTATCCTTATAAAAATTTTTGTGCTTTTTGCACTTTGTATCTGTTTTCAGGTACTTTCAAGTAATACTTAGCGTTTGCTCACTTTGAGGCAATAGTTGGGTTAATTTACGTGAAGTACTTTTGTTAGCTATTTCTGGAGTCCCCTAGATAATCATAGCTAGCCATTCTCTCTCGTAGATGTCTAGCAAATATTTTTAAATATAGATAAAGTTAACGGGTAACTCTCAGAATTTCCATATTAACAAGACTTACGCAAGAAGATTCTTTGGTTTGCTAACAATACAAAACTTGGGTGGAGAGTGGAATCTTACTTCCGATGGAAGAAGCGTTTCTAACTTAGAAGTTATAAGAATTCCTAGCCGACTTTATTTTACTCTCGGCTACTTTTTCAAGTAGTAATTTTAACGCGATAAGAGTATGTGATGTTTCCACTATGGTTACAAGCAGCTTTTTGGGGTTTAGTTGGTGGTTCTGCATTACTATTGGGTTGTGCAATCGGCTACTACGTCAAAATTTCTCAACGAGTGATTGCTGCAATTATGGCTTTTGGTGCTGGGGTACTTATCTCAGCTTTATCATTCGAGTTAATGGATGAAGCTTATCGACGTGGTGGTTTTGACTCAACAGCTATTGGATTTGTGAGCGGTGCTGTCGTTTACACAGTAGCTAACTTATTTTTAGCATCCAAGGGTGCTAAACATCGTAAGCGCTCAGGTCAACATCAGCCATCTGAGGCAGAACAGGACGGTAGTGGACTAGCGATCGCTCTTGGTGCTTTACTTGATGGAATCCCAGAGTCTATTGTCATTGGCATCAGTATGCTCGAAGGC
The DNA here is from genome assembly GCF_038096175.1 of Nostoc sp. UHCC 0302. Lineage (NCBI taxonomy): Bacteria > Bacillati > Cyanobacteriota > Cyanophyceae > Nostocales > Nostocaceae > Nostoc > Nostoc sp. UHCC 0302. Next base: position 4,104,105 of record NZ_CP151099.1, read on the forward strand.
GGTGTTGTTAGTTGGGTAACTGTAGCGGCGGTTTTTCTTTCCAATATTCCTGAAGGATTATCTAGCGCTGCTGGGATGAAACAAGCTGGACGTTCAACTACTTATATTTTCGGTATTTGGGGAAGTATTGCTTTGATATCTGGCATCGCTGCACTTTTGGGCTATGCTTTATTTTCTCACTTCTCAGTAGAAGTGATTGCTGCAACTACTGCTGTGGCAGCAGGAGCGATTTTGGCAATGCTCACAGATACAATGATTCCTGAAGCCTTCGCGCAAGCACATGATTTTGCTGGATTAATTACTGTGCTTGGGTTCCTTGCTGCTTTTGTTCTCAGCAAACTGTGACACTTGCATCTTTGCTAACAATCTTAAATAAATTAGATAATAAACAAAAGGCGATGCACTGCCAAAAAAGTTAGCGATCGCCTCATACAATTTGATTGGGTAATTTGATTAACTTGCAACAGCAAGTTGCTTTTTACGGGTGCGACGCTTACGGTCTGATTTTTTCTTAAGTCCGACCGCTTGAGCTTGATTGCTGTCTGAGCCATATTGCCCACGTACCACTTCTTTCATAGCTAATATAGCATTGTGAAATTCCCATTCTGCTAAGCGGGCAGCATCAGCAGCAGCACGAAATAAAGCTAGCTTCTCATTTTCGATTTGTTGCTGCGTTAACATAGCCTGATAAGCTTGCTGTAAATTTGCAGCAGAAGCATCAGCACGGGTTGTTTCATAGGTGTTGACAGTTTGCAAGCCATGCCATGAGGTTACATCTTGACTAATGACTTGAGGAGGCAAACGACGTGTAGTGTTTTGGGTAGGCATAATTTATACGTAGTGAACTATAATTTTAATGTACCCATTGCAACATAAAAACTAACAGTAGGGTAAGGTTTTTAGTAAGAAAGCTGATACGTTGGCAATGTCACTCAATACATTAACAATGTGAGTCGATGCATTGGCAATGTCACCCAATACATTAACAATGTCAGCCGATGCATTGGCAATGTCACTTAATACATTAACAATGTCAGCCGATGCATTGGCAATGTCACTTAATACATTAACAATGTCAGCCGATGCATTGGCAATGTAAGCCGATGCAATCAAATTGCGGCATTGATTCACGCTAATTATTGTTGTAAGCCAATCTGGGAAAGAGATACGCAAGGTGATCGGGATTAAAGCGATAAATGCGATTTTTTTCTTTTGGAGACGCTAACGCAAACGAGACGCTCCACGAACGTTTGCAATGATGGTAAATATTTTTGTCTACTTATGCAACGCTTCTACAGTTAATTAAATGTCGCTAAGCTAATTTTTGTTGCGTGTCAAGCACCTAAATATAGATTGTTAAATAGAAATTTGTGTAATAAAATATACCATTAAAAGTAAAAATTTAATGCATTTCGTATTTTAATATCATGTCCGCTTAATCACTTAGGATATGTCATTGTGAATGCAACATAGGCGAACACTTGCAATGACAACTAATCAGTCGGACATGATCTTAGTGGTCAATACGGTTCAGTTAAGCCTTTTTTTCTGCTTCTGCTTCCCCTGCTCCCCCTGCCTGCCTTAACAGATAAATTTCCTTAACTGAACTGTATTGTCTTAGTGGTATCTAATTGGCAAGTAAAGCCAGATAGAACATTCCAGTAATTAATAAATTTCCATAAACTTAGCGCACAAAATACAGTAAATATCAACCAGAAATAGCCTTCTGAATTGTTCACTCAGAAAACTTGGAGTTAGCTTATCTAATGACTACATTTACCGTCACCAACACTAATGATAGTGGCAGTGGTTCTCTTAGGCAGGCAATTTTAGATGCCAACGCTCTAACAGGGAAAGATATCATCAACTTTGATGGAATTTTCGCCGATAACATTGCTGATACTATAGCCTTGACTAGTAGCAGTCTTTTGATTACAGATAACCTAAATATTCAAGGTACAAACACTAACTTACCAACTGTTAGTAATGCCACTAACCGAGTGTTCAACATAGAAAGCGGTGTTACAGCAGAAATTAGTTTTTTAAGTATTACTAAAGGTAACTCTGAAGAACAATTTTCGCTAGGTGGCGGTATCCAAAACTTAGGCACTCTTATTTTGAGTGACAGTATTATCAGTGGTAGCACTGCATGGGAAAAAGGCAGTGGCATCTATAACTCTGGTACTTTGATTGTAAATAACAGCACTATCAGTAACAACACCGCAGGGTTTTTTGACTACGAAAATTCTGATATTAAGAATGGCTATGGTGGCGGTATTTACAATACTGGCTCTGTTACACTGAGCTACAGCACCATTAGTGGTAACGTAGCAGGACTCGAAACAGGCGGCGGTGGTGGCATCTATAATGATGGCACTTTGACAGTCTTCTACAGCACTATCACTAATAACATAGGGTTTTATGAAGCAGGTGGCATATCTAACAATGGCACTGTCACAGTCTTACACAGCAACATCACAAACAATAGTGCATTATTTGCAACTGGCGGCATTGATAATAATTTAGATTCAAGTATTTTAGTAATAGACGATAGTTTGATCAGTGGCAATACGGGAGGAACGGGAATACTAATCGGTGGTGGTATTGAAAACTCTGGAACTTTAATAGTCAACAATAGTACTATTAGTAACAATTTATTAGATGCACGTAGCCGATTTGCGACAGGCAGCGGTGGTATTTCTAATGTCTCTGGTGGCAGAGCAATAGTTAACAACAGCACTATTGGTAGTAACGAAGGAATTACAGGCGGTGGGATTTTTAATGATGGCATCCTGACGGTAAACAATAGCACCTTCAGCAGTAACAGAGCATATGCTGGCGGTGGAATTTTTAATGATGGCAGAGCAACAATAAATAACAGCACCTTTAGCAACAATTATGCAAGTGCATACGGAGGCGGCATCTCTAACGGTTCTGCCTACCCTGAAGTGTTGAGTGAGGGTGAAATACCAGAATTTTATGGCAGCACTCTAACGGTAAACAATAGCACTATCATTAACAATTCAACATCTTTCGCTCAAGGATCTGGCGGTATTTTCAATATCGATCAACTTTTTAACAGCAGTATCACTGGTGATGGCTCTGCAACAGTAAAAAATAGCATCATTGCAGGCAACTTTTTCATTAATGCAGATGATCCAACTAAAAATACCAACCTTGATGTAGGAGGTATCTTTATTAGCAACGGTCATAATCTCATCGGTAACCTGAGTGGCAGCACTGGCTTCAATGCCGACGAAGAGTTAACAGTTCCGCTTACAGACGTATTGGATACTACCTTACGAGACAATGGCGGACTAGTTCAAACTCATGCTCTGGTGATTGGTAGCCCAGCTATTAATGCTGGAGAAAACGCAGATATCCCGGCTGATACCCAAGACCAAGATCGTGACAGCAATACCAGCGAACCAATCCCATTTGACCAGCGCGGTTCTGGCTATTTACGCATATCTGGTGGCAGAGTGGACATTGGTGCTTATGAAGCAGTTGTAAACGTGATTAATGGCACTTCTGCCCCAGACACTATTAATGGCACAGTTGGCAATGATATTATCACAGGCTTACAAGGCAGAGATATTCTCTCTGGTGGTTTAGGTGCTGATACATTTGTCTACACAAATATTAGAGAGTTAGCCGATACCATCACTGATTTTGCAGTTGGCACAGACAAAATTGTGCTACAAGGACTGTTCCAACGTTTAAATCTCAGTAATTTGAATTTTGCTTCTGCGGTCGCTGGTGGCTACTTACAATTTGATAGCCAAGGCAGCAATACTGTAGTTTTGATTGACCCAGATGGCACAGCTGGTAAAAGTAGAGCTATCACTTTTCTCACTCTTCAAAATATAGCTGCTTCTTCACTCAACAACTCTGTTAATTTTGTCATCTAATCTCATTTGTAGTTAGTGCTTTAGCGAAGACAGCAATAACTACAAACTTTAATTTATTTACAGCCGAATTCAGGAGTCATAAGTAAATCCGGGTTTATACCAGAACAGCAAAATGGGGTACATCGATGCTGGAATCTGTTGAGCAACGCATTGAACGCGTAATCAATAATCTTCTGCCAGCGACAGTGGTGGAAGGAAAATTCGGTTCCCCAAAAAATCTGTATGAGCGATTGGTGCATTACCACACCCCAGGCATTAGTATTGCCGTTATCAATGATTTTGAAATCGAATGGACGCGTGGATTTGGGGTGTGCGAAGCTGGAACAACTCGTGAAGTCACACCATACACATTATTTCAAGCAGCCTCAATCAGCAAACCTGTTTTCGCCTTAGCGGTGATGCGTCTTGCACAAGAAGGCCAGCTCAATCTTGATGACTATCGAAGAAATGTTGCGTCCTCAACAGGCAGAGCAAATACAAGAAGCGAATGAATCATTTGTGGGATTAGGGAATGGATTATTTGTAGGATTAGGATTCTTCGATGCGGGTTTACGCGCATATTGGAAAAGGTGCTGTTGTGATGCTCAACTCAAATGAAGTCGAGCTGATGCCAGAAGTAATGCGAGCGATCGCGCTTGAGTATGACTGGCCTGACGTGTTTGCTAAAGAAAAAACAATCATCACCTTGCCAAAAGTTGACAATTACTCAGGGTTATATTTAACAAAATCTGGATTGCAGTTCAAAGTCATGAGCGAAGATGGAAATTTATTTCTACAATGTGGGCAGCAACCACCGTTACAATTCTTTCGTACATCAGAACTAGAGTTCTTTGCCAAAACAGTGAGTACCAGTATTTTTTTTGAAAAAGATGACACAGGTAATATTGTTGCGATGACGTTAAGCCAAGTAGGTGTTATGAGTTTAAGACCGCAAGCGGATCAAAAAATAAGAGCAAAAAGACAGAATTGAAAAGGATGGGACTGCGTGCTGTGTTAAAGGCGATAGCCAATTTTTTAGACTACGTTAGCTCTTGCGTCACCCATCAATCAATTTTTTTAATTTTTAACAGATGTTTTTGCAGACAAAGTTTATCACATCTGCAAGACCTGATTGAGTTTTCAAATTAGTAAAGATAAAAGGTTTATCGCCACGCATTTTTTTAGAATCTCGTTCCATGACAGTTAAATCTGCGCCGACATAGGGTGCAAGGTCAGTTTTATTTATTACCAACAAATCTGACTTGGTAATACCAGGGCCACCTTTGCGAGGAATTTTATCACCAGCTGCTACATCAATGACGTAAATGGTTAAATCCACCAATTCTGGACTGAAGGTAGCTGCTAAATTATCGCCACCACTTTCTAAAAATACTAAATCTAAATCAGAAAATCGCTCTTCTAACTGTTCAATTGCAGCCAAATTCATCGAAGCATCTTCACGGATAGCAGTGTGAGGACAACCGCCAGTTTCCACACCCAAGATGCGATCGCTTGTCAACGCTTGAGAACGCACCAAAAACTGAGCATCTTCCTGAGTATATATATCATTCGTTACTACCGCAATTTTATACTGCTCACGCAACGCCTTACACAAAGCATCGACCAAAGCAGTTTTCCCAGAACCTACCGGGCCAGCAACTCCTACTCTAAATGTGTTCATTTGTCATTTGTCATTTGTTATTTGTCATTTGTTATTGCCCCTCATCCCCCACTTTGCTTAACTCCTAAACAATCTTGTATACTGCGTTTCATGTTGCATACTCGCCAATGATAAACCCCAACTGCAACAACTGAGTTGATCATCCTCTAAAGTTAGAATTTCTTTCGCTGCAAGACTAATCAATGGCTGTAAATCTAGCAGGAGTTGCTGTCCTGCGGTTTGTCCTAAAGGAATAAGCTTTACGCCAGCAGTAATTAGATTACTTGCCCAACTATGCAGATATGCTAGTAAGGCAGCTTGAATATTAATTTGCCAATGGGCAACGGCAATGCCAAAAGCGATCGCATAATTACAACGATTACCCACAGCATTGACAATTGGCATTACTTGTGGTTCTAATTTACCAAGTAACTGGATAAGCGATCGCCCCATCTGCCAACTAGAGGCGCGTAACTCTTCTGTTTCTCTGGCTGCGGATAACCATAGATTCCAGCGGCATAGCGCTTTTAAATCACCGATTTTTGCAGTTTGCTCGGCTCTAATCATTACCGCTGCCTCTAACCGAATTGCCCCATAACGCAGTTCTGCTTCTAACCAGTGTTTGAGGTTTGCTTGGTTAGCGATCGCCCCATTTTCCGTTAACGTTTCTAAACCTTCAGAATAACTATATGCTCCTACAGGCAACGCCGGGCTAGCCAGTTGTAAAATAGTTAACAAATGGCTATCAGTGAGCATGATGGTGTTGTCCATAAGCTCCTAATTCTGGGTGAAATGGTACAATTTCTTCTCTAATTTCTAGCCCCAGTTGTTCTAACATGGCGCGTAAAACAGCATCTGGTGATAAACGAAAATAGCTTGGGGTAATTTCTACAGGTACATGGCGATTCCCTAAATGGTATGCTGCGCGTAGTAATAAAAGCGGTGTTTGAGCAAAAACAGTCAAAACTAATTCTGGTTTAGCTGTAATTCTTACTAAAGTCCCATTCACTTCGTCTTGCAGAATATCGCCATCCCGTAGCACTGTTCCTCTGGGTAAACGCAAAAACACAACTTTGTTATCTTCAATCTCAAAACGATGACGACTGCGGGTGCGTTCTTCTGCTGTAAGGGCGAGAGTTAAGGCGACTGTTGTATTAGAGTTTGGCGGTTTACGTTCAGTCAACGTTAGCATCATCAATTAAAAATGCACAATGACAACTTGTAAGTAGAATACAGCAGGGAAAAGCTATTCAGTCAAAGGGTTTGTCTGGTTGGCATTTTACATTTAATTATGTCTACCTAGTTATATAAATAAGAAAACTGACACATACTCATCGTATATGCCAGTCTGTTGTGATTTTTACTGGAAACGTTGGAGTTAATTACACGAAAGCAATTACGGCTTTAGGAGTATCAATATTATTCGCCGATAACCGTCGTGCGTTCAACTAAAGGGGGTGCGCTAGCACCGTTACCTTGCTGCTGCAATGCTGGATCTTTGGGCGTGCCGTGAAGTCGAGGATCAGGCTGCGGTGGATGTGGTTCTGTCCCCAGTGGTTCAGGATTCTCAACATACTGGAATTCTCCTTTGCCATCTATGGAAGGCCCTTTTGCCCAGCGACCTTCGGCACTTTGAGTACCTTCTGAGTTGTTCCAGAATTGATAGGCAAATTCGTTCTTCCCATATTCGTGTGCGACTTTGGGAACAACTGTACCTTCAAATCCTTCTCTTTGCAGATCCTCAATCGCTGCTAGCCACTGGTTTTGATGCATGGTATCGCGGGCGATCATAAAACTGAGGGTATCTTTCACTCCTGGGTCGTCTGTCATTTCAAACAACCGTACAGCCTGTACGAGACCCTGAGATTCAGCATGGAGATTAGAGCGAAAGTCTGCTAAGAGGTTACCACTAGCGACAATGAAGCGACCATTCCAAGGGAAACCAACGCTGTCACTTGGTGTAGCACCTCCGCCTGAAACAATGGCGTGCTGTGGGTTCATGGCTGCTGTAATCACATCTCGTGGGTTTATACCGCCCATAACCGCACCGACAACTGGATCTTTTGCACCATCCTCTTGGTATTTAATTGGGGCTTTGTCCAACAGATGGGCGATCATCGTGGCTAGCATCTCGACATGACCGATTTCCTCAGTACCGATGTCTAGCAGCATATCTCGGTACTTCGCAGGGCCACGACAGTTCCAACCCTGAAACAGATACTGCATCATGACGGTCATTTCCCCAAATACACCACCAATGAGTTCCTGAACCTTCTTGGCATAAACTGCATCAGGATTTGTAGGTGGTGTGAAGTACTGTAACCGTTTCGTATGGTAAAACATTAGCCTTCCTCATTGATTGAATATTGAATTGACACAAATTCAGACTTTTCTGATGTTTGTGAAGGCAGCCTAGCAGGTTGCTCAACTTCGATTGAGAGACGTTGCATTACAATGTCTCTACACGCATGAAATCTGTAGTAACAATCTTTAACCGAACTGTATTGTGTGCGGCTCAAGGCAGCGTAGCAAGTAGCGTTAGACTGCCTATCGTTGTTTATACTTCTAGGAAACCTCTTAAATCTTTTATGTTCATCATTCTGTAGTTACAGAAAAAATACTTTATTTTTAAGTATATTGACGGAGGGAAGTTCGTTCACTAGCAGGGTCAATAAATCTGATCTTTCAGTCTAATAGGTGAAAAAATAACAGAAAAACCAGAGACTCTGCCTCTGGTTTGATTTGACTAATCTGAGAAGGGAAAAGAGTAAATAATTACATTTCAATCTTCATCACGCCCATGAACTTGAGCGGGCGGACTGGTTGCTTCAACAGCGGTGAATGATTCCAAAATTTTGTAGGTGTGGGAGACTCCTTTTGCCACTACCCAGGAGTTTCCTGGTTCAAGTAAAATCTTTTGACCTTCAATGTGTAACTCTGCGCGACCATTAATTACATAACCAACTGTTTCATATTCCCGTGCTTTTGATTCTTTGGCTTCTCCCGGTTGTTCATTTTCCCAAAGACGCATCGACACAGACTTACCAGATGCGAGATATTTCTGGCCTAGCTGACCTTTGGGTGAATGGGTAGAGTCTATTTTTGTCACGCTTGTATCAGTCATATTTGTTTCCTCATTTTTTGGGAATTGGGGATTATGGTAGAGATGTGCTATGGCGCATCTCTCCATAACAATGGTCTATCTGTTAGATTCTTTTTTCAAAATGGTAGATTTTGTGTGCTACGGATTAAACTTTGATTGTTTTGCCTGTGCGTGCTGCTTCGTAAATCAATTGCATCAGCCTCACGTCTTGTAAACCTTCTTCACCTGGAGTTTTAGGTTGTTTATTCTGGATAATAGACTCGGACAAATGATCTATCTCTAGGGCGAATTGGTTCTTTTCTTCAATATTTCGCTCCTCGTTGCCGTCTTTGCGCTTAATTGTGAGACGGTGTTGATAGTAGTCAGTTGCTGGATCTAATTCTAAGGTGGCATCAGCCCCGAAGACTTGGATACGTTTTGTATCGGCGTAGCCGTAGCTGGAGGTACAGTTGGCAAGTACTCCACTAGGGAAACGTAGCATAAAGTTGACATTTTCTTCGACTTCCCCAAAGCGGGGGTCGCCAGGGGTGCTATACATCATGGCGCTGATTTCTTGCGGTTCCTCGCCTGTGATGTACCGAGTGGCATTTAAAGCGTAGATACCAATGTCGTAAAGAGAACCGCCGCCAGCGAGTTTTTTATTTGCCCGCCAGCGGTCTGCGGGGTCTTTGGGGTCGAGGTTGCGTCCGTGGTCAGAAACGATCGCTTTTAATTTACCAAGTTTCCCGCTTTGAGCAAGTTCGATAGCTGCGAGGTTGTAAGGTTCATACTGGGCTCGGTAAGCAATCATTAACTTGCGATCGCTTTTTTTGGCCGCGTTAATCATTGCTTGGCATTCCTCGACATTAATCGCCATCGGCTTCTCACACATGATGTGTTTACCAGCTTGGGCGGCGCGAATGCTGTATTCGGCGTGTAACCCGTTAGGCAAGATGATATAAATAACATCTACCTCTGGATTATTGCGGATACTGTCGAAGTTCTGGTAGTTATAGATATTCTTGGGATTAACACCGTATTGCTGTGCATATTGCTCAGCTTTGGCGCGATCGCCACTCACTAAAGCTACCAACTTTGAACGCTTACATTCACCAAAGGATGGAATAATCTGTTGTGTGGCAAACTTGCCTAAACCAACAATCGCCCATCCTAACTTTTTGTCTGGAGGTAGAGGCGGTTCCTTGGTTGATGCTGGCCCCGCTTGCGCTAGAGTCCGCATTGGTCTAAGAATTGTTCCCACTGCCCCAGCCACACCAAGCGCCATGAACCCAAAACCTGCTTTATATAAAAGGGTACGGCGTGTAAGTTCTGATTTGAGGATGTCGAACATTGTTAGTCAAAAGTCAAGGGTCAGGGGTCAAGGGTCAAGATCAATACTTTGACTTTGGACTCTTGACTCTGCGAAACAGCTCATGGTTTAAGTACAACCTTGATGCAGTTGTCTTTTTTGTGCTTGAAGATTTCGTAACCGTGTGGGGCTTGTTCTAGTGGTAGGGTGTGGGTGATGACGAAGGATGGATCGATGTCACCGTTTTGGATGTGTTCTAGTAACGGGCGCAAGTATCTCTGGACGTGGGTTTGTCCCATTTTGAAAGTTAAACCCTTGTTCATGGCTGCACCCATCGGGATTTTATCTAAAAAGCCGCCGTAAGCCCCTGCAATGGATACGTGACCACCTTTACCACAAGCTACTATTGCATTCCGTAAAGCTGTGGGACGGTCGGTTTCTAGACGCACTGCTTGTTTTACTTGGTCGTATAAACCCATAAAATCAGTGCCGTGTGCCTCTAGCCCGACTGCATCAATCACAGCATCGGGGCCACGACCGCCAGTCATTTCTTTGAGGGCTTCACCGACATCCACTTCTTCGTAGTTAAGGATTTCGGCTTTGCCCTGTTCTTTAGCCATTTGCAAACGTTCGGGAACCCGGTCGATCGCAATCACGCGTTCTGCACCGAACAGATGTGCGCTTCTGATAGCAAATTGCCCAACTGGGCCACAACCCCAAATCGCAACAATGTCGCCGGGTTTAATGTGGCAGTTTTCCGCCGCCATGTAACCTGTGGGAAAAATATCTGTTAAGAATAATACTTGTTCATCTTTTAATCCATCAGGGATTTTGAACAAGCCGACATCTGCAAAGGGAACTCTCGCATACTCAGCTTGACCGCCTGCATAACCACCAAATAGGTGAGAGTAGCCAAATAAGCCAGATGGTGAATGACCCATTAACTTTTCTATCAATGGCCCATTGGGGTTTGAATTATCGCACAATGACCACAAATCGCGATTGCAGAAAAAGCAATTACCACAGGAGATAGTGAAGGGAACAACGACGCGATCGCCTATTTGCACATTCTTTACAGAACTTCCCAATTCCACGACTTCTCCCATAAATTCATGGCCAAGGATATCCCCCTTTTCCATTGTGGGAATGTAGCCATTGTAAAGATGCAAATCTGAACCACAAATCGCTGTTGAGGTAATCTTAACAATGGCATCACGTGGGTTGAGAATTTTAGGATCTGGCACTGTCTCAACTCGCACATCATTGGCACTGTGCCAGCAAACTGCTTTCATAGTAAATATTCCTTAGTCAACCCTTCGGGAAAATTCAAAATTCAAAAAAGATTCTTCATTTTGAATTTTGAATTGCAACGTATCAATGGCCATTTGACCTAATTTTTCGTCATTTGTCTTTGCACAAATGACCATCTGGGTATCTCCTTCTCTCTAAAGAGAAGAGCTTTAAGCCAGTTTCCTATAGCGGAAATTCTTGTTCGCCTTGGTCTCCTTTAAGAGAAGTTCTGATGACTTTGGTAGTGAGTTTGGCGCAATCAGAGGAAGCTTTCGCTTAAACTTCTCATCGGTAAAGCACTAGCTCGGAAACCCGCCTTTAGGACTGACTTATTACACTAGTTTACAAAGGAGAAATAACTAAGAACAAATTATCTTGCAGGAGTTTTATAATATCCTTCACCTTCTTTAGGTTTGGCATTCAAAAACTCTTTTGTACTGCGAGGTAATGGTTCATCAAGATTAAGTTTGTTCTTGATATTTTCAGCAGTTCCTTTGGCTCTTTCAATTATGTTTTCGTCGTCATTAGGGGTTCCTTTGTAATAAGTTCCCTCTGGGGTTCTCACAGTGTCACCGATGTTTCTTCTGGCATTATCAACAGTGTCTCTCAGATTTCTTTTGGCGTTATCAGCAGTGTCTCTAAGGTTTGTCCTTGCTCTGTCACCATCGGTAGTATCTTTCAAGATTCTACTAGCTCTTTCACCTAACGGATTATCATTCCTAACGCTCTCTCTGACATCGAGTGTTCCTTTGTAATAAGTACCCTCTGGTGTTCTCACTGTGTTATCAGCTTGTGCTGGCAGTGTATAGCCAAAAGCTTGCATAACAAAAACTGTCAATCCTGCCAGAACAACTGTTATAACCTGACGCAAACGTAGATTCCGTAGCCAAGAAATTACATGAGTCATAAAAGTCCTCCGATTTAATTATTTAATGCTGTATTTAGCTAATAGCTAATAGCTATTAGCTATCTCAAGGTTTCAGAACAACTTTGATACAGTTGTCCTTTTTTTGTTGAAATATGTCATAGCCGTAGGGTGCTTGTTCCAAGGGTAGTTGATGGGTAACAACTAAAGATGGATCGAGTTTTCCATCTAAGACTAGCTGTAACAGTAAATGCATATATTTTTGTCCATGCATTTGTCCCATCCTGAAAGTTAAGGCTTTGTTGAAGGCTGCACCAAAGGGCATTTTATCCACAAAGCCACCATAAACACCCATTACGGAAAGGGTGCCTCCTTTACGACAAGCGACCATCATTTGACGCAGTACGTGAGGACGGTCGGTTTCTAAGCGTAGTTTTTGCTTAGTCTGGTCGTAAAAGTCTTCTAAACCCACGCCGTGCGCTTCTAAACCAACAGCATCAATACACGCATCGGGGCCTCTCCCGCCGGTCATCTCTTTTAACGCTTCGCCAGCATCAACTTCTTCATAATTGATTACTTCGGCTTTGGCGTATCTTTTGGCTAATTCCAGACGTTCGGGAAAGCGGTCTATGGCGATAACTTTTTCTGCACCCATCAAGTAGGCGCTGATCATGGCAAACTGTCCGACAGCGCCGCAACCCCAAACGGCTACAGTATCACCTGGCTGAATATCGCATAATTCTGCACCCATGTAGCCGGTGGGGATGGCGTCGGAGATGAATAATAGCATCTCGTCCGGCAAATCTGGCGGAACTTTAACAACACCGACATCAGCATAAGGTACTCGCACATATTCTGCTTGTGCGCCTGCATAACCCCCGAAGGCATGAGAGTAGCCGTAAATTGCTGAGGTGATATTGCCGAATAACTTTTCTTCAATCCAACCATTGGGGTTGGAGTTATCGCACAATGACCACATATCACGCTGGCAGTAATTACAATTACCACAGCCAATTGTAGAAGGAACAACAACGCGATCGCCTATTTTTAAGTTGCTGATTCCTCTACCAACTTCTACGACTTCCCCCATAAATTCGTGACCAATAATGTCACCTTGTTTAACTGTGGGAATGTAACCGCCATAAATATGGAGATCCGAGCCGCAAATCGCCGTTGAAGTAATTTTGATAATAGCGTCACGCGGATTGAGAATTTTTGGATCTGGCACTGTCTCCACACGGACATCATTAGCGCCGTACCAGCAAACTGCTTTCATGTTATTTTGTCATTTGTCATTGGTCATTTGTCAGTGGTATTCTTCTTCTCCCTTCTGCCTACTTGCGTCCAGAAGGTTGACCTTCGGTGGTGGCGATTTCGCCTGTTTCCATTAGCATTTTGAAGCGGCGTAATTCGTCGCCTATTTGCTGTTCTGGTTCTTCACCAAAAAGTTTAGCTACCGCAGCTGTTAGCGCTCCACCAGGGGGGTTATATTCTAGAACAACCTTGACTTCCGTACCGCGATCGCCTGGTGCTTTTTTAAAGCGGACAAAACCAGAATTATCAACGTCTGCACCTTCAACGGAAGCCCAAGAAATAAACTCGTTTTCTCGGTCTTCGAGAATGTCTGCATCCCATTCTACACTGTTACCCAAGGGTGCATTCGTAATCCAGTGGGAACGTTTCTCGTTGTAAACTTTCACAGATTTGAGATGCTTCATGAATGTTGGCAGATTCTCAAAGTTGTGCCAAAAGCGGTACAGTTCATCCGCCGATTTATTGATAGTGACTGTCTTTTCAACTTTGATGGGTTTATTCACACCTATAGCTTCCTGTGCTTGTTGAATCGTGCTTTGTTTGGTCGCACCTTGATAAATCAAACCGCCACCAGCTAAAGCTGTTAGCGCTCCCCGTAAAGAGCCTTGCTTTAAACCCATCAGCACCATAGCACCGCCACCTATGAGAGATGCCCAGCGCTCAACTTCACTGGCTTCCCCTTGACTTGTACTTAGTTTGTCTCCTGGTGTAGAAGTCACTTTTTTATCTCTCCCTATCAATAAATCTCTACTTCAGATACAAACACTCTTGTTTGCCTCTCTAGCAAACTCCGCTGTCTGTACTTCGTCCGTTTATTTAAAAAACCTGATACCGATTCAATTAATGATTGATTGCAACAAATCTTTTGCTAGAGACGTTGCATTGCAACGTCTCTACAATGGTTTACATCGACACAGCGGCCCCTGTAGTCGGTTTAGGAGGCTGAATTTGAGTGCCTAACCGCGCTCGGTACAATTCCAGTAACCGTTGCTCGTATTTCAATCCATCGTGGTAAATTTGTTTAAAAATGGCAGTTGCTACTGGGTCAGTAAACATTGCAGATAAATTGCCAATATCGCCTATTCCCGTTTGCACATCGCCCAAAGCGGAACGTAACTGGAAAATGTCGTCACTTCCTGTCAAGGCAGTTTTCACCTTGGCATACTGATTAGCTACATTTGCGGTTAAAGAAGGTTTTTCACCAAGTCTGTGGAGATAGGTTTCCAGTTTTTCGATGTGGCGTTGCTTATTGCCAATCATCTCCCCAAAGACAGATTTTACTTCTGTGTCCGATTCTTTTTCGGCATACTTTTCTAATGCTTCTAGCGAATAACGCTCACCAGCAAGGGCAGTATTTAAGCCTCTACCAATCTCACTTTTAGTTGAGCCACCCCAAGCATCAGCTAGTTTCCACCATTCCGCAGTTGTATCTTTCTCGTCTGGTAATGCAGCGTCTTTGCCACCATAACCCAAACGACTTAAGATAGCTGTGGTGAAAATTGGTAAGTCTCCAGGTTCACGAGAAGTAATAAAATTCCCATCAACTACAAGTGGCTCATCTATATAGTTTCCACCTGCATTAATAATGTCTTTGCGGATGGCAATAAAACCTGTGACTTGTTTCCCTTTGAGCAAGTCGCCTTCTATTATTAGTTGTGGCCCGTGACAAACTGCTGCGATTAGTTTGCCTTGTTGCACCGCCTCTTGGACAAAGCGTACTGTATTGGGGTTGCGTCGCATTTTGTCAGGAGCCATTCCACCAGGAATTACTACTGCATCAAATTCGGCTGCGATCGCTTCTGTCGTAGTACCATCAGCTTGTACGCTGAGCTTGCCACGCTTCCCCTTATATTTTTCATTCATGCGGGAACCAAGAACTACTACTTCTATTCCCGCTTGTTTTATCCCATTATAAGGAACTGTAAATTCTACATCCTCTACTCCGTTTTCAATGAGGATGGCAACTTTTTTCTTACCGGAATGATTGTTACTCTGTACCATTAGTATTACCTGCTTATCTCTGTTTTTTAACTAAATAAAGTATTTAACTATCTGGTAACTAGCTTGTTTTCATTATTAAATTAGTAAATTAATAATGTTCATGCTATTTACCATAAGCTTTGATGATGGGTTGTCTGATCGCTATTGATGGATTGATGGTAGGAATTTTTAATTTCCTAATCGCTGTTGTGCCGCAGGTGATTCGCTAAATGGTTAAGTGACAAAAAGTTCTTCATAGTCATGAGATAAATAGGCATGAAGTTTAGCGAATTTCTCTGGAGGAACGGCATTTTGTAAGACAGCGAAAACAGCCCGCACATGAATTGCAGTAGTAATTGGTTCTACATTTTCTTTTTGACTGGTGCGGGTAATAAATTCTTGCAAGTTAAAGTTTTGTGCAGGTTCGCCCTCTCGCCCCCGTAAATATTCAGCTGTCTGCTGGGGCAAATTGGCAGCCAATTCTTCTGCCTCATCCGCAGGGATACGTTCTTTAATGGTTTCCAGTGTGGCACGCGTAGCACGTTCTGCCTCTTCGCGAGAATTGGATTGAGTAAGACTTTGAACGTGTGTAATAAACTCGTCGTATTCCACTATCTACCTCCGCTGACAAAATTAATTAAATTAATGCTTGGATTTAGCATTTAGGTAGTCGCAAGCATAAACACAAAAGTAAAATAGCTAGTAAAAATAGTAGGTGAATAAAAAAGTTACGAGCTAACAGTTTTTAGTGTAGTATCGTAGGTTCATAACTCCTAACTCGTAACTAAATAACTTCAACTACAAATTGCTTGACTATGAATTTATATTCTCAATGGTAGGCTTTAAACATTAGCTTATCTTCGTACTAGGGGGATAGATTAGTTTATTACTAAAGCAATATATCGCTAGTAGGACAATCTAGCGGCAAGAAAAGGTTATTGTGAGGATGCAGAAAATGGCTAGTAATCATGGCAGAAAAAAATCATAATGACGAAATCACTACCAATGATTTGCCGCAGGAAATTACCGAATCTTATGGCACTGGTGTGAAAGACTTGCCAGGATACAATATTGGTGGACGCTCAATCCGTGACGAAAGGCGCGAGTATACAGAAACTAGTCCCGAACTTACTGGTGGGGATGTTGATGCTTATTGGGAAGATGCAGATGCAGTAGGCGATGAAGCTGTTGGTGGCACTGCTCCCACTCCCGACCAAAATGTAACTGAGGAATTAGAAGCAGCAGTAGGGCTAGAAATGGATGATAGAACTTTTCTTCGCACCAACGATATTTTAGAGGAACGTGATGACTCTCGCTGGGAGTTAGATCCAAAGTCTTCTGAAGATTATCAAGACAGACGGGAGTAATTTAGCGTAAAGGTGTAGCCCTGTATGATGGAAAAACTTGCTTGATTCCTTGAACATCTGGGTGATTTTACTTTAGTCTTGGTGTCTTTGTGGTTGAATAATCAATTTTGTTAACCACTAATACCATTTCACTTTAAGAATGATACAAATACTTTGGTAGGGACACGGCAATGCTGTGTCCCTACGAGAAATTTATATGTATCAAGATTTTCGTGAATTGGTATAAGCCCTCTTTTATCACTTTCGGGAGAGAATAATCTGGAATGCTTACAGCATAAGACTTTTACCAAAAAACCATGATTTCAGCCATTGTGTTAGAAAATAAACACTCAAATGCCTGTTCTATCTACAGTTCAAAATTTGGCTTTGATTTTTCTTTTCCCAGAGTGACAAAACAGGGATAAGACACAAATAAACTAGACAGGGTTACACACCTACTTTAGTTGCTGGGTTGCTTTATTTTCTAATTCTTACCGTAAGTGACCGAGGCGTAATTTGCCTTTGGGTGCAAAGCGTATCCTAAATGCTGTTTCTGCGACACCAAGGTCTTTGCCAACAAACCAGCACCAATAATAATCACAACTTTACCTTCTAAAGGTCTATCCACTGGAATAAGTAAGTGGACACAATAAAATATAATCCTGTCACTGCGAGTGGAACGAAGTAAGACGTAGGTATTCGCATAGCGTCTCGTAGAGAAGCCTTCCCGCAGAGTAGCAGTCGCAAGGATTTGAGATTGCTTCTCTACGAGACCAAGGCGTAGCTTGCTTCCACGCAGTGGTGCGCTTTGCTCGCAATCACACAATATTATTTTTGTCTCCCTACTTATACCAATTCTGTATAAAGATGCATAGGAACAACCCCACCGCCTACGGCTCCTCCCCTTAGTAAGGGGAGGTTGGGAGGGGTCAAAATAATGTGCAGCCTACAGAGAATTGGTATTATTTCTTGAAAAATGTCAATACTTTAATAACATTCAAATTCCAAACTCCTTCACTATCCCCTGCATTAAATTTATTTTTATCGTTGGTTTTTAATCCAACTAAAAATGTTTTTAATGCAGGGCTACACTCCGCCCGATTGATGTTCTATTTATAATTATTCTGCTCTGCGATTTCGGTACATCTGTCTTCAGTAGGGTAAAACCTCAAATGTACATTTGATAACCTTGCTAATAATAGTTAATTAATCATTGCAATCGGAGTTGATAATGACATACACCCAAACTGGTGATCCAACTATTCGCGAACACGTTCAAGCTTGGCAAAATTTGGATGTAGATCAACAGCTCGCTTTATTCTGGTTTATTTACAAAGAAATGGGTAAATCGATTACCCCAGCAGCACCTGGTGCTAGTACTGTTTCTCCAGAAATTGCTGAAGGTTTGTTTAATCAAGTTAAGGAATTATCCTACGAAGAACAATTACAAGTTCAGCGGGATTTAATTAATAAAGCAGATACCCAAATTTCTCGTGAATATGGGTCATTAGGTGATACCACAAAGCTTTTATTTTGGTATCGGCTATCTCAAGGTATGGATAATGGCACTATTATTCCTGTACCTTCTGACTATCAGCTTCCTTCAGAAGCTCAAGCAGTGTTTAACAGAATTATCGGATTATCATTTGAGCAACAAATTACTCTTTTCCGTGATTATGTTGCACCTTTCGGCGCTGAACCAAAAGCTGGTGCTGAAATTTAGGAATTTTGCTGAATTAATGATGAACAGCAGTTGCTAGAAGTTGGCAAAGCAAGACGCTAGTTGTCTACGGAGTCAAACACTCCCATAGCAATACTTCCTCTTCATTTGTTGTTTGATAAATAAACACAGAGTAAAAACTAAAACTTTTACTCTGTGATCATCTATGTCTATCGTTGGGTTAGTTGCACCCTAAAATCTTTACGCCCTTTGTTTCGTATCCAATAATTTAAATTTAATAACACTTTATTTACTCTGTCTTACGGCTGGTTTAAATATATAGGTTATGCATTAATCCTCTAACTTTTTATAGTTTCTCAATTAAGACTTAAAATTATAAAGTTAATCAGGTGAAAAATAAACTCAGTAAAAACTTTAATACTGTAGATTTAATTACATTTTTACTATTTAAAAATAAATTACAAATGCATTTATAAAAGTGTAACTAATTTATCGGAGGTTATTATGACTTCTACGAATATCAATTTTTTAGAAGAGGCTGTATCAAAGTTTCAGAATTTGGATACAGATAAGCGCTTATCAGTACTAGCGTTACTTTATTCCGAAATTGCTGATGAAGTTCCGGCGCTTACTCTCAAGGAGACACCAAATGAAACTAGTACAAGTTTAGTAGCAAAAATTCAAAAACTTTCTAAGACAGAACAATTACCTGCCTTACGTCAGTTGCTAGGTCAAAGTGAAGGAAGGGAAACAGGAATTTCTACTGAAGAATATACTTCACTGAGTATTGACGATAAATTGGCTTTTTGGTATCAGTTAGCCCAAAACTTGGGAGCTTCAATTATCGACATACCAGATGACTATTTACCTTCTGAAGAGGTAACGGAAGTACTGGATTTACTTCACACCCCGAATCTTGAAGATTTAGTAACTTTCTTGAAGCGGGTACTGTAAAAGTTATGAGTTCAAAAATATGGGTGGGGCAATATCTCACCCATATTTTTTGTAAAAATTATCACCAAAAAAGTTACTTTTATCTACTTCTTACTCTTCATTTTCAAATCAAGTCTTATGGTATCTTCTCCCGAACAGACAAAAGACGCAAATTATGGTTTTAAATCCCAGAAGCAAAGTTTACTGCAAACCTTTTTCCGGCTACGCAGATTTCTTATACTGCTGGCTGTGATTATATTTGTTGGCTTCTGGGCATACCAAATTGATATTACCTTGCCAAAAGCGCCAAGCATTAATAATACATATACACCCTTAACCCAACCTACAGCCCAGGAAATTGGTTCATACGATGTACTAGGTAAAGTAGTTAATAAAGATGTTGCAGCAAATCTGCTCAAAACAGACGCTGGTAAACAGCTGCTATCAGAAAATAATGGTGCTGTTGCTATTACTGAGGATTTAATTGAACTGGGACGCAAAGCTTTTTATACAGAAACCTTTGGTAATGAGTTCTTTTTAACTGATGTTACTGGGATTCTTGATGGGCCATTAAATATTGGCAACTTAACCAAAGCGATCGCCTCCCTTGGTGGTAAGCATACAACAAATCTGCAAGTATCCATAGATAGAGATATGAAGGTAGGCGAGCATACCTTTAAAAAAGGCGATATTCTCAACACTGGTATGGATGTTCCCGCAGGTTCTTTGTTTCCTTTGGGAATTGTCACCCGCATCAACCACGGCAAAATTCGCGTTGGTATCACCTGTGCAGCCTGCCATGCTGCTGTAGATAAAACTACCGGACGCATTTTAGAAGGCGCACCTAATAACGACCTTGATACTGGCACAATTCTGGCATTAGCAAGTAACTCTGCGGCATGGTTTCGGCAAACAGGTGCTAATCCCCTGATGGTTCGGCGTGGCGGAACTACTTACATCAATACGGACAACCAAAAAGCACGTTTACCAAAAGCCGAAGCTTTAGAAGCTGCTGTTGATGAAGAACTACTAGCTTGGCCTCCTGGTAACTTTGACTCTACAGGCGACAACAAAAACAATCCATCTCAAAATCCATCTTCCTACACTTTTGCAGCATATCCCTATGGCTGGAGTGGCAACGCCGCAATTGGCTGGTTCCACGGACTGACGACACTGAATAGCAACGTTCATGGAACAAACTCAGACCAGACAACGGGTGCTGATGCTAGTAAGCAGCTACTAGGCATTGATAAAGAGACTTATCTCGGTATAATTCTGCAAAATTCTGCCAATTCAGCCTTTAGATTGCCAAAAGGTGCTAAACCTTCGGAATTTTTCCAGAAAATTGACCCGACTCCCGGTACTCCAGGCATCAATGAAGTGATTCAAATGCCAGGATATCCCAAAGGTTCACCATTTATTTTAGATGGATTGATGGCAAATTCCCCAGGACAGCCAGTTGCTGCACAACTCAATGGAATGTCTGCTTTTCAAAATAGTTTAGCACCACCACCTGTAAAGACATTGCATACAACGTCTTTACAGCGTGGTGCAGCGATTTTCACGAAAGCCGGATGTGTTGAATGCCATAGCGGCAGGTATTTCACCAACAATCACGTCATCGCAGCAGGAGAAATCAAATCTCAGTCTTCACGTGCAACAGCTCAAGCAGCTTTCGCTCAAAACTTCATCACCCCGCAGACTTATCCTAGTAACGTGTCAGTTCCTCTGCCAAAAAATTCTCCAGTACTAGATGTGCCAACAGATATTACAGCACAAGAAGACTACAAACTTGCTTTTGCTATTGGCAACTCAGGCGGTTATAAAGTGCCTAGCTTAATCGGACTTTACCTGACTGCACCTTATTTGCATGATGGTGGTGTTGCCGCTAGTAAAGAAGCATTGCAAGAGGATACAAACGGCTATAAAGTAGTTCAACCTGACCAATTAGGAATAGCAGGGACTTCATTAAAGGGCATTGCACCAGACCCAAGTGCCAGTCTGCGAGTACTTGTAGACCGCAACTTACGTAGGCAAGTGGTTGTAGCGAGTCATGCTCAACCCAATTTGCAAAAGTCGAATGTCGACGGTAGTGGACATAATTACTGGGTAGATAAACAAGCTGGTTTTACTACTCAAGACCAAACTGAGTTAATAGAGTTTCTCCTCTCTTTGGACGATAATCCAGAAATTGTTCCAGTACAATCTCCTTAAATATGTCGCTTCTGAATTTGGTTTAATTTAACGTGAGTTCGATGAACCTCTCCCTCCCGACCTCCCTCTCCGAAGCGGAGAGGGAGGAGCAACGAAAAAATCATGGTTTTACTCCCCTCTCCTCGTAGGAGCTACGGTGTACACACAAGTCTTCTAAAGTTGTGTCACAGGCTTTTGATCCCCCTAAATCCTTAAAAAGGGAGACTTGGAGAGGTTTTTGCCCCCCTTAAAAAAGGGTTGGGAGGATCTAGTTTTTGCTCCCCTTAAAAAGCTACGGTGTACACACAAGTCGAATTACCCCCCTTAATCTCCCCTTTTACAAGGGGGAAACAAGAAATCTAGTTCCCTCCCCTTTACAAGGGGAGGGTTAGGGTGGGGTAAAACCAATACTTAAACCCAGATGAGTAGCTGTTTCAGACTTCTGTGTACACCGTAGCCTTAAAAAGGGGGGCTAGAGGGGATCAAGGTTTCAGGCTTCAGTGCGTAAGTCTTATTAATATCATTCGTTACTTCGACGTTCGCATTTGTTACTTCGGCGTTCGCATTTGCTACTTCGGCGTTCGCATTTGTTATTTCGGCGTTCGCATTTGCTACTTCGGCGTTCGCATTTGTTATTTCGGCGTTCGCATTTGTTACTTTGGCGTTCGCATTTGTTATTTCGGCGTTCGCATTTGTTATTTCGGCGTTCGCATTTGTTATTTCGGCGTTCGCATTTGTTATTTCGGCGTTCGCATTTGTTATTTCGGCGTTCGCATTTGTTACTTTGGCGTTCGCATTTGTTACTTCGGCGTTCGCATTTGTTACTTCGGCGTTCGCATTTGTTATTTCGGCGTTCGCATTTGTTATTTCGGCGTGTCCATAACGCACGCTACGAAACTACTAAAAGAGTTGAAACCTATGCTGCTCAACTTGTGTGTACACCGTAGCCTCGTAGGAGAAGGGCTGGGGGAGAGGTCAACATAGCACTTGTCGAACTCACGTTAATTTAGAAATAGTGACATCTGCATTGCTGGAATTAGTTAGAAAATCAACAGAGATGGGTTAAGCGATCGCTTTAGTCTTACTTTACAAATTCAGACAAACCTACTAAGGAAGAGATTTAGATGCTCGTTACTGAATCTCTAGCCTGTTTTGATAGACCCAACGATGGAGAAATTCGCCCGTAGTCTTTTGGACTTTGATTTGCACTCGCTTTGCTCCCAGTTTGATAATCTGGGCAGGGATTTTGTGATCGCTATAGCCTTGACGAGGCTTGTAATTCCAGATAACCTGCTGTCCCGGTTCTAATTGCATTATTCTCTCCGAGTGGAACTTGAACCTAGCTTGATAGCAATCCAGTTAAAACTTATCGTTGCATCTGAGGTGCATTTAATTACTGGAGCGCTCCATTTTCCTCATTATTTTTGGATAACGTCTTTTTGAACTCTGTTAATAATGCGCCATTAGGCATTCTCAGCTTGGCATAAACGCCGCCCAGTTGAACACGTTCTGGTGTTTCGTGTAGAGCTACACAGCATCTATGTACCGCAGTTTGGTACTCTCGCCATTGCCTACGGATTGCTACACTAATAGGATCGTTACTTAAGTCTTCAAATTTTAACCCAGCCCTACTAAGCCAAGTTTCTACATCGGTGGTTTCACCAACAGGTTCGGGTAAATTACTTGTATTTATCATAGATTTTGTCCATCCTTGTTTAAGTAAAAGCTCATTCACTGTTAACAATCATTAGTAGTATCTTTTTCAATTTTTAGTGCCTTAAAGCTCTGTGTTAACTGTTGCCAAAGGGCTTCAATTTCCTCATAAGACTCCTCAAAAGAGAGTTTCCCCCCAGTATAGAGATTGCAAATGTAACTGACTCGTTGAGAAAATTCCTGAAGATTGGCATTGAATAGCAAATTTTCTGGTGTGAATTGACCTAGATATTGATAGCGATAGTAGAGAAAGTTATGTTTGTCTACCTGATTGTGATCATCCATATAAAATGCTGATTAGTCACAGTTCATATTTTGCTAGTAAGTTGTAAGGTACACTCTTGTAATATCTAGATTGGTTAAGCTTGATTTTGCTCGTTTTTGACAGCATATTGAGATTTATAAGTTTTTGAAGTTAAATCTAATATGCTTAGTTGTGATAGCTAATTCCACTGTAATATAGCTGATTGATAACAGCCATTTTAATTTTTTGTTAACTTAATCAAAAAAAATGATTGATTAAGTCATATAAATTTAAGAAATCATTTCTAAATCTGTAGCGATTCCGTTTTGTCTCATAACCCAACGTCTATAAATTTTGTAATTATATTGGGTTTTACCCTGCTCAAACCCTAGTTTTTTCAAGCTTCATAACCATTTTGGCAATTCTTTCTAGTCGGCTGGTTCCGCAACTTGTAGAGAATGGCGTTGGCTCTGCGGACTTGATTGCTATATGTCAGTATAAATAGAAGAATTTAGAAGATTGACGGTAGGAGTTATTTCATGTCAGACTCACCTACAAAAAGACAGATCGCAACCTATACTCGAATGGCAGATGGGACACAAGAAGACTATCTTGTGTTGCGAGAACACTCTAAGCCGTTATTAAATAAAGTGGCTGATCATGCATTGACACTTTTACTCGGCTTACAAGAGAGTTACCCAGGAAATCTAATTGATCGCTATCAGCATTCTTTACAAACAGCAACGCGAGCTTTTCGAGATGGAGCTGAAGAAGAGATTGTAGTTGCGGCGCTACTCCATGATATTGGAGATTTATTAGCACCCACAAATCATGCTGCTCTGGCGGCCGATATCCTTCAACCCTATGTCAGCGCATCTACCTATTGGATAGTAGAACATCACGGGATTTTTCAAGGATACTACTTTTGGCATCACATCGGACGCGATCGCAATGCACGTGAAAAGTTTCGTGGTCATCCTTATTTTGAGCGCACTGCTGAGTTTTGCCACAACTGGGATCAAGAATCCTTTGATCCAAACTATGATACTTTGCCGCTAACTTTCTTTGAGCCTATGGTACACCGGATCTTCGCTCGCGAACCTTGGGGTGAGCATACAAAACAAGAATAATCCTAATTCGTAATTGAGACGCAGATTTTATGTTTAATCTGGTTGACTGATTTGCAGCAGTCTATTACAGCAGTTTGCAAGCAATAAAGTACAGTGTCTAAGTTGAAAAACTAGATATAAAGCCGGATTTACTTTTGTCTCCTGATTCTTGGTTACTGAATTCTGCTGTATTCACTATCATCATTGCCGAAAGAGACACAAGGACTTTCAACTTCTTGTGTTGCTTGGAAAGAATTGCAAAAAATGACAGTAGAACAATTAACTTCAAGTTCGTCAGGGTGAATGCACTCTATGGCTCTTTCTACTTTGGCATGAAAAGCACAGTCGTTACAGATAGTCTGACATAACGCTGATTGCCAGTATTCCTGATTCAACTTATCCTGACAGTCATTTGAATCTATCATCAATAAAAATCCTTATTAGTTGCTCGGATATGCATAAGTGAAATGAGCCATGTTTCTCATATGCTGTTCAACCACCGGATTAGCCAAGCGTCTTTAAACAACCGCTAGCCTTGCTAAGACTACAACATCAGATGTCGTGTGCTTATCCGTTTACCTCATTCAGATGAGAATCGCTATATCTCTAATAAATCAAACACACTCGAGAAAATTTTAATTTAGCTAGTCTATTAATTTAGTCTTTCAATTTTACAAAAGTGGGAAAAGTAGGAAAAGTAGGATATTTTATATAATACATCAATTAAGATGTTGAGATGTTGTATATTATGTATGTGTTAAGTAAACAGAAAATCCACAAACAAAATCCTATTTGAAACACATAAATTAGACAGTAAATGTCATTGATAGAGGTTAAAATTGCTGTGTTGAGAACTACAAGCAATATATTTTTAATGCCCTTAATAGAACTTACTAACTAGTATTACATCACACTAATTTTGCAGAGTTTATGGTAGCAAGTAAAATTCTTATTCTTTCACTGCTTCCTTTGCTTAAGAACAGCTTGATTCCCCTAAATAATATTGATTGGGTTGCTCAAATAATACTTACCCTGACAATACGATAATCTCAATGCAAGCTGTATATACAACAGGTTGCAAGTTAATGAGGTACACATTTTCAATGTAAAAGTCAGATAAAGAGCCAATTTTACTTCTGACTTCTGAATTCTGCTGTAGAAATGCATTTAAACGCAAGAGCCAGTTTTACTTCTAGCTCTCCAAGCTTCTGATGTAAGTATGTTGTTCAAGTACATGAATATACTGCAAGTTTCATAACTACTAAATTAAATTAACGCATAAATTGGGATAGAGGTAATTAGAAATGGGATGCAGACTGAGAATTTTTCTAAATCGAGAAGAACATCGGACGCTGTTAGAACTGCAAACATCGTCAAAAGTTCCAAAGCGTACTAAAGACCGTGCAACTGCTTTACTGTTGAATTCTCAAGGTAAAAAAAACGAACAGATAGCACAGGATTTGAACTGGGTAGTAAAAACTGTACATCACACAATTCATCGCTGGCAAAGCCAGGGTTTAGTAGGATTATGGGATGCACCAGGAAGAGGGAGAAAGGCACGTGATGAATAGTGGCTTAGCAAAAGAGACATTTCTGTATAATTACAATTAACGCTCTAGACAAGAAAATTGGTATCAACGATTGGCTAAGCGACTGCCGTTAGCCATGCAATAAATGTTACACTTACCCAACTTTTGATGACGCCAGAAAAAGTTATGCTTGCTCTGATTGAACAATCTGTTGGAAAAGATAACCAGTACCTCTTGCAGTCAGAATAAATTCTGGATTGTTGGGGTCATCTTCCAACTTGGCTCGCAACCGGGAGATATGTACATCCACGACACGGCTATCTACATGACGGTCTGGTACATAACCCCAAACTTCTTGCAAAATTTTCAATCGGGAAAAGGCTTCTCCAGAACGGGTTACTAGCAACTCTAGTAAGCTAAACTCTACACCCGTTAACCGAATGCGCTCATCTCCTTTGTACACTTGCCGCTTATTTGTATCAATTTTGATATTGCCGACATTAATCATCCCTGAACTGGGAATACCAGCAGTATTTTTGGCTAAGCGCCGCCGCAACACAGAACGAATTCTCGCTTCTAACTCCTTGGGGGAGAATGGTTTCACCATATAGTCATCCGCACCCAATTCCAAGCCAGTAATCCGATCTGCAACATCCCCCAAGGCTGTTAGCATGATGATTGGCACATCTGATTCCTTACGTAATTCTTGACACACACCATAGCCATCTAGCTTTGGCATCATCACATCTAAAACTACTAAATCAGGAGCCTCTTGACGAAAAATTTCCAAAGCCTCTTCTCCGTCGCTCGCCGTGACTATATCGTAGCCAATCATAGAAAGGCGCGTCGACAAAATCCGACGAATGCTGGCTTCGTCGTCTACCACTAAAATTTTTCCTTTATGAGTTTCCAAGCTTCTCAAGGCTCCTTCACCGCGAGAACTCTTAGTCCTCTATTACTGCGATCGCCTGAGTCAAATCTGAACTTTTTGCCCAAATTTAGTTTTACTCAGTAAGCCCTATTATATCCCTATTTTTAGGGATTATTTAGCTATTAAAATCTGTATATTTACTATAGCAATCCTGTTGTGAGAAACAAAAACCTAGACATCTCAAAAAAGCCCGGATTCTGTCGCTTTCACTTATCAGAAATTAATATATGTTGACAAAAATAATTAGCTATGTATTGCAACTTTAGATGTTAAAGTTTGATTTTTGAAGTTTGATCAGCAATTAACCACTTAAACTACTGAATCTCGTTAAGCACATAGTTCACTATTTGTATAGACCATAAGTCTTAATACTTATGTAGTAGACTTATTCCCAAATATCAATAGTCAGTGTCTATTAAATTATAGAGAGTAATATGTCAGAAGATTTAAAAGGCAGGGTTGCGCTGATAACAGGTGCAAACAAGGGTATCGGGTATGAAATCGCCCGTCAGCTTGGTTCTAGAGGGGCGACTGTTCTAATTGGTTCCAGAGATATAGGACGCGGTGAAGACGCGGCGAACAAACTTCGTGTAGATAATATAGACGCCAGAGCAGTTCAACTTGATGTCACCGACCAAAAAACAATCGACTCTACAGGTCAAAAAATCGAACGCGAATTTGAAAAACTTGATATTCTTGTCAATAATGCTGGGATACTAATTGATGGCGATCGCGTTCCGCCCAGTCAAGTTAAGATTGAAACACTGCGAACTACTTATGAGACCAATGTGTTCGGTGTATTTGCAGTTACAAAAGCGATGTTGCCACTCTTGAAGAAGTCTTCTGCTGGTCGAATAGTAAATTTATCAAGTGGCTTAGGTTCTATTACTAAAAACTCTGACCCAAATGATGAGTTTGCTAGTTTTAAGCTTCTTGCTTATAACTCATCAAAAACAGCACTGAATGCAATAACAGTTATTTTGGCAGCTGAGTTAAAAGATACCCCAATTAAAGTCAATGCTGCTGACCCTGGTTTCACAGCAACTGACATTAATCAATACCAAGGTTATCGTACTGTTGAGCAGGGAGCGACAGCAGCAGTTAGACTTGCAACTCTACCTGCTGATGGTTCTACCGGAGGGTATTTTGATGAGAATGGCGTACTTCCTTGGTAGAAAGTAACTTCCGAATTCAGTTTTTTCTACTTATGACTTAGCGTTGATTTGCTCTAAAAGATTAGCAATCTTTTGAGCTTTTTCTGGTTGACGCTGTTTTTGCAATAAATCTTTCGCTTGTAATAGATTAGTTTTAGCTTCTTCTGGCTGCTGTTGCTGAATGAGAACATTTGCCAAACGCAAGTAAGCATCAGGATTTTTAGGACTGCGGCTAATAACTTCCCGGTATAATGCTATTGCTTCTTCTACTTCGCCTTGCTTGTTTAAAACATCTCCCAAAAATAAGCGCACCACATCATTAGTAGAGTTGAGAGAAATCACCTGACGAAACGCGGCTTCTGCACCTTCGTAGTCTTTGGCTTGAGCAAGATTAATTCCTTTTTGAAACAAGTCTGAGGTAATCAAAGTTTTCCAGCCAAAGTATGCAAGAATTGCCAAACTAAAAACAACTACGCTGCCAGCAATTATAGAACTAATTGAAAAGTTTTCTAACATTGTCTAAGCCAAAAGACAGGCGATAGGGAAAATTAAGTATTCGATAAAAAAGAGTTTCCAGATAAATTGGTAGAACTGAGCGATCGCACTTTTATCTTGCAAGTCTACACCGAAACTCTGCAACCACATCCAAGCTAGCAAAATTAGATGACTAATTACCACAAATATGGTATTGACTGAAGCAAGATGCAGTACAGCAACTAAAATGATTCCTAAATAACAGACAGTTATCACCCAAAGCGCGAGATTAAATACAGATGGCGCACCGAGTTCAATCGTAAAAGTCGAGATATTATAGAGGCGATCGCCTTCCATATCTGGGATATCTTTAAAGATAGCGATCGCAAATGTAAACACCAAAATAAATAACGTCAGCACCCACACCACAGCCGGAATTGATTGGCTTTGTTGTAATGCCCAACTATAGTGCAAATACAATCCTAAATTTACAATCGTGCCGCGCACAGAAAAAATACAAAGTGCTGCCCAGAAAGGAAACTGTTTCAAGCGAATTGGTGGTAAAGAATAAGCAGTACCAATTGCCAAACTAATCGCCACCATTCCGAATAAAAATGGCCCAGTTAGCCAAGCTACGACTAATGCCAAAATTCCGGTAGAAGCAACAATTAACTGCCCCGTTTGTCGAGAAAATTCTCCTGATGCCAGCGGTAAATGAGGTTTATTAATCTTGTCAATTTCAACATCTTCTAATTGATTTAACCCCACAATGTAGACATTGCCACATAAACAAGAAATCCATGCCCCCAACAGAGGTAGTAGGGAACTTGTAGAGACGCGATTAATCACGTCTGTAGGGAATAGGGAAACAGTCCGATTACTAATGGCAATAGCAATTAAACATAAACTCCAGACACTTAAACTTGTACCAATAATCGTGTGCGGGCGAGAGAATTTCCAAAAAGCATAAAGCCAATTGAAAGATGATGGAACAGGTTTGAGTGGCAAAGGGCTGTTTTGAGAACTCTGGCTCATGAGTAGCTTAGATACAGTATTCTGACTTGTTGTTAACCATTGTCACAGAATTTTGCCATTAACTAAATCTAAACCTGAAATCGTCGGGTATGTTACCCCGTAGGCTAACGCATCGACTATCTAAAATTTATGCATTACTAATCACCAGTCCCTAATTCCCAGACTTGTGCGATCGCATTTACCAGTGGGAATCATAAAAAACAGATTTACCACAGTAAATAACCAAGTTTTACTCATTTAGCTTGAAACCTATGTAAAATTCGCACAGCTACAGACAAAGCCAACACAGTCAATCGTTGAATGGCAGCAATCGGCTCTAATTGGGTAGCTTCGAGATTTAATCCCGCAGTTTTCAGAGTGGCAAACAGTTGTTCGATTCGCCATGTGTACCATCGAATCACTTGCAGTGCCTGTTCTAAACAAACAACTTGCTGGGTGGTGAGCAGTCGCCAATTAATCGCTGCTTGACCTGGTGGTGGGTTGACTTCAACCGCTTCAACTGCATAAAGTGTCACACTAGCAGGATAGTCTTGCCCATTTAATTTATCTGGACGTTGAATTCTCACCGTTACACGGCGAACAACTAACAATGCCTTTTCTCGGTCACCAGTACGGGTAATCATTTTGGCTTCACCAACACTCATGCACTGTTGAGTTTCATCAGCTCAACGCAGCCATTTGTATGATTCTTTCTCTTCTATTGGCAATTGGCTGTAGTTTCGTTCATGCTTATCTTGATGGTTGATATCTCCAGTCTACAGTTGTACTGTACTTATCCCCAAGGGAAATCTATTTTCTGCATCTAATACTAGTGATAGATTTGTCGTAGGGAATATTGCTGTGACCCTAGCAACGTATTTGTATCATTTTAAAAGTTAAATGATATAAGCGATCAGCTTGAGAACAGTGCGAGAGCGCAATCACTTTTGTCTACTTATTTATACTGTAATTGCACGTAATATTTGAAACTAGCTAAAAAGATAATATTGCTAAGAAGGCAGCAAAATTATTCTTAGGTACTTGCTTGATCAAGCACTAAGATGTATTCTTATAATCATCTGTTCTTAAAAAAATAAAAAAATATTCCTTTGTTTGAGTATTGAAAAATGTCAATACTCAGGCATAATATATGTTTGAATAAATAACAATCATGCATAGAAATTTCACTATAGGTCTAATAGATTATGCTTATTCCAATAAGATAATGAGCTATAAAGTATCTACTGATAATTAGCGATGGCTATACAACTTATAAATTTATTAGTACAGTTAAATAAATAAAATTGTTTCTTTTATACACAAATATATTTTAATAATAAATAAAGAGTTTCTCGTATTTCAAAGCATTGTTTGAAATACATATATTCATTGTTGGTTGTGAGGAAAAACTGTGAAAGTAAGTTTATTAGCTTCTGTTAGTGGAGCAAGTTTTCTATGCCTACTCGCTGGATGTATACCTGTACTGGCAACACCTGCAATTGAAACAGGTGTAGATAATACTCAGACTATAAAATTTTCTGAAAAAGCTAGTAATAGAACAACCAATGAGAATTATAAAAGTGCTGAATTAGCACTCCCTCCCTTTAGTGATTCTTCTCAAACTACTTCGGAATCTCCACGCCCCTCTCTTGGAAAAAATTTGCTAGCACAGGTAACATCTGTATCGCAATTGTCAGATGTTCAACCTACAGATTGGGCTTTCGCTGCACTACAATCTCTAGTCGAGCGCTATGGGTGTATTGCTGGCTATCCAAACAGCACATATCGAGGTAACCGTGCGCTGACTCGTTATGAATTTGCCGCTGGTTTGAATGCCTGTTTAGATCGAGTCAACGAGCTAATTGCCACCGCAACTGGTGACTTGGTAACAAAGCAAGATTTAGCCACCTTGCAAAAACTGCAAGAAGAATTTTCTCCTGAATTAGCTACACTACGAGGTCGAGTAGATGCTTTGGAAGCTCGCACCACTGAATTAGAGGCCAATCAGTTTTCCACAACTACCAAACTGAATGGTGAAGTAATTATTGCAGCTATCGGTGCAACAGGAGGCGCTCCAGATCGGGATGACCCTAATATTATTCTGACAAACCGAGTCCGGTTAAATCTTACCACCAGTTTCACTGGTAAAGATTTACTGCTTACTGGGTTGCAAGCATATAATTTCTTAGGTGGTGTAGATGGAAGTGGTAGCCTTCAAGAGGGTTTAGGATTAGCATCACCAATCCTCAGTTCTAGCAGCGCTCGTACTAGTTTTGAACCTCAATTTCCTGGGGTTGAACCCAAAACACTAACAGAAATCGGTGCCAACTCTGTTCAGCTTTACAAACTGCTTTACATCTTTCCCGTTGCTGATAAACTGACATTGTTTGCTGGGACTGCTGCTGAAGTGTCGGATGCTTTTCCTACGATTACTCCTTTTTATGGTGAAGGACAAGAGGCGATTTCTCGCTTCGCTGGTTTGAACCCTGTAGTGCGTATTTCTGGAGGCACTTCTGGTTCTGGTTTAGCATCTGCTGCTGGCTTTATTTTTAATATCTCAGAGCAACTGGATTTCAGAGCTTTGTACGGCAGTGTAAGTGCTAACGTTGCTCAAGAAGCTGGCGAAATACTACCAGGAGTTTCTGGAACACCTTTAGGGTCTGGCGTATTTGGGGGTAGTAGTGTCGTAGCAGCTCAATTGACTTTTAGACCAAGTAGTTCTATAGATATTGGTCTGAACTATGCCAACAGCTATCACGAGATAAACATTCTTGGCACAGGATTAACTAGTAGTGATATCGGTGCTTTAGCAGGGGTTGATTTAGGGACACCTGTAAGACTTAACTCCGTTGGTGGAACTTTGACTTGGCGATTTACTCCAAACATCGCTTTGTCTGGTTATGGCGCGGCGTTTTTTGTTGACGATTCCTCTGGTGCTGTTGATGCTTCTACTACCTTCACCAGTTGGATGGCAGGCCTTCATTTCAACGATTTATTCCACAAGGGGAACAACGCAGGTATTATTTTTGGTCAGCCACTGTATCGCACCGATGCTAGTGGTGCAGCTAGCCTATCACCTGCGGGTGCAAACAGAGCTGTTCCATACCATTTAGAAGCTTATTACCGCTTTCGGATCAACGACAATATCAGCATTACTCCAGGTGCATTTGTCCTTTTTAATCCTGAAAGCGATAGCAATAACGATACAACAACTGTGGGTGTAGTTCGTACTACCTTCACTTTCTAAATCAACGGCTAGTAGTTTGTTTGTGTTCCCTTAGCTTCAAATCGTACGCCAGTAGGGTGTGTTGTCGTGCAGCGCAACGCACCATCCCAGACGTTCGGTGCGTTAGGACTTTCGTCCATAACGCACCCTACCGGATAAAAGCCAATGTGATACCAATTAGAAAAAACGATGCAACAAATAGTCCATTTGTAGAGACGCGATTCATCGCGTCTTCACCCAAGGATGTGTTGCAATCATTAATTGAATTGGTATGAGTTAGGTTTTCCGACTTGTGTGTACACCCTAGCCTCGTAGAAGAGTGATAGGGGGAGAGGTTCTTCTTGGATTACTGAATTGGTGTGCTAGGCAGATTAAAAAAGTAATTTGCCTGTTTGCTTGTAGAATATACCAAAATGATTAGGCAATTTACCTAAATTCTTTCTCATTTAAGCAGATTGAGAAAGCAATATGTCTAATTACTTGCTGAATATACCCAAATGAATAAGCAATATCTATAAATGCTTGCTGAATCTACTCAAATCAGAAAGCAATATCTATAAATGCTTGCTGAATCTACCGGAATAAGAAAGTATTTAAACTATTGATAAAGCATTTAGGCTTTTTGCTTGCTGAATCTACTGAAATGAGAAAGGATTTAGGCAAAATGAGAAAGCATTTACAGGTATTGAGAAAGTAATATGCCTTTTTGCTTATTAAATTCGACTTTATTTATATTTTTGATGAAGATGGCAAATTAATATGACACGGAAATGGCTTTCTATTGTAGGTATTGGCGAGGATGGGTTACAGGGGTTAAGCGCGATCGCTCATTCCTTACTCGCTCAAGCTGAAGTAATTGTAGGAGGCGATCGCCATTTAGCAATGTTGCCTAAAGATGACCAACGTCATAAAATAGCCTGGACTTCTCCAATTAGCACCTCAGTAGAGCAAATTATCCAACGCCGGGGGCAGTCAGTTTGTGTATTAGCAAGTGGTGATCCTATGTGCTACGGCATTGGTGTTACCCTCACGCAGCAAATTGCTATCTCTGAAATGACGATTATCCCAGCACCATCAGCCTTCAGCCTCGCTTGTGCCAGATTGGGATGGTCTTTAACCGAAGTAGAAACCTTGAGTTTATGCAGCCGTCCAGTTTCCTTGCTCCAGTCCTACATCTATCCTGGAGCTAGGTTATTGATTTTGAGTGAAGGGAAGGATACACCCAAAATTGTTGCCGAAATATTGACAAGTCGCGGCTATGGTAGTAGCAACATTACGGTACTGGAGCGGATGGGCGGCACTCATGAACGGATTGTAAAAGGTACGGCTGCATCATGGAGTGAAGAATTTGCTGCTTTGAATGCGATCGCAGTTGATTGTATTGCCGATGCTGGTGTTCTTCCTTTGCCAAGGTTACCAGGATTACCAGATAATGCCTACCACCACGATGGACAACTAACAAAGAGTGAAGTTAGAGCTATTACCTTAGCGACTTTAGCCCCAACACCTGGACAATTACTGTGGGATGTTGGTGCTGGTTGCGGCTCGATTTCTATCGAATGGATGCGGAGTCATCCTCGGTGTCGGGCGATCGCAATTGAACAAAACTCGTCTCGACTGTGCTACATTGCTGACAACGCTGCCGCTTTAGGGACACCAAACTTGCAAATCATTGAAGGTAAAGCGCCTCATGCCCTCAAAAATTTACCTGTACCCGATGTAATATTTATTGGTGGTGGAGTAACAGCAACCGGACTTTTTGATGTTTGTTGGCAAGCACTGCGGCCAGGTGGACGGTTGGTGGCGAATGTTGTCACAGTAGAGGGTGAGCAAACTTTATTTCAATGGCATGAACAAGTCGGCGGTAATTTGACTCGTATTGCTATCCAGAGGGCGGAACCTCTTGGTAAATTTTTGAGCTGGCGAGCAATGGCTCCTGTTACACAATGGATAGCAGTAAAGTCTGATCAAAAGAATACAGAATTTAAGTAGAGAGTTTATCTGTTTTTGTGTATATTAACGATTTTAGAAAGGCTTGACCAAAGCTATTAATAAACGTGATACGCTGTTATCACTATTTGCTTGTCTGGAGAGTATATTGACTCTACTCTAGGAAATTGATTATGAATCCACCAGACTTTTACTCTATTACCTTTGGCCGGAGCGCTGCCAGACATAGAGTATCCTGCACCAAGCATTATGGATTCAAATGAACTAGCATCCAGTGTTGTACTACTAAAGTTTGGTAAACCCTATATCTGGTGTTTGTTTAGGGTCATAGCTACCTTGGTAAGTGGTTAGTATTTTATATCCCGGTAATACTAAACCAAAACCAGCTGAGCTATGAATCATCCCTGGATATTTATACGGTTCATCATCTGGTAAACTACCGCCAATACGAAGAGTAAAACCTCTAGGCAACCATATATACAATCCAGGAATCAATAAATCCATACTATAAGCGATCGCCCTCATCTTCTCTTGAGCATTGGAAGAACTTGAAGCTATGGCAGATTTTGAAGATAACCAGAGCTTTGTAACAAAAGACATCGGTTTAAATTGCCTTATAGGAACAGATGTATTAAGTAAATTGAACAAAATGAATCCTTTACACACATAAAACAATCAAAAGTGATCTGGTTGTTATGTTTGTTTTAAGATGTTTTAGTTTATCTCGTATCCAAATAATATACCTCGCCTTATAAGGCGAGGTCATTTCTTTATTTTATTCCAAATTTATTATTGCTCTTGTTTGAAGAAAGCCCAATTAAGAAAATCCATCTTGAAAACTCTTACATTGATTGCCTGCGATCACCAAAGCATAGCAAAGCTTTCAATTTTCTAAATTTTACCAACTCAATGGCGATCGCTTTTTATAATTGCTGTCCAACATAAATTGAACGCACTTCACCGTTACGCCGAATCACAGCTTCGCCATTACTCACCTCTACGAGTGTCCAACCACTTGAGCCAATACTTTCACCCACATCAACACGGCGACTCACGCCATCAATTTTAAACAAAGCAGCAGATTTGTTACCTAACTCTAACAACCCCTCTAAGGTATTAGCAGGTGCAACTGCTACGGCAGTTGGTAAATATACTTGCTCTTGGGTAATAGTTGGTTCTGAATCTGGGGTTGCTGGTCGTAACGGCAGAACTGGTAACCCAGGCAAAAGATTAGGTGCTTGCCGCACGGTGATTGGTGCAGTTCGTATAGCTACAGGTTTGAGTTCTCCTCGCACAGCAGCAGCTACCATGTTGACTGCTACGGGTTTGGCTGCTTGCCGTACTGTATTCAGAGCAGCTTTTACAGGATTCGGTTGATATCCCTTCGATGCAGTCGCAATTGGTGGTAATGGTGTAAGACTACCGGGAATTGATGGTAGCGCGTAGCGCATCGGCGACGGCGCTTGATAAACAGGAATGTAGATGCGTTCAACAACGCTTCCAGAACGGTTCGCGGCTGGTGGTGTATTGTTAGCTGCTAGAAGTGGGGGTAGATTACCTGCTGGTTGAATGCTAGGAAGTGCTAGGGCTGTTTGGTTAGCAGTTGCTTCATTAGTTAATCCAGGTCTGGCAGAATTTTGATTGTTTCTTGAATCTTGTTTATCTATAACTGCTAGGGCTTCTAGCATATAGTCAACTAATTCTGCCTCAGCTTCTGCCTTTGTCGGCAACTCTGACTGTGACTGCGGTACTTGCAGAGCTTGCTGGGATAAATTGGTGTTTAAAAGATGTATTACTCCTGGCTGTAGTAGGTAGATCGTCCCAGCGATCGCCACACCTAAAGTTGTTCCCACAATCACCAGTTTGCCTATAGCACGCTTAGTTTTCTGATGCTTTTTATCTAATAGTTTACCAGTAGGATTACCTACCATGAATCTACTCAAATTATTCCGCTTAATTTGAGCAACTGGCTGCTGGGGTCGTCTGAGTGTGTTTGGTAAAACAACCTGTGGCACTGTCACTGTTTGCAGAGGCTCGTATTCTGATGACTCTGCTGTGGAAGAGTTTCCCAAATTGAGCCACTCGGATAGGGAGATATCCTGTGTTGAGGAGCCACCTACATGGTGACCCATTGCTGTGGCAGGGTTTCCCGCTCCAGGCGACTGGCGAAAGGATTCTCCGACTTGACTGGAGTGGGGTCGTAGTGGCGTCTGACTGCCATGCCTAACGGTTTGGGAAGGCAGATTTCCATTACCATCCAGAATGTAGTCAATATCGGCAAAGAGTTCATCCATCAAGCCATCAGCATAGATATCTATTGACCAAGGCTCGTTGACGATTAAATCTTCTGATGGTTCTGGAATTGTGAGATGGGTGCTGGCTTCTTTTAACATAGGCGTTTTAGGTTGTGGCTACTAGGACGGGGAACGCCGCCCCTACTGCCTCTTAATCAGGATTATTTATGAAATATCCAATCCCCCGCTTTAACAGTTATCAGTCGTCAGTTATCAGTTTCATCGTTGACGAAACACCACACCAATTGGTGTCAAGCTTCTTCTAGCGGGTTTAACAGTTATCAGATTTATTGGTAACTGTTCACTGATTTAATTAGACGAGTAGATTGAGCGGTGGTATTAAACTCAACTTAAATTTGAGGATTGTTGATGATGGCATTACTAAAATGTATGTCATCTATCATACCAATCCCCTTCATTACTACTATACTCAGTCTTTATGAAGTTGGAGTTAAGTTAACGCTGGAAACTCTGACTGGCTCTTGGTTTTACGCAATTCTAAATATAATAGCAAGGCGTTGATATCCGCTGGGTTTACGCCACCTATACGTGCCGCTTGACCAATAGTGAGTGGTTTCACCTGAGTAAGCTTTTCCCGTGCTTCTTTAGAAAGGGTATCAATTTTTGTATAATCTAAGTCCGTAGATAGATGGCGGTGAGCCTGACGGGTAATTTGCTCAATCTGCTGTTGTTGTCTAGCGAGATAACCAGAATACTTGATGTCAATTTCTGCGCCTTCTTTCTCAGCACGATTTAAGTTGGGGTTACCCAGTCCATACCTATCAAGATCAACGTAATGGAGTCCCGGACGCCGCAGTAAGTCAGCTAGGGTAATTGAACCTTTGATTGCTTGTTGGGTATCAGATGCGATCGCTACCCCAATTTGCTCATGTTCTTTTACCCGTGTGGCGTGCAGTCGTTCTTTTTCTGCGGTAATATTTGTCAGCTTCTCAATGAACAAATGCCAACGGCGATCGTCAATTAAACCAATTTCCCGTCCCAAGGGAGTCAGGCGTTGGTCGGCATTATCAGAACGCAGTATTAATCGATATTCTGACCTGCTGGTGAGCATCCGGTAAGGCTCACGTAAGTCTCTTGTACACAGGTCGTCTATTAGTGTACCAATGTAACTTTGCTCACGAGAAAATACAATCATCTCGCGATCGCGAACAAAGCGGGCGGCGTTAATTCCTGCCACTAAGCCTTGAGCTGCGGCTTCTTCATAACCTGTTGTGCCGTTAATTTGCCCAGCACAAAACAGCCCGGCAATCTTCTTAGTCATCAGTGTTGGGTAACATTGAGTTGCTGGTAAGTAGTCATATTCCACAGCATACGCTGGGCGCAACATCACACATTTTTCCAAACCGGGGAGACTCCGCAACATTTGTAGTTGCAAGTTTTCGGGCAAACCTGTAGAAAATCCTTGGATATACAGTTCGGGTATATCTCTGCCTTCCGGTTCAATAAAGATTTGGTGGCTTTCCTTATCGGCAAAGCGGACAATCTTATCTTCAATACTCGGACAATAACGCGGCCCTTTAGCTTCCACCCAACCACCATAAACTGGCGATAGGTGTAAATTTTCTTGAATTAGACGATGGGTTTCAGGTGTTGTGCGGGTGATGTAGCAAGGCATTTGTTCCCGTTCTATCCAGACATCTGGGTCAAAGCTAAACCAGCGCACATCTTCATCCCCTGGCTGGATGAGCATTTTACTGTAGTCTACTGACCGCTTGTCTACCCGTGCTGGGGTTCCGGTTTTCAGCCTTCCAGTTTCAAATCCCAGGCGATTTAGGGTTTGTGTCAATCCCTCAGCCGCAAATTCACCAGCACGCCCTGCTGGCATTGATTTGTTACCAACCCAAATTTTTCCTCCCAAGAAAGTACCGGTTGTCAAGATCACCGCTTTACATTGGAACGCCATGCCAAAGTAAGTCTCAACACCGATAATTTCATCGTTAGCGCCTAGCACTAAATCTGTTGCCATCCCTTCCCGGATGGTCAAATTTTCTTGGTTTTCGACAATATTCTTCATTACCGCGGCATATTCGCGCTTGTCACTTTGGGCGCGTAATGCCCACACCGCAGGCCCTCGTGAAGAGTTGAGGATGCGCTTTTGCAGGTAGGTGCGGTCTGCTACTTTACCCATTTCGCCGCCGAGTGCATCTACCTCATGGGTCAACTGAGATTTGGCAGGCCCACCCACGGCTGGGTTACAGGGTTGCCAAGCAATTTTATCCAAGTTGAGTGTCAATAGCAGGGTTCGACAACCGAGGCGTGCAGTAGCGAGGGCTGCTTCACAACCGGAGTGACCTGCACCGACGACAATAACATCAAAAGCGTCTTGGAATTCAATGGAATTGTGCATGGTCATACTTAGACAAGCGGCAAGCTGAGAGTTCTTCTCAATTTTAACTGTTCCAGTGGTTTCATGGATTTAGCTTTCGGGTAAGTAAAGTTATCAAGATTATTAGTAACGCTGAGCAATTTGCATAAATATCTTTTTATCTCACGTCTTCACCGTTAGGCTTCTCGCAGGGTAGGCGCATTCGTTGAAAACGTTCCCGTTAGCGTCTCCTATAGGAGAAGGGTAGGCGCAAAGAAGAACGCAAAAATACCCATTTTTACCAGAAGTTTATTAATTATGGTAAGAGACTATTTTCTTCACCTTTAAACTAATTATCTGTTTATCTACTTGTACGTTTTTCTTATCTTCTGTTATTCAAGATAGAGATGAGTTAGTTTTATTGGTGAATTAATCTAGAAAAACTACTGGACAATGAAAAAGAAAAAATATTCTAAAATGCAACGAATTGTCAAGAAGATAAAATTTATTACTACGATTTTTTTGATAATTTTTACATTAGTTGCGAGTAATGATATTAACCACATTAAATTTAATGCAAAAGTGCAACCATTGAACGAGTGCTTAAGTACTACTTTACTACCTTGCACCAATTCTGTAGTTACACCATTTATCCCCAACCAACAATTAAATGAACAGCAGCGTTTCTTGTCTACAATTGTCAGGAAGTTAGGTATAGTTCCTAAGCCTGATACTTTTGAATATATTTTGCTACGGACATATGGTGCAGTTTTTGTAAATCCAGATACAGAAATTAAACTACCAGCAAAAGATATCTTTGCCAACGAACAAGAAACCCAAGAGTTTCAAGCAACCTTAACAATGAGCCACGTTGATGGAACTAACGACTGTTATTTACAAAAAGCGGCAGCTGAGGCTTTAAATAAAGCTCGGTCTTTGCAAAAGATTCCGCTAAAATCTGGTTATGGTACTGGTGATTGTACTCGCACTTTTGCCACGAATTTAAGATTTTGGCAGAAGTACGCTAACAATCAAATTTTAGCCAGAGTGCAACAGGGTAAAGAGACAAAAATTCTCGGTTTAGTTGCACCTCCCGGAACATCACAACATCTGTGGGGATTAGCAATTGATTTACGCGTAACAAATCAACAGCAAAGACAAGTTCTGAATCAACATGGCTGGTTTCAGACTGTAGAAAACGATATTCCACATTGGACTTATGTAGGTTTAACTGAAGAAAATTTACATCTGTATGGTTTGAAAAATCAAGTTGTTCGAGGGATTACCTACTGGAAAACACCACTTTAAGTGTTAGAGAATGTTTGAAAAGATGGTAGCAAATTAACAAGCTTTTTGAACAAAGTTATTGCTCAAACAGATATTGGTTTATCTATTGAGAATAATAAGTTATTTTTGCGAGTAACACTAACTACAAACTCGAATAAATCATCGAATAAAAGTTAGAAAGCCATAACTAAATCTAAAAGTAGCTCGAAAGAAGTTGTCATAGCTGGTAAAATTTAGTAAGCTTACCGCAGCTAGGCTAAGTAAGTACGTTGATACACAGGTTATTTCAATTCTGAAAAAGTTTAGGATTTTAGTGCTTTCTCACACTATTAGTAGAGACAAAACATTAAATTTACTGTGATTGATATGGAGATGAAACAAAAGTCAGGAATTTGAGGTGATTATTTTCCCACTTATAGTAAAAACGCCCAATTCCCTTTTCTCCATCATTACCTGCTGCTTTACCAACAATTATAAGTAATTTACTATTAGCACGATAATGCAACCCACCATCAGGTCTTGGGGGAGTATATCCAGCACCACGCTGATCACGATAGCCATAAAGTTGTGTAGGCAGATAAACTTTACCAGTTTTAAGATCAGCGATCGCCGCAGTATCTACACCACCCATAGCACGATTTAGATGATCAACAATAGCGTAGTGTCCTGCAAAATTTGTACCTTTTTTAACAATTTTTTGAAGTTGAGGTTCGTAATTTTGGACTTCTTGATTGTTAGCTAATAGGGTCGCTGGCTTACCTCTAAATACAGAATTGACAGGATAATCATTGAATTGTGGATAATGAACAGAGGCAGTGTGTGGCTGCTGCGGGGCTGCCAATATTGATACACTGGGGCTAACTACACTTAAAGTGATGACAGTAGTCAAAGCCACAAGATTTAATCTGCGTTGTAACATTTTAGGTATACCACTAAAAAATTTAGTTGTTGATATAAATTACACACTAAAGCTTCAAGATTTCTCAGAAAAATATACTAAACTATTAAAATTTAGTTTCCGCCCCCGACAATAATTATTACAATGAAGTCACACACCTGACCTCTGGAGTTCTGGCAGTGGGCTTATTTGATGATTTGAGTCGGTTTCTCGAAAACCGTTTAGAAGAATTCTTGCGTAATAATCCACATTTGGAGTTAGAAGCGCTGTTAGAACAGCTGCGTGAGCAAGAGGAAGATACATTAAAGCTAATAGCAGATTTAAAGTTACAAGAGAAGCGATCGCAAGAGGATATTCTGTCCACCGCTCAAGAAATCCAGCGTTGGCACATCCGTGTTCAAAAAGCTAAAGACGCTGGTAGACAAGATTTGGCAGCTGCGGCGCAAGAGCGAGAAGCCGCCTTATTGCGTGAAGGAAACCAGCGATGGGGACAGATGCAAGGACTCAAAGAACGTATTACCCAATCTCAAGAACTACTGGGGAAAATTCAGCAGCGGCGACAAGAAGTCCAGTCCAAAGCCGCTGAAGCACAGACAACACGTGCTAAAGCTCAAACTCAGCAGCGCTTGGAAACCGATGCCTGGTGGAATCAAACTAGCAATTCTTCTAGTAGTTTTGACGACTTAGAAGAGAAGTTCCGTCGCTGGGAAACCCAAGATGAGTTAGAACAAATGAAGCGAAATTTAGGTAAATAATTCAGTTCTTAATTAACACCTATCAGTGCTAAGTAGTTCAATATAAAACATAGGGTGTGTTATGCCGTTGGCTAACGCACCCTTTAAAATACAAGCTTTCTTAATACTACTTACAAAATAGTACTAACTTATATCTCAACTATTTTTAATTTTATTTCTATATTTTTTACGCTACAAAATCTCAAAGATGAATTATTGAGATTTTATTTAATTTTTTAATCAAACTTACATTTCCTGATAGATTTGACTTAAGCAAACTTTCATATCTTTTTTTGATTCGTCTAGTTTGTATTTTTTATTATTGCCGCAGTATTCCCTAGCCGTTACAAATGAGAACTGAGGCATGGAACAGAGTATATTTTTAGATGTTTTAGCCAGCCTACAAAGATTATTTGTAGGTTATATTCCAGCCGCTGTTTTAGGTAGCTTCATTGGGTATTTAATAGGCGTAAATGGCACACTATATCAGGTTTTCAGACGAGTATTTGAGATACCACATAGTATTCCTCCTATAGCTTTGTTACCCATTGTACTTATAGCTTTTAGAGATAGCGAGCCTGCTGCCATTATCGTAATTTTCATTGGCACTCTCTGGGCAATGATTATTAATACAGCAATAGGGATGCGGCATTTTCGTAGGCAAGACAATAACTTTAGAGTAGCTATTTTCCACATTTTTCATGCTCTAAAAGTGGGCATTTGGATAGCATGGTTTACAGTTATTGCTACAGAAATGTTGATAGGCCCAAAAGGACTTGGCTTTTTACTTTGGAATGCTTATAAAGCAAATAATACTGATTACATAATTCAGGTGATACTCTACATCGGTATCATTGGTTTTATCCTGGATCAGTTCTTAGATTTCATCGGAAACCTTCTATCGCAGATTGTCTCCGATGGGAAAAAATCCTCTTAAAGATTATTGAGATTTCCGGATTGTACCCTGCCATTTTAAATTAAGATTCTGCCCCGCATCAGCGAATTCTGCCACTGCTAACGGTGTAATATCTTTTTTGAGAATCACATGATTAACGGTAAACTTTGTCAAGTTACCGTCACTATTTGCACTATTTTCAATCCATAAATATTTTGGAAAAGTAATTTATACTTGCTTGCTGTCGTTTAAATTCAGTGTTATGGCTTGATTACCAAAAGTGGCATCGCTTCTCTCTGCTGCTAAAAAAGCTGAAAAGCTTTTTCCAGTCGAAAATTAAAGTGCAAAGAAAGTTATTTGCTTAGCCCAAGCGATCGCACAGCCTTTTGCCACAAAACTTGCTATGACTATTCATCAATGTTATGGGCTGGTAGTTATTTGGGAATACTCTTATAGGAGTGACAACCGGGGAGATGGAAGTAATGCTTTCAATTCACCAACAGTGATCATGAGAATTTGTTCATATATTCATCACCTTAAAATCACTCTCATTTTGCAGAATGCACAGCATCAATAGTTATTTATATTTTGGAAGGTAGCAGGATGGGATTCACTGAAGATATTACTAAGTTATCTGAACAAGTGCGAAAGCGGGCTGACCAAGTTGTTGGCGAAGAAGCTGCCAAGATGGCACTCATTGTTCCTTTTCTGAGCGCTCTTGGTTACGATGTCTATGACCCTAGCGAAGTCATGCCAGAATATGTAGCAGATTTTGCTACTAGAAGAGCGGGACAGTTTGAAAAAGTAGATTACGCCTTAGCTATTAACGGTATTAAAGTTATGCTCGTAGAGGCAAAAGCCCGTGGTCAAAAAGCTGAGGCACATGATGGGCAACTTAGCCGCTATTTTAATGGACTTCTGACAACTAAAGTAGCTGTGGTCACTAACGGTGTTGAGTACCGTTTTTTTACTGACTTGCGTCACAAAAATGTTATGGACAAGGAGCCATTTTTCACTTTCAACATCCTTGAATACGATTCCAAAGATATTGATAACCTCAAATTCTTT
The DNA here is from genome assembly GCF_038096175.1 of Nostoc sp. UHCC 0302. Lineage (NCBI taxonomy): Bacteria > Bacillati > Cyanobacteriota > Cyanophyceae > Nostocales > Nostocaceae > Nostoc > Nostoc sp. UHCC 0302. Next base: position 4,148,494 of record NZ_CP151099.1, read on the forward strand.
CATCGTGACAATTTCGATGCAGCTGCTATTACCAACCATGCTGAAGAAATGGTTTATGTAAAAGGCATGACTCAGCTTGTAGGTAATCTTTTACGTTCTCCTTCTGAAGAATTTGTTCGTTTCTTGGTAGCTGAACTCGGTACAATTGCACCTAGTTATGAAATTCAAGGTCGAATTACTGGTAAGATTATTGAAAAATTCCAGCCTATTGTTAAAAAGTCGATTCAGGGAAGTTTAGTGGAGTTAATGACTCGCTCACTCAGTCAAGAAATAGCTCAACCTATTGAAGTACAAGTAGAACAAGAGATAGAAGAAGAAGATAAACAGCAGGAATCTCAAGAATCAAGAATAGTAACAACGGCTGAAGAAATCGCAGCTTTTGAAAAAATTAAAGAAATTACGCAAACCTCAAAAAACTACAATTTTGAAGTCCAGTATAAAGACACTGCTTCCTACTTTGGCATAAATCTTGGCAAAACTACTTGGTGGTTTCTGCGGCTATATTTGTCTTCGCAGAAAAAAAGTTTAATTACTCGGCTAAGTGTAAATGAAGTAAAGTCTCTAGCACCAAATTTTGAAGTGCAAGAAGTAACAGCTTCACTAGGAGATACAGGATCAAAAGTAATCATTGCCTCTGTGAGTGATTTTGATCAGCTTGCATTACTCATTCTCAGATGTTATGAAGCAGAAGCTACTAAGCACCAAGGATTTGTACCAGATGCAATCAGAATGGAGAAATCAGCTTAACTACAAGCACTTACTTAAAAACTACATCGACCAGACTATTTTGATGCTATCTCCCATTCTGAATTTTGAATTTTTATAGACCCAGGCAGATTGGGAGTAACGGCATAGCCGAAAAACAACCTGATTAAACTAAAACTTCTTCCTTAAATCTGATTTTTGCCCGCCGCCAGATTGGCGATCGCAACTAGCTGAGTCTTAGCTGGAATTGCTAGGGAAGCAATACATAAGCTACGAACTCAGTCTCTTTACGTAATCGCTAAGTTAATATTGCAATATCTACAATATCTGTTACATTAGTTTACATACAGCAGCAACTGTTACAAAACAAACGCTTAGAGTGTTACTTATGCCAGACATTAAGAAAACTACGTCGTCAGTTTCTGAAGATCCTAATGCTTTGCGTTGGGGATTCACTCCTCAAAGCGAAAATTGGAATGGTCGTTTTGCGATGATTGGTTTTTTATCCGCTATTTTACTTGAAGTGTTTTCTGGGCAAGGTTTCCTTCATTTTTGGGGCATCCTCTAAATTGATGATTGGTTTTCATGCCAAAACACTTAACTGGTTGAAACGCTAGACACTAAAAAATGCCTATAAGATACATCGTACGTATCTCATAGGCATTTTTGTCAGCTTCTCAAAATTGTTGAGATTAAAAATGCTGAAAGCTAGAAACTAGTGGAGTAAATAGCTTTTATCGCTGCTTAGTAGCGACGTCCACCTCCACCTCCACCGTATCCGCCGCCACGATTTCCGCCACCAAAAGAACCACCTCTGTTGTCTTCTTTTGGCTTAGCCTTGTTTACTTTGAGGTCACGACCCATCCATTCAGCGCCATCGAGAGCCTCAATAGCAGCTGTTTCTTCAGCATCGGAACCCATTTCCACAAACGCAAAGCCGCGTACACGACCTGTTTCGCGGTCAGTAGGTATCTGAACACGCTTTACAGAACCGTATTCTGCAAAAACTGCATTCAGAGCATCTTGGGTAACTTCATAAGAGAGGTTGCCTACATAAATTGACATAGAATGTCTCCAAAATCATAAGAGTGTAGAGATTTAGATTTCGGAGAGAGTCTGTAGATACCAAAAGGGAAAAGCCTGTCAATACTAAAAACAAACACTGTCGCCGAATTAATTCTCATTGTCGTCTTCTATGATGACACAAACAATCAATATTAGGATGAAGAACTATAAAGATTGTTATAAAAAGTTATATTAACAATTTATCACTAAGTACCTTAATTTTAGAAAAAAAAAGTGGTTCTGTTTAGTACAGAACCACTCTCAACTTTTACAAATCTGTTACTACTTAGCGGGCTGCCCCTTGAGCAGAAGCGGCATCAATCGGTTTCATTAGGTAAAGCCGTAAGAAGTGCCAGCCGTTAGAGATATAAAGCGGTAGCTTCTGGAAGAATTGCAGGAATTTAGGAGTATTAGAGTTAGCGATCGCACTCAGCTTTTCGTTAGTTTTTATACAAGCATCTAACCGCTGATAAAACTCCGGATTCTCTACATCCAGCATTACTGGAAATACTCTGCCTGCGGTTTCGTTGGTCTTCTTAATTACATAGATGTCGTATTCTCGCGCATCTAATCCAATTGAGGCATAAAAGTCCTTGCGTTGGATGTCATTAAGATACATTGTCACAAACACCGACAACAGAAAGAAGCGACTCCAAAGTCGTGCTTTCCAATCATTCAACATTTGCGGCTGAGATTTCATGATCGCATCGAAGAAATCTCCATGACGGTTTTCATCCTGACACCAGTTCTCAAAGAACCGGAAGATTGGATAAATTCTGTCTTCAGGATGTGCTTCTAGATGGCGATAAATGGTGATATATCGCCAATAACCAATCTTTTCAGAAAGATAAGTTGCGTAGAAGATAAATTTCGGCTTAAAGAACGTGTAGCTACGGCTCTTAGTCAAGAACCCTAAATCTAGGGACAGGTTGAAGTCTGACATGGCTTTGTTCAAAAAGCCAGCATGACGCGCTTCATCCCGTGACATTAGGTTAAAACACTCTGCCAAGACAGGGCTTTTATCCTTTAAACGGCGACCGAGTTCTTTGTATAGTAAAAAGCCAGAAAACTCTGCCGTACAGGAACGTTCTAGAAACTCAACGAACAATTGGCGAGTTTCCCCGTCAATATGATCCCAGGATTGTTCAAACTCGGCATCCCGAACAAAGTGATGGCGGTTGTAGTCAGCGCGAAACTCTTCGAGGATAGCTCTTAACTCGTCTTCATTGACGGAGATGTCCATCCGCGCCATTTCATCAAAATCGGTAGTATAAAACCGAGGTGTTAACAGGGTTTCTTTTGCAGGGACTTTAATTCCTGGTCTTATTTCTTCAAAGCCTGGTTTTTTGAGGGAATCTACCATGTCTTGATTGCTCTTTTGTCTTTTTTATCTTGGGTACGCTGTTCTCCTATCGGAGACACTACGCGAACGAGTTTGGCAGTTCTTCATGGGGAGCCACCCCCTTGCTTTGGTTCCCGAAGTTAGGGGAGTGGCGCTAGCCTCTCCCTTTGGGAGAAGACTGCCTTACCAGAAAGCCAAAGTAATGCTCTGACAAGGCGTAGTAGCCGACAATAATTTAATTTGTATAAAAATCAGTCTACCAAGGCGCAGCCTATAAACTTGTAGATGAAACGTTAAGAGTTGCAACAATACTTCAATGTTGCTTTGCGGAATCGGCAATTGGGAATTGGTAGTCAACCTAAGATAGGTGAAGGTGAAGTGGAGTAATGAGATGGAAAACGGCAAGGGTAATGATCGCTCACTATTCCACCTCATTCCATAACTAGTAACTTTAATCACATTAAAAAATTTTACTAGGTCAGTAATTTTATGTGGTTGTTACTACAATAAGATAGGCGCTTTTCTTATAAGTTGATGATTTTACAATTAATTACTGTTTGATAATTGGCATGATTTCTTAAAAATTCTAATTACTCTAGCTATCCATGCTGATATGAAACAAAACAGTATAGAAAAACCATCTTAGATAACAAGAGTGAATCCAGAATCCAAAGGATTGAAAACAAGATGAATCTCAAAAACAATCAGCATCAAGACAGAATTCTTGTGTCTTACATCTTGTGTGCATTCGGTTTTTTCGGTGTAGGAGGGTTGCACCGCTTATACAATGGCAAGATCGGGACAGGTTTGCTGTGGATGTGTACTTTTGGTTTTTTTTATATAGGACAGTTTGTGGATTTGTTCCTTGTATCTAATATGGTTGACGAATATGAACACAATCTTAGACTAAAAGCGGGTTTATCTCCTTTGGGTGTACCGCTAAATCAAGGAGTAGTTGCAACTCAAGTTCGTCACCCAGCAGGTAACGAACTTATGGTTGAACTAATTAAAGCGGCAGAAAATAAAGGTGGTAGCTTAACTGTTACTCAAGGTGTAAAGGCAACAGGAGCTAGCTTTGCTGAAGTAGAAGCTAGTCTCAAAGAGATGTTTAAATCAGGCTATGTGAAAATAGATAACGACCCCATCACTGGAGCCGTTACTTACCATTTCCACGAACTTTAAACTAAGTGTCATTTGTCATTTGTCATTCGTCCTTTGAAAATAACGAATGACTATTGTACAGACGCGATTAATCGCGTCTCTATTAATGACTAGTTTATACCTAGCCATTTTTGACCGTTCAAGCGCTGTACTAAGCCATAAACTAATAGGTCGAGTGTGATTTTGCGCTCATCGATTAAAAATGACTCAAGAGTGCTAGGTTTTTTGCCTTCATAACAAGAAAAACCTTTTTTTCCTTGAATATCTTCTTCGGGGAAATACAGATTAAAGTTTAATTGACCACTTTGCAAACTGCCGACAATTTGCCAACATTCTTCGGCTGATTCAAATCCCCTAACCGGAACCTTTTGTTTAGCAAAAGATACCTGTAAGTCTTGCACCCCTTGTTGAGCGATCGCCTTTTGTAAAGCTGGCAAGTAATCTTGCTGTATAAACTCCACGAATGGCTTATCTTCTACAGATGGGGCCTTTTCTTTTTTTGCTGCTTTAGCTGCGGCTGCGGGTTTTTCGCCATCTGCTGCTTTGGCTGCGGGTTTTTCTCGCTTGGGAGATGCAGCAGCTGGTTTAGCAGCATTGGGGTTATCTTCTGGGTTGACGGCTTTGGGGTCTGGCGCGTTGGCAGTAGGAAGGTCTGTCGCTTCGGGAGAGTCTGTACTAGGAGCGTGTTCTTCGGCGACACTGGGAGCCTGTTTGTCAACAGTACTGGGAGCCACTTCGCCAGCTTCATTATGATTTTTTTCTTCTGCCATTGCTCAGGTTAATCCTTGTCTAGACTTTAAGCACGATTGTATGGAGCGGAGTGCCAAAGGCGATCGCTCACCTTGAGGTATCAGTCACTTTCATTTTGACATACTAAGGGTTTGGGCATTGGGCATTGGGGATTGATTATTAATTCTTCTGTTCCACTCCCCCATTCTCTTTTACTAGTTAAGTACCTTGGGCGATCGCTGCTTTAATATCATCAAGCAATTCATCCATTCTTGACTGAGTTGTGTTCCAGGAACACATAAAGCGCACTCCTCCCACCCCAATAAAAGTATAAAACAGCCAGTGCTTTGCTTTTAAGCTATGAATCACCTGCTCAGGTAGTTTGACGAACACGGCATTGGCTTCTCTAGGAAACATCATCTCGACGCCTTCTATATCTAATAGTTTATTTTCTAAATATTGGGCGCATTGATTAGCATATCTGGCATTTTTTAGCCAAGCGCCAGTTTCTAATAAACCCAACCAAGGAGCAGAAATAAACCGCATTTTTGAGGCTAGCTGACCTGCTTGCTTACACCGATAGTCAAAGTCTTCTGCTAAGGATTTATTAAAAAAAATAATAGCTTCACCTAAAGCCATTCCATTTTTAGTGCCGCAGAAACACAACACATCTACTCCAGCTTTCCAAGTAATTTCCGCTGGACTTTTATTCATGGCGGCAACTGCATTCGCAAACCGAGCGCCGTCCATGTGAATCTTTAAGTTATACTTTTTCGCAACTTCTTTTATCCTTACAAGTTCTTCAATAGAATATAAAGTTCCTAATTCTGTTGGTTGGGTAATACTAATAACTTTAGGTTTAGGATAATGAATATCAGTTCGCTTATTGACAATTGCTTCTACTGCCTGCGCTGTTAATTTCCCATTTTCGCCTTGAGCAAGTAGCAGTTTAGAACCATTAGAGGCAAATTCGGGTGCGCCGCATTCATCTGTTTCTATATGCGCTGTTTCATGACAAATGACACTATGATAAGACTGACATAGTGCAGCTAAAGACAAAGAATTTGCTGCTGTTCCATTAAAGGCAAAAAATACTTCACAATCAATTTCAAATAGTTCTCGAAAATAATCTGTTGCTTTTTGAGTCCATTCATCATTTCCATAAGCTGGCGCACTGCCTTTATTTGCCCTAATCATGTATTCTAATGCTTCAGGACAAATGCCAGAGTTATTATCACTTGCAAACTGTTCTAAGTAGTTATTCATAATTTCTACTTTAATTTTTTATATATAATTTATTTAATTTTAATGAATAATTTTGGCACTTGCCAACCTCAAACTAATGCCAATGATTAAAGGACAATGATATTACTTTTCAGAATTATTCTAATTGACACACTCATCAACTATCGTATTTGGTCTACATCTTCAATTACGGATTCTTCGGTCATTCTGGTCTCAAATCGTTAGATAGTTCCACAATTCCCCTAGAACCATCAATCCTTACTCGCTGACCGTCTTGCAATAGCCATGTAGCACCACGAACATCCATAACAGCGGGAATACCATACTCACGAGCCACGATCGCACCGTGAGATAATCTTCCTCCGGCTTCGGCAATCAATCCTCCAGCCCTGACTAAGAAGGGGGCCCAGCCGGAATCTGTGTAAGGTACTACTAGAATTGTGTCTCGGTCAATTTCTGGTATCTCTTGTAAATTTCGCAACACCTTCACCCGTCCTTCGGCTTGTCCGTGACTGGCTCCAATGCCTTGTAAAATTTGGTCAGAGTAGACGGCAGAGGGAGCAAGAGGATGTGGAGGTGTATTGCCGTAGACTAAAAGGGGTATTTGAGCGAATTCACTATCTTGCGCGAATTGCGATCGCCTAAATTCCACTAACTTCACCAATCGATTCCTTAACTCTGAATCTGAACCATCAACTAAACGCTGTACTTCCTCAAATTCCAGAAAAAAGATATCCCCAGTTTCTCTAAGCAACCCGGATTTTAACCAAATCTTTTCTAAGGCGACAAAACTCCAACGTAATTCAGCTAACAGCCGTGAATAAATTTCGGTGACTCGCCCTTTAAGATCCACGCGCCGTTGTACAAAAGAGCGTTTTTGCTTACCTGGCAAAACAAGATTAATCTGATCTACAGCGCCTGTTTGCGGTTCATTTCCTTGCATCAACTGCACAAACATCTGCTTGACTGGCTGTGGGTTCTCCCGCCAAGTCGCAACAGAAATATCAGTACCGACTTCACTTAAATAACCATAATCCTGAAGCAGTTCGTCAAACTCGCGCAAAATCTTCTCTCCCTCTGGGGTTTGCGCCAACTGCTCAAATACCTTTTCCGGCTCAAACTCAACTAATACCTGCTTGGCATCTGCGGCTAAAGCACTTAGCGATCGCAATGCTCCCACTTCTGGGGTGACGCTGTTGTCAATTTTCCCATCCTTCACCCGAAAAATCGCCTGTCTTAGTGCCGCACTCAAAGGAGCTAAAATGCTGTAGTACGTTCCTTGGCGGAGCAACTCTAAAATCAAGTCAATTCTTCCCAATAACTGGGATGCTTGAAGATTATCTAGATTTTCCTGTGCTAACTGCGACAATCCAGGAATAAACCGCTTCTGATAATCCTGCTTAAAATCTTTTTCTAAACTTAACTCCCGCTTCAACAATCTCACCAATCCCGGCAGATTCTCCCAAGTTGATTCCCAGGAAGGCTTACTCATTTTTGCCCCTCTGGTTAAAAACTCTAGACTTTCTGGCGGCAATCCCATACGAAGAAAAATCTCTCCTAAGAGCGATGCATTAAAGTAAGCTCTAGAATAATGCAGTGTCGCTGTTGCAGTGAAATCTAAGCCAGAGGCGCGATCGCCCAAAACTATACTAAAAATTTCTCCCCAAACTCCACAAGTTAATGGACGATTAATCGACCAAGTTAAAGGGCGAATCACACCGGGAATGACTTCGGCTGCAATTTTGCGTGTCCAGATGGGTAGTAAGGTGGTAATGGGTCGAGCTTGCAATACCCAGAGTGTTTGCCCGTCGTAACTCCACTCGATATCTTGGGGAACGCCGTGAAAGCGTTTTTCGAGTCGGCGGGCTAAATATGCGACTTGTTTAATTAATGCTTGTGGTACTCGTCCTTCGCCCTCTAATTGGATAGCAGAGAAATTGTCTGTTTCCACAACGAAAGCGCGATACTCTTCTGGTGTAACTCTGCCGGAAACAATTTGTGTTGGGCTTCCTGGAAGGGCTTCAATCACAACAGCATCGCCTTGCTGAGTGATGGGATCGCGGCTGAAAGCGACGCCAGAAAATACACTCTGGACTTGTTGTTGAATCAACACTGCCATTGCGGCATCATTTGAGCCGCGATCGCGCCGATATTGTACAGCAGTGGGATGATTATAGGAAGCTTGAACTTGGGCGATCGCTTCTCGCAATCCCTGCTGGTTGGTAACATTCAACACTGTTTCATACTGCCCAGCAGCGGAAGCTTGTTCCGAGTCTTCCCCAATGGCGGAGGAACGTACCACTAAAGGAGATAACTCCGATGGCTGGATAATATTAATCAACTGTTGGGGATCGTCGGTTGGAGCAACTACCCACCCTTTCGGGACTGAGTAGCCCCAGCGCTTAATTTGAGATAGTGTAGCTGCCTTTTCTCCGACAATCGCAGCATCTAACTCATCATCTAGAGAGAGAACGGTGCGATCGCCACGCAAAAATTCTAACATCGGTTGCGACTCTGTTTGTGCCTCTTGGGTGGAGAGGTTCATGTCATCAGGAATTTTTGTGTAAATCCAACCCAGTAAACCAGCCAGCACAGTCACAGCAAGCATTCTGGGAATATCACCAATATGCAGAACTGTCACAAACACAGGTAATAGAATCAAAACCCCGTATTTGACTGCCTGTCTTGATCGCAAAATTATAAAGCTAATCAGTGCCAGAAAAAATGTAAATCCTGACACGAGTGGATCGTGTACGACAAATCCCCAAACAACGTTTGTCGTGCCTGCGCCTCTGCCTACCCAGTATCTACCTATTACCAGGGCTATCAGGGCGACTAATTCCCAGGCTGAACCTTCTGGGAAGAAAACACGGCTGAGGAAGACTGCGGCAATTCCTTTTAAAGCTTCTGACAAAACTGCCAGAATTCCTACCAATTTACCGCCGTGATAAAACGCAGCTGAGACACTAATGTTTCCTGTACCAATCTTTGCTAATTGCCTTTGCTTCAGGGCGTAGGTAATCCAGGCAATCAGCGGCAATCCGCCCAAAAGGGGGCAGACAATTAAAATAACTAAGACACCCCAAAGGTCAAACATTGTGGATTTTGGAGCCGTTGCGTTGCGGAGGCTCCCTCCGTTGTAGCAAGTGGGGTGATTTTAGATTTAAATCTTCCATCTAAAATCTCAAATCTCGTATCTCATATTTAAAATTTATTTCTAAAAGTTTTCTGAAATTTTGATGGTTGTCAGGGGGCGTTTATTCGTTAGTTGGCGAAGGACACTAGGCTGTTACGGAAACCGTTTTCACCAGTGTCCTTCTAAGCTACTAATGAATCTAGTTTATCGCATAGGCAGCTTGTAGCGCCCAAATGATCAAGGCAGCAATCGATCCCAAAAGCAACACAGTAGAAATGGTAACTACTTTTGGCGAATCTGCACCCTCGAATTTCATAATTCCTCGATTTAAGTCGGACATAGCTTAGTAATCCTCCTTTGTCACAGCATGAAGCCTTTGTCCGTTACGATTGTAGTCCTTATATTTGTAAATAAAGTTAAATTCATAATGCTATTTTGTTTAAACTTTACTATTTTTTCATCACCATAATTACTTACTTCTCTAGAGGTATCATCTCTATTTATACAAGGGTGTGGTTGATACTAAGTTCTATTCAGTTTGCAAGTAATCATAAACACTTTTTGAAATTGCTTTTAGCGTAATTTTACTTAAAAAAATTTCTGAAAATAGCTAAAAAATCAGTATAATTAATTACTTTGTTTTTAGATAAATTTGGGAGTTAAAAGTGGTGTTGAGCGTAATTTTGGTTGTGGTTCTAGGATTATTTTTGGCCATAGAGTTGTTACTGCGATCGCTCTTTGGTTTTGGTAATCCCTTAATTTATATTGGTGATGAGGCAATTGGTTATTTATTAGCTCCGAACCAACGTACGCGTCGTTTTGGCAATTGCATCGAGATTAATGAGTATTCTATGCGGAGTGCATCGATAGCAAAGATACCTCCAGCCTCCACACTGCGAGTACTACTGTTAGGCGACTCTATAGCTAATGGTGGCTGGTGGACAGCTCAGGAGAATACAATATCCAGTTTGATGATGCGTTCTCTAGCATCAGCAACTGCTGGTAATTTTCAGGAAGTAGAAGTGCTGAATGCTTCAGCCAACTCTTGGGGCCCAAGGAACGAATTAGCTTATTTACAGAAGTTCGGTAATTTCGCCGCTCAGGCAGTAGTGTTATTAATTAATACAGATGATTTGTTTGCCACTGCTCCTACTTCTTTACCAGTAGGACACGATCGCAACTATCCAGAGACTAAACCTTGGCTGGCAATCATCGAAATCTGGCAGCGTTACCTTCGCTTTTCAAAACCAATTCCAGAAATCAAAGCAGTACAAGAAGAAGCAGGCGATCGCGTTGGGTTTAATCTAGATGCGATCGGCAAAATTAAAACACTGACTCGCCAAACCAACAGCCAATTTCTGCTAGTTATGACTCCCTTACTTCGAGAAATTGGTGAACCTGGTTCTCGTGATTACGAAATTCAAGCACGTCAACGCCTGAGCGACTTTACGCAAGCGCAGCAAATTAGTTATATAGATTTTTTACCAATATTCAATTTAAATGCTAACCCGCAAAGCTTGTACCACGATCATATTCACCTGAACTTAGAAGGCAATCAGGTGGTGAGTAAAGTTATCGAGCGATCGCTTTTGGAATCATTGGAAGATACCAAATAACTAAGTTTCTCTAATCCAGAGTGCTAACCCTCCACCACGACCACGAGCTGCAATGAAATCTTCTGTTACTATAAAAAACGCAAAAAACGGTAGTTTAGCGATCGGTTGGTTGTAAAAATCTTCACTTTGAACTTTACCAGAGCGAATCTGCCGGTTGTACACAACACGACCAAATAAACTCAAGAGCATATGGGTAAAGTCAAACGCCAATAAATTTTTTTTACCTAAATATTGCACTGGCCCTGTAAGCTTCAAAAACACAGAACCTAATTTAACCTGATTACCAATCTCACCTTTACCTGAACCTTCTTCTAAAGCCGCACTAAAGGAAATATAAATTGCTACCAATTTAGGCACATACAAACCCTTGCCTAATATAATTCCCCCACGCTGTCTGACTTTCTTAGTACCAGTGGCAAAGCAAAGCCGCCATTCGCCCAAAAGAGACTCAAAGCTATAATTTAGCCGTTGTTGCTTAGTAGCTTTTTCCGCTTGTAGCAATGCATTCACAACTACCTCAGCTGTAGGACGTACGCCGCCTTGTCCTCGATACGCAGCCGCAGCTTGGGATAGTATATTGACAAAATCAGGTGTAGCCGTAGATGTTAAATCAGTTTGCTGCATTTAATCACCTCTGCAAATCAACTAGCTATCTATGCAAACAATTACAGCACTCAACAGCATTCAAGTAGCCAGTACGTGACTTTAGCAGTTCCTCTGGCTACTTGGATTTATTAAAAACTTACTGAAAAATTAATTTAGGCAGGAATGATTTGAGCAATCAGTGAGCGCTTATCTAGCGATTGGACTTTACCTACTTCGCTCAGAGCAGCTACAATCCGGTCTAACAGTTCTCCAGCCTGTTCCCGATATTGATGTTCTCGACCTCGTAACCGAATAGAAAACTTCACTGAATCGCCTTTACTCAACCACGTAGTAGCTTGCTGAATGCGTAAGTTGTAATCAGCCACACCGACATTTGGACGCAGCCGCACTTCCTTTACCGTCGGTCTAGCACTCTGTCCCTGGCGCTTTTTCTTTTGATACTGAAGCTTACCATAGTTGATAATTTTTGCTATGGGAGCGTCTTGTCCTTCTGAGACTACAACTAAATCAAGCTCTAGGCTTTCAGCTAGCTGTAAAGCTTCATAGGTATCGGTTAAACCTCGGTTGTTATTCTCATGGTCAATCAAGAAGACTTGACGTGATTTAATTTGCGAGTTAATCAGTTGCTTTTGGACTACGATAACGGTTTCCTCTCAATTTTTCAAAACCTAGCTTTGCAAGTAATGCCAATGTAGCACAACCCTAATTATGAACTGATGATGTGTTAAGGAAATACTCTTTTACTTAATTAGACAAACATGTATATCATTAAGTGTAGAGTTTTCTGGCTCTAAGATCAAAGTGTGCAATTAGCATACCAAGTATCCTATACTACAAAAAGTATAATAAAGGAAAAGTGCTATAGAAGCATCTTTAATTATTTTAAACAGTAACTTTTGAATTTGGATGCTGTACTTGTTTAGTCAGTGTCTACATTGGACTAAAACTCGAAGTCTATGGCTCCTAATTGCGCCATAACACTTAGCAGTCATTTGCTTATATTACTTTATATTACATTTTTTCCAACTTTCTCTCTAAAAGTTGGCTACTATGTCATGGTAAAAAGTGAGAATTAATTTCGGTGACCTCGTTTGTTTTTAGTATTTACAGAGTTTTTGTTTTTGGTATTTACAGACTTTTCTCCGCAACTTAAATCTCTACACATTTATGATTTCGGAGACAATCTATGTCAGTTTATGTAGGCAATCTTTCTTACGAAGTAACAGAAGATAGTCTAAACGCCGTATTTGCAGAATATGGTTCTGTCAAGCGTGTTCAGCTACCTACAGATCGTGAAACAGGTCGGATGCGTGGCTTTGGTTTTGTGGAAATGGGTACAGATGATGAAGAAACAGCCGCCATCGAAGCTCTTAATGGGGCAGAGTGGATGGGACGTGATTTGAAAGTGAATAAAGCTAAACCTAGAGAAGATAGAGGCTCATTTGATGGTAACCGCGGTAGTTATGGCGGACGTAACCGTTATTAAGCTTTCTAAATTTAGCTCTTTGAGTTAATTAGCTAGTCAAGAAAATTAATTTTATGTAGTAGCGGCTCAAGCATTTTTGCTTGAGCCTTTTTAATACCAAAGTTGGATTCTTAGAAAAAGTCCTGATGCTTAAATAGCGCTTGTGCCGATGGCAGTCTACTTGCTGACGTTATTACGTTATTACGTTATTCCTGGCTGGAGGTTTAGCAAACCGTCTTTTGCACTGAGTGATGGGCTTATGCCCCGCCGTAGGCGATCACATCGCAGATTGAACACCTACATATATGCAGCGCAATTACTCAGAATGATTCTGAGATAGATGCTTTTAAGGGCCGTATATGTACCACATAATCAGCAGGCAATTAATTTGCAATACTTAATGTTTGAGAAGCTAACTATTAGTGTATCATGCAGTTGTGATTAGCAATACATATTTTTTTGTATGTATTGTGTAAGCTATATCTGCTGCGTAATATTGCTAGATAATTTTATGAAAATTCGAGCGCCAAGCAGTAGTATCCCTAGTTCTACTGTGGTATTAACCTTGCTTACAGTTCGGTGATTAGTGTCTAGCCAGCGGTAAATGCCTGAGAGCCTGACACGAGTACCTCAAAGATTTATGGGGAAATAATTTTATCAAACTGCCATCTAAATATTTTTTGGACAGATGTCAGCGATTGCAAGCAAGACTGCTGTCATCTTCTCATAGTTACTTGCCACGTAGCCATGCGCGTTTAACCAAGATGTGTCAGATAGCCAGAGTGGATGTATGAGTTTTGAGTAGTTAAGAATTAGCCAACCTGTCATAGCAGCAGTCAAATAATAGCTGACGTTACATATAGCTGTCGCTAGGTAGTTTAGGACATGAACTGAACATAAAACCCAGACACCAAAAAACTTTCAAACCTATTTCCTGTCCCCTGCCATAACAAGCCATTAGCTATAGGCAAATTAGCAATCCACTCTAGAAAAGAAAAAAGCAGATGAACACAACACGCAAGTTTCGTTTAGGTGCATTCATTCAAGCCACTGGACACCATATCTCTGCTTGGCGTCATCCCGATTCACAAGCAGATGCTGGACTGAATTTCGAGCATTATAAGGAAATTACCCAGACTGCTCAACGCGGCTTATTCGATGCAGTTTTTCTGGCAGACAGCCCAGGAGTCTGGGGTGGCGCTCCAGAAACCCAGTATCGTAACGGTAAAATCGTGCATTTCGAGCCGGTTACCCTCTTCTCAGCTTTGTCCTCGGTAACCCAAAACATCGGCTTCATTTCTACCGCCTCGACCACCTATGAAGAACCCTACACCCTTGCACGTAAGTTTGCCTCGTTAGACCACCTGAGTAACGGTCGGGCGGGCTGGAATGTAGTTACCACAGGTAATGAGAATGCCGCACGTAATTTCGGGCTTGACCATCATCCCGAACACAACCAGCGTTATGAACGCGCCCAAGAATTTGTGGAAGTAGTAAAAGGACTGTGGGATAGCTGGGAAGATGACGCTTTCATCCGTGACAAAGAATCTGGTGTTTATTTCGATCCGAACAAACTGCATACGCTGAACCACAAGGGCAAACATTTTTCTGTACAAGGCCCTTTGAACGTCGGTCGTCCGCCCCAAGGTTACCCGGTGATTGTGCAAGCTGGAGCCTCCGAATCTGGACGTGACTTGGCCGCGCGTACTGCCGAGGTGATTTTTACCGCCAATCAAACCCTAGCCGATGCCCAGGAATTTTATGCAGACGTCAAAGGTAGACTAGCGCAATATGGCCGCGAGCCAGACGATCTAAAAATCATGCCTGGCGCTTTCCCAATCATTGGTCGTACCGAATCAGAAGCTCAAGAGAAGTACGAATTCCTGCAATCGTTAATCCACCCCGATGTGGCTTGGGGTATTTTGAAAAACTATTACAAAGGTATTGATCTATCGAAATATTCTCTAGATGATCTGGCTCCCGAACTTCCCAGCGACACCAATACTAACAAAAGTCGTCTTAAACTAGTCAGGGATCTAGCTACTCGTGGTACTCTCACACTGCGCCAGTTGTATCTCTCTCT
This sequence comes from Nostoc sp. UHCC 0302, assembly GCF_038096175.1. Taxonomy (NCBI): domain Bacteria; kingdom Bacillati; phylum Cyanobacteriota; class Cyanophyceae; order Nostocales; family Nostocaceae; genus Nostoc; species Nostoc sp. UHCC 0302. The sequence continues at coordinate 4,163,647 of NZ_CP151099.1, forward strand.
TGCTACCGCACGAGGTCATCGCACCATACTTGGTACTCCCGAAACCATTGCTGATCAATTAGAAGAATGGTTCAATAACGGTGCGGCAGATGGCTTTAATATTATGCCGCCAATCCTTCCCACGGGATTAGATGACTTCGTTAACCTAGTGGTTCCCGTCCTACAAAAACGCGGACTGTTCCGTACCGAATACGAGGGAAGTACTTTACGTGAAAACCTTGGTCTGCGTCGTCCAGGCAATCGTTTTGCCGTTAAACAAGTGGATGAGAGATTGGTATTGGCCTAAATAAATTTTTCATGTCTGCATATGCCTGAAGCAGACATAAAAAAATCATTAGCTATACACAAATCAGCGGTACCTTCCGTAGAGCTACCGCTAACGCACTATAGAAAAAAGTAAATGAGTACAACACGCAAGCTTCGATTAGGTGCATTTATTCAAGCCACCGGCCACCACATTGCCGCTTGGCGACACCCAGATTCACAAGCAGATGCTGGATTAAATTTTGAGCATTACAAGGAAATTACCCAGACTGCCGAACGCGGCTTATTCGATGCAGTTTTTCTTGCCGATAGCCCCAGCCTACAAGACAATGGTGAACCGGAGGTGCAGCAGCGTAACGGCAAATTAGCTAAATTCGAGCCAGTGACGCTATTTTCTGCACTCGCCCCATTAACTAAACATATTGGCTTTATTGCGACTGCTTCGACCACTTATGAAGAACCCTATACCCTGGCACGTAAGTTTGCCTCTCTTGACTACCTGAGTAACGGTCGGGCTGGATGGAATGTAGTCACCACAGGTAATGAGAACGCCGCAGCTAATTTCGGACTTGAGCATCACCCAGAACACAGCCAGCGTTATGAGCGTGCTGAAGAGTTTGTGGAAGTAGTAAAAGGATTGTGGGATAGCTGGGAAGATGATGCCTTCATCCGTGACAAAGAATCAGGTATTTATTTTGACCCGGACAAACTACATACGCTGAACCACAAAGGCAAACATTTTTCTGTAAAAGGGCCTTTGAACGTCGGTCGTCCGCCTCAAGGTTACCCAGTGATTGTGCAGGCTGGTGCTTCGGAAGTCGGTCGGGAGCTAGCAGCACAGACTGCTGAAGTTATTTTTACAGCCAATCAGACGCTGGAAGACGGGCAGGAATTTTATGCCGATGTTAAAGGTCGGTTGGCTAAATATGGCCGCCAGCCTGATGATCTGAAAATCATGCCGGGTGTATTCCCAGTGATTGGACGCACTGAAGAAGAAGCCCAGGAAAACTACGAATTCTTGCAATCGCTCATTCACCCATCAGTAGCATGGGGCTTACTCAAAACGCGTTATAAGGGCATAGATTTATCTGGCTATTCACTTGATGATCTAGCACCGCCGTTGCCCAACGATACCAACGGTGGTAAGAGCCGCCTCAAGTTGTTGACGGATCTCGTAAATCGCGGCAACCTAACGCTGCGCCAGTTGTATCTCTCTGTGGCTACCGCACGAGGCCATCGCACCATAGTTGGTAGTCCCGAAAGCATTGCTGACCAGCTAGAAGAATGGTTCAACAACGGTGCAGCAGACGGCTTTAATATCATGCCGCCAATCCTGCCCACAGGATTAGATGACTTCGTTAACCTGGTTATCCCCATCCTCCAGAAACGCGGACTGTTCCGTACTGAATATGAGGGTAGTACTTTGCGTGAAAACCTTGGTCTGCATCGTCCGGGTAATCGTTTTGCTGCCAAACAAGTGAATGAGAAATTGGCGTTGGTGTAAAGGAATTTTTCGCAGATGGATAAGCCATACCTTTTAAAGCTTAACTTCTGTAGATCGCCGCCCTACAGAACTTGTAAATCGTAGTTAGAAAAACACGATAAATCGCCGTTAGAAAGACGCGATAAATCGCAGTCTCTACAGAAAATCTATTCGTCAATCAGTCCTTGATGCACTACTAGCAGCATTGGATGTTAGGAAAAAGCTGTAATTTTTGAAAGGAAAAAAACATGACTGAATATAGCCGATTGAAGACTTCGCCCTCCGCCGCAATCAGAGCAACTCTTGATTATCCGGTAATCGACACCGATGTTCACACTAATGATTTCACTCCGGCTTTTGAGGATTACATCGCTAATTACGGCGGTGCAAAACTCGTGGACGAATTACGCAAGGCGGAATCTTCTCGTCTAAACTCCAAGAGTGGTGGTAAAGACTGGTATCAACAAACTCCTGAAGAACGCCAATACAATCGCACAATTCGATCGCCTTGGTGGGCCAGAGTCACTCGCAACACGTTGGATCTCGCCACTTACACCCTTCCCGAACTGCTCTATGAACGTCAGGCGGAGCAAGGATCAGACTATTCTGTGCTGTTTCCCAACAATGTCCTCGCACCAGCTGGAGCAAGTCCAGAGAACCGTCAAGCACTGCAACGTGCGGTCAACCACTATCATGCTGATATCTACCGTAAATATAGCGATCGCCTAACCCCAGTTGCTGGCATTCCCATGAGTAATCCTCAAGAAGCCATTGAGGAGCTAGAGTTTGCAGTAAAAACACTAGGGTTAAAAGTAGCTAATATTCCTGGTGGTGTGAAACGGCCGATTAAAGCGATCGCCGATAAGTATCCAGCTGATCAATTCCCCGAAATCGCCAAGTATGCTTCTTATATCGACTTTTACGGATTGGATAGTGAATACGACTACGATCCTTTCTGGGCTAAGGTCGTCGAACTAGGTGTACCCGTCACTACCCATTACGGCAGTCAGGGTTGGACTGGACGCTCCTCGATCAGTAACTACATGAACAACCATATCGGTCACTTCGCCGATGGTTCGCAAGCATTTGCCAAGGCGCTGTTCTTTGGCGGTGTGACTAAGCGTTTTCCCCAATTACGAGTAGGTATGCTCGAAGGTGGTGCAGATTGGGGGGCGCACGTATACATTCATTTAGTGGATCGCTTCTCCAAGCGCAATCTCAAGGGGCTGCAAAACTATAACCCAGCACTCACGAATTCTGATGAGCTATTCGAGTTGTTTGAGCGCTTCGGTGGCGAAATTACTCAAGGGTATTCCCTCGACAAGGATGAATTGACCAAGAGTGTATTGGGATCTTCATTCAGCCGTCATAGCCGTCAGCCAGTTGGTAGCGAGTTGGAGGATTTTGCAGCAGCAGGCATTGAAAAAATTGAGGACATCCGCGATCGCTGGGTGAACAGTTTCTTCTTTGGTTCCGAGTCTGACGACCGTACAATAGCAGCAGCATTCAACAACAAAGCTAATCCGTTGGGTGTCAAGATCAACGCGATCTATTCTTCAGATGTTGGCCACTGGGATGTGCCTGATCTTACCGCTCCGCTAGCTGAAAGCTGGGATCTCGTGAAAGAAGGCGTTATTTCCGAAGCTGACTTCAAGTCTTATGTATTCGCTAATCCTTACAAGTTCTACACCGAAGCCAACCCTGATTTCTTTAAGGGTACGGCGATTGAATCCAAAGTAAGTAACATCGAATCCCAACAAGCAGATAAGAGTTTGGTGGTGAGGTAAAAGGGAAAGGAAAACATTTAATTCAAATGGCACTAAGAAAAGATGAAACCCTCGCTAGGGCTAGGTGTAGGGGTGTAAGAGTGTAGGAGAATGGCACTAAGTTAAGCGTAAACCCCTTATATAACTGGCTTTTGGGTGTGGGGTGTGGGGTGTGGGGTGTAGGGTGTGGGAAATCAAGAAAATGTTGAACTCCTTGACGCAACTAAAGTTTAATTGTCTTAAACACCACACCCTACACCCTACCCCCAACACCCTGCCAAGCGCGAGATTTCACGTTTTCTTAGTGACATTCGAGTATAGGATAAAAGCAAATACTTTGTATCTTAATTTATCTCGCTAATTCTTTCCCCTACGCCCAAAAAGCAGCCAGCCATATTAGGGGCGCTTTTCTTAGTGCTATTCCCTTTAATTCCTTCTACTTGCTTCTTTCCCTCAGTTCTTATCCCCATTAGTGAGGACACAGCCAGCCAAGGTGGTCGTCTAAGTCTGCATAGTACGCACGGAATTAGGTACTGGGGAGGCAAGGGGGACAAAGAGGCAAAGGAAATACCCAATCACCAGTTCCCAATCCCCAATCCCCAATCCCCAACATGACGTTACCAACTACTAATCTCGGCAAAACCGGATTGACCGTTTCGCGCCTCTGTCTTGGCACGATGACCTTCGGATTGCAGACCGACGAAGAAACTTCTAGGCATATTCTTGACACCGCCGCCGCAGAGCGTTATCAAGAACGCTATTGGCACGATCGCGAATTTAATACTGTTGAGGCTTTACGCACAGTGGCGGATCTAGCTGGATTGTCGCTCACCACTATAGCGGTAGCTTGGGTTCTGTCTAATCCCATTATTACTGCCCCCATTATTGGCGCTAGCCGCCCAGAACAACTTACAGACAACCTGAAAGCAGTGGAACTAAAACTCGACGACAATTTGAAACAAAAGCTAGACGAACTAACTGCTGAATACCGAAGGGGAGATTCTCTTCGTTAGGAATAAATATTTCCTAACCTGCTCAAGTAGGATTTAGGTAATAACTCTCTGAAACTTTTATCAAAACAGAATAAAGGCGTCAGTCGCCAGAATGGGCTGCGCCCCGCTACGCTAACAGAATTGAATTCTGTGTGACATTTCGACTGGCGGTAGTTGAATCTCGACTTCGCTCGATTTCCGCGCACTTGTGCTGAGCGTAGTCGAAACTCAAGGCATCGCTTCTGAATTCTTCTTCAATTCTTTTCCTGTCGGAGACCAAGGCTTAGCTTGCTTCTCCGTAGGAGTATGTGTCCTATGCCTTTAAAAGTTTGGGCGGAGCAAGCCTCCGCCCAAACTTTTCGCATTTTTATTTATGTTCTGTTGGATTTCTAGCCAGTTGTAGAGCGGTGACTCAACGCTTTTGAGTACTGTAGAAATTATGTAGAGTAGTTCTACAGCACTCAATCAACAACTGGCAGAGGGCGGGACAATTTATGCAGGGGTTTTGGCTGTGTTTATCTCACAACTTCTTCACTGTCTCGCTCTGTTGATAGGTCTATTAAAACTGCAAGTGAAAAAGATAAGTTGCCAAATTGCCGAAATCTGTAATTCATCTTATGCTTAAGCGCTGGGAGCTTGAGAACGCAGCAGTGGGATTTTGATTGACGGCTGCTGACTGATTAGCTTTTGCACCTGAGCCTGAATGTATTCTAAAAACAGTTTCTCTGGCTGCTTGGCTTGTTCAAAGATAACCCTCGCGGTAAGCGCAGCCTACGGTTCTAATGATTCCTTGAACACAGAACCGCTTTGTCAGAGTTTAGTCTGCTTTCCAGAACGCGATGTTAAATAATTCTCTAGACATAGTTTATGCTTGCTAAAAAGCATCATTTTTAACATAAAGTCACTCTATAGATATTTTATAGAATAGACTTTTTAGTAGATGTTTACACTTGAGACTAGTTATATGTTAAGAGTATCTAAATATTACATAATATCCTACAAAAAAAGGAGTTTTATATGCTAACGGCTGTGATTTTTTTTGCTAGCTATACTGCAATATCTGCGTTATTTATTTCTACTGTTGAATAAACTTGTAGGCTACAACGTTTTATCCTTTTCGATTGTCATTCGTACTTCCATCTCTTACCTCGGTTTGTTTCGCCGGGGTTTTCTATTTGAATTGCCAAAAAGCTTAATTTATACAAGCATCAAGAATTTGTACAGTTGTCCATTTTTGCTTTGAAAAAATTCAAAACGGGCTTAAAAGCTGTATATATAGGTAGAAAATGCATTGTTTCAGAACAATAGAGTACCTGCTGTGGTCATGCAAATAGTAAACAGAGATTTTCCCAAATACAATCTTAATTAAAGCTTTATAAGAGGAATAAAAGCCTGTAGCTTAGAAATTAAATCTTCTACAGTAGATGCAAAACAACTGAAAAGATAAACATGGCCACAGAAAATAGAATCGAACCTCGGCAAGTCGGCTCTACAGGTCTAGCTGTTTTCCCGCTAGCTCTCGGATGTATGGGTATGTCCGGTATGTACGGTTTGGCAGACGACAACGAAAGTATCGCCACTATCCATGCAGGTCTCGACCAAGGCATCACATTACTGGATACTGGCGATTTCTATGGCACTGGGCATAATGAAATGCTAATTGGTCGTGCGCTCAAAGATCGCCGAGACAAAGCTCTGTTGTCTGTGAAATTTGGTGCTTTGCGTTCTCCTGATGGAGGATGGATTGGGATCGATACGCGTCCAAGTTCGGTAAAAAACTTTGCAACTTATAGCCTTACCCGGTTGGGAGTTGATCATATTGATATCTACCGCCCAGCCCGGCTAGATCCGCAGGTTCCGATTGAGGACACCATCGGCGCGATCGCTGAACTTGTGACGGCTGGCTATGTCAGATATATCGGACTTTCGGAGGTGGGAGTTGACACTATCCGTCGCGCACACGCTGTTCACCCCATTAGTGACCTTCAAATTGAGTACTCCCTGATTAGCCGTAGCCCTGAAACCGAGATATTTTCTGTACTGGAAGAACTTGGCATTGGTGTGACTGCCTATGGTGTGCTTTCACGAGGATTGCTGAGTGGCTCAAATCCAGCTACACAGGGTGACTTCCGTGCCTACTTACCACGTTTCAGCTCAGAAAACCTAGCCCAAAACCAGCGCCTCGTCGAAGAGCTAAAGCAATTTGCTGCCAATAAGGGGGTTCTTCCTTCGCAGTTAGCTATTGCCTGGGTACTTGCGAAAAGTAAAAACATTGTTCCGGTAATTGGCGCCCGGAAGCGAAGCCAACTTGACGAATCGTTGGCAGCTGTTCATGTGAACTTATCACCAGAAGTTTGAGCCGTATTGAAGCAGCGATTCCCGCATCAGCGATCGCTGGAACCCGTTATGATGAACACCAGATGAAGATGCTCGACAGTGAATGGTAATGCTGTAAACAGCTTTGTTTTCCTGAGCAAAAAATTGGATTCAGCCGCCAAGTAAACCATTGGCTTTGTTCTACTTGGCAGATGCCTTTTTGTAGACAAGCTGAACTTCATGAGTATGTTAAAAAGTTAGTAGCAGATTTAGCAACAAAATCTCGTGTTGCTAAATTGACATCGGGTAGCACAATTGAAACAGGAGCTTTGGCTGTGTTTCTCTGACAACACCGATATACAATTAGATAGGTTTATAAAAATTAACAATGGTAGAACGCCCAATCAAAAAATCGGAACGTCAGGCTCAAGCAAACACTGACAACAATTCCGAAAATTTGGATTCTGTGCCTCTTGAATCCAATCCCAAAAACTCAAAACCAAACGCTAATCGCTCATTTGGTAAAGGAAAAAAAGCATCCTTTGGAGATGAAAAAAAGCAACAGGTTAATCCTGCACTGGCGCGTGGCCCGAGACCTGTTAAACCTAAAATCAATGTCAAAACAGAGCCTGAAACTGAATCAGACTCAATCTCTGAAGACCCTCAAGATTAACATTTTACGTAAAGTTCGCAGCCAAGCACTTTGATCACTTAATCAAAGTGCTTGGCTGCTACTTTTTTTAATGCTGCCTCCAAAAGACTGATAAATTTTGATAGGCGATCGCTCAAATTGACATATTTTATCTAAACTGGGTATCTTGCTCCATTCTCAATACCTGTAGGGTGGGCAGTTCCTACAACGTAAAAATAAGCGTTTGAGCGTATGGCAAGCATTGCCCACCCTACAGAGCATCTAGTAGATTTTGATCTAAAAATAGCAGATTACTTATTGCCAGCTCCAGGCTCAGTCAGCTGGCGGTGCAGTTCAGAATTAACTGTATCAGGTAAGACTTTGCTCACAGCCCCCTGAAGCTTTGTTTTGAGTGAGCCGGCAATCACATCGTCTTTACCTGCCATCAAGGCCTCGAAACCTTGCTTGGCGACAATAGCCGGATCGTCCTTTTGACTCTCACCTACTTTGGTGTCGTCCATACCTGCGCGGTGGAAGAAGTTGGTATCAGTCGGCCCAGGCATAAGCGCGGTGACGGTAACGCCGGTGTCCTTCAACTCGTTGCGTAGCCCTTCTGAAAAAGAGTGTACAAAAGCTTTAGAAGCTGCATAGACTGCCTCAAACGGGCCAGGCATCAGGGCGGCAATCGACGATGTGAAGAGGATTCGACCCTTGCCGCGCTCGACCATATCCTTGACCACCCGTTTGGCCAGATGTACAGATGACACAACATTCAGGTTGATAAGATTAAGTTCGTCCTTCAGGTCGGTCTCACGAGCGAAATCACCGCCAACACCGACACCTGCATTGATAGCGATCGCCTCCACTGGTCGCCCAGTTGCCTTAATCTGGTTGTAGAGTGTCTCAACACCATCATAGGTAGTGAGATCAGCTTGTACCGTCTCGACCTTGGTATCCAGATCCTCAAAGGCTTGAGCAGTTTCGTTAATGCTCGATCCGGTGGCTGTAACTAGAAGATCAAAACCGTTTTGAGCAAACTGTTTAGCAAGTTCGTAGCCGATGCCGTTGGATGCACCTGTCACGACAGCCAGGGGTCGAGTTACCAAACTATTCATAACCGTCCAAACTCCTATGTAATTGCTCCACATTCACTTGCTATAGCTTACTTGTGTCTCGCTACCGTTGTGGATGTGGGCTTTCAACCCTTATTATCTTAGGGAGCTAGGGGTGTGATTGCGTCTTTCCCGGGAAGTATTGCTAGTGTGTCTTTAAGGTTACTTTCTTATAGTTACGTATATATTTCTGCTGTTGCCAAAGAGTATGTAATTAGTTGGTGGCAGTGTAGATCAACCATTAGTTATCAATAAAAATAACACTTAAGATGGGTTCAATTTTCTCTAGCAAAGTTATACCAATTTGAAAAAAGAATGTGACAAATAAACCATGCTGTAGAGACGCGATTCATCGCGTCTTCACCCAAGGATGTGTTGCAATCATTAATTGAATTGGTATTAGAGGATGTCTGAAAAGTATCTTAAAAACATAAAAATTATTAAAGCCTAACCCCCAAATCCCCAATGCTCTAAGGGAAGGGGACAATTCAAAACCTCTCTCCGAAGCGGAGAGAGGTTAAAAGTATATTTTTAAACTTTTCAGACGTCTTCTTAGAAGTTATTGAAATTCGTTCCAATTCCCATACTGATGGTACAGCTAGGTCGTTTTCTAGCAAGATATTCTTGTAAAGCACCTTCAGTAACAACTCTTCGTCCATTTTGCTTGCGAGTGGAAAGCTGACCTGAGTGCAGGATTTGGTGGAATCTATTCTGATCTACCCCTAAACGTTTGGCTGCTTCACTAGACGAGATTCCACGATTTAACATACTTTAATTTTCCTAATTTTGGATTGTATTTTTGGAGCCTGAGATAGTCTTATTTACATTCCAGCATGATGCCTATATCTTAGAAAAAATTTTAACCTTATTGAGTAATTTTTCTAGCCAAAAAGTTAAGAAAGTATTAAATATACCTACTAAAAGGATAAATTTAAAATAATACTTCGCTAAAAACAAAGGTATTCTTTATTACTAAAGCTGATAGATTGAACTTTTTCTAGACTCAATTTTTATTCCTTCTGATAATGCTTTTTTAGATTTTTTTATTTTAAAATATTATGAAATATAATAACGCGTCTCTAACCGATAATTAATCCTGTCTTGATTTTTACAGTGAAATTGGAGTGAAAAGTAATATAGAGGTATTGACAAATACAGCAGCCCTAAATCAATTTTGAGAAAATAATAAAGTTGTGAATGCAACTAAGTATTGGGTGCAAAATATGGATGCGTTTGTTAACTGAATTTATCGCAAACAATCGATGATTTTGTCAAATCAAACGCGCACTTACGCACAAAATTATAAGGTAATTAAGATGACTTACGATTCCGATGATGTGCAAAAAATCCTTCAAATAGCACTCACTCGTAAACAGGAAGGTGAATTTTCACGAGAACAGCTTATAGAAATGGCATCCGAGTTGGGTATTTCTCCTAACATTTTGGAAAAAACTGAACAAAAGTGGTTAGCTGAACAAGAAGAAGAAGGCTTGCGGCACAAGTTTAATACTTTTAGACGCCGAGGCTTCCAATCACATTTTGTTACCTTCTTCGCAGTGAATTTATTCTTAGTTGTCTTGAATTTAATAACTAGTCCTAGTTATTTTTGGGCTATATTTCCAATATTAGGATGGGGCTTAGGACTGTTTTTACATTGGTGGAGTGTTTATCACAGTAAAACAGAGGATTACGAAATAGCTTTTCAGAAATGGCGCTCACAAACTTAACTTTTTTGACTTTAAAAAACGGAGATGCTCAGAAGATGTTTTAAGTTTTAAAAGCAATGAGTTTCTCTAAGCTCTGATCTGTATTATGATAATTTTTTGCAGCGTTCGTTTCACTTGATTGCTAGAAGTGAAGGCGATCGCTTTTTTTTGAGAGGAGATAGCGTGACCTCACCTATAGATGCTTTCTGGCTCAGTCGCCCTTCCACAGAGGTTGCGCCCGCACTAATTGGTTGTACCCTCGTCCGCCAAATGCCAGATGGACTAGTTATTCGGGGTCTGATTGTTGAAACTGAAGCCTATACATCCAATGACCCTGCGATGCACGCCTATCGTGGACGCACCAAACGAAACCAAGTGATGTTCGGCCCCGCAGGTAGGGCATATGTGTATCAGATATACGGAAGCTACTACTGTCTAAACATCGTAACTGACCAAGATGAAGTCGCGAGTGCTGTTCTCATCCGTGCGCTGATGCTAGAGAGCATTCCTCCCTGGATTTCTTCTTCAGACAAACTAAAACTCCATCGAATTGCTGCTGGCCCTGGGAAGCTCTGCCGCGCACTGATGATTGATGTCACCTTGAACACTACACAACTTCAACCAGGACAAGCATTATGGTTAGAACATCGTGATTCTCAGTTCCAGCAACAGCTAGAACAAGAGGATTTAACCCTAATACAAACTATTCGTATCGGCTTGACTAAAGGCGTAGATTTACCTTGGCGCTGGTACTTGTCTAACTGTCCTGCTGTATCTAAAACAGTAAGCAGCAACAGGACTTTAAAGCTTACCTAGTAGTCTGTCTCATTAGTTTTGAGAGGGTTGAGAAACGAACCGCATACTCCTACGGAGAAGCAAGCTACGCGTTAGCGTCTCCCCTTATCCCAAAGGACTACGGTGTACAACCAGAGAACACATTTTTTGCCGCTCAGCGACCGGTCATTTGCTCCAGCTTTTCGGGGTATCGAGCTCCTTGCACCGTGATCTTGGAGGCGGCGTCATCAATGTCACGCAGATCATCGGGTGTGAGTTCGACTGAGACTGCCCCGATGTTTTCGTCTAAGCGATGCAGCTTCGTAGTGCCTGGGATCGGAACAATCCACGGCTTCTGGGCTAGCAGCCAGGCGATCGCAATCTGAGCAGGTGTAGCCTGCTTCTGTTCGGCGATGCTGCCAAGCAGATTAATCAGGGACTGATTCGCCTTGAGAGCCTCCGGGGTGAAGCGAGGTAGGGTACTGCGGAAGTCGGAACTGTCGAAGGTTGTGCTTTCGTCAATCTTGCCAGTGAGAAAGCCCTTGCCCAGTGGGCTGTACGGAACAAAGCCGATTCCAAGTTCCTCAAGGGTTGGTATCACTTCCTTTTCAGGAGTCCTCGTCCAGAGGGAATATTCGCTCTGGAGAGCCGTGATCGGCTGAACCGCGTGTGCGCAACGAATCGTTTGTACTCCTGCTTCAGAGAGTCCAAAGTGCTTCACCTTACCTGACTGAATTAGTTCCTTCACTGCTCCAGCCACGTCTTCGATCGGCACGTTCGGGTCAACCCGGTGCTGATAGAGCAGGTCGATCGCCTCCACCTTGAGTCGCTTGAGCGAACCCTCCACAGCTTCCTTAATATGCTCCGGTCGGCTATTCAGTCCGGGTGAACCCTTCATGCCACGGGGATCGGAATTCGGACTGATGTCGAACCCGAATTTGGTGGCGATGACCACTTGGTCGCGGAAGGGAGCGAGGGCTTCACCCACAAGCTCTTCGTTTAGGAACGGGCCGTAGACCTCGGCGGTGTCAAAGAATGTAATGCCGCGATCAAAGGCAGCCCGAAGAAGAGCGGTCATCTCTTGTGTGTTTTTGGGTGGGCCATAAGAAAAGCTCATTCCCATGCAGCCCAGCCCGATCACCGAGACTTCCAAATTACTGTTTCCAAGTTTGCGCTTTTGCATTTTTTGAACTCCTGTCTTTGAGTTAAAGGTCAGAATTGTCATTCATAAATAAACGACCCAGATTGAAATTGTGGCCGCTACCGTGCGGCACGCCAACATACCTGATCGCTCCACCGGGACGTGCAATGCCGATCGCTGTTGCCATTGCAGACTCACTGCCCACACACTCAAGTACCGACTCTGCGCCACCTTGAGTCATCTCTCTCACAGCCGCGATGGGCTACGCCCCGCCGTAGGCGATCGCACTCAGCCTAACCACCAGCACTATCCTTACCAAAGCTGCGCGGTTGGGCCAATTGTAAATTCGTTCACGTTTGTGTCTTCTGGCTGGTCAATCGCAAACGCCACAACATTGGCTACTCGATCTGGTGAGATGCCATATTGCTCATACAACTCTGTCATTTTTTCAGCCACATCTTGGTCAGTAATCTGATTTAACAACTCAGTGTTAATTGCAGCAGGATAAATTGTCGCAGTACGAATGTTAGTTCCCTCTTGAGCAGACTCCATGCGTAGAACTTCCATGAAATCGCGCACGAACCATTTCGTCCCACCATACACTGCACCACCTGGATAAGCTTTTAATCCAGCAACCGATGAAGTTGTGATAACATGCCCAGACTTTTGGCTAATAAAAGTTGGCAACACAGCAGCGATACCATTTAGTACACCCTTGATATTGATATCAACTGTTTGATTCCATTCATCAGTTTTAAATGCAGAAAGTGGAGAATTTGGCATTATGCCAGCGTTCAAGAAAATAACATCGACGCCTCCAAATCTTTCCTTGGCAAGCTTGACGATTTCAGCGTTATCAGATGGGTTAACTACATCCATCGCTTGATAGACTGCTTGTCCGCCATCTCTTTGAATTTCATCAACCAGTTGTCTCAATTGGTGCTCGCGTCGCGCGCCCAATACGACTTTAGCGCCTTTGCTTGCAAGCAATTTCGCAGTTGCTTCACCAATGCCTGATGATGCGCCGGTAATAATCACAACTTTGTCTTTAATCATCTTATTCCTCTTTTTGTTGAGTAACTATTGAGTTCTGCAAGAGCGGACTTCTGAGCGGGTGCTTGGGAGTTCTTATGCGAGGCGCGCGTTTTGTCGAGCGCAACTGCCGCCGTCGTGCCGATTGCACTAATCAAGAAGGGTAGTATAACGAGGTGTTTCATTGAGTTCTCCAAATGTTGCCTGGCGGGATCTCCACTCACTGCAACGGTGTCACGGTTGGCGACGAACAATCACTGCACCGTTTGACCGCCATCGACGACCAAGGCGTGTCCGACGATGAAGGCAGCCGCGTCTGAACACAGCCAGACAACGGCATTGGCAATCTCTTCGGGTTGACCCATCCGTCCGATCGGCTCCTCTGCAATTACCTGCTTGCGTCCTTCAGCAGTACCGCCAGTGAAGCGATCCATCATCGGTGTGTCAATGTAACCAGGGGCAACGGCGTTGACGCGGATGTTCTGCGAGGCATAGTCGAGAGCCGCCGACTTGGTGAGTCCGATCACACCGTGTTTTGCGGCGGTGTATGCGGCTCCGCCCTTGATGCCTATGACCCCGGCACCCGATGATGTGTTCACGATCGCGCCGCCGCCTTGCTTGAGTAGCAGTGGAATTTCATACTTCATGCACAGAAAAACACCGCGCAGATCGATGTCTACGATCCGATCCCACTCTTCCTCTTCGATTTCCGCTGTTGCTTTATTTTTCTGCTCCACACCGGCGTTGTTGAAGGCAAAGTCCAGCCGCCCGAAGGTCTCGATGGTCTTGGAAAGAGCCGCCTTCACGTCCTCGCTTCGTGTCACATCACACTTGAGGGCGATCGCTCGTCCGCCGAGTTCTTCGATCATGTGTACCGTTTCTTGATTGCCCTGTTCTGAAACGTCAGCGACCACTACATTAGCACCCTCACGGGCAAATGCTAGCGCCGTAGCTCGACCGATGCCGTTCGCTGCTCCAGTTACAAACGCAACTTTTCCTGTGTAGTTTCCATTCTCGTTCGTTGTCATGATTTTTTTCCTTTAATTCTTTACCTAACAAGGTCTTAAAACCACCAGATGCGAAGATCAGTTGGGATACTGCTCGTCGCTGACATGCTCCAGCCAGTCCACAGGCTTACCATCGAGCCATTCCTGAATAGCGATGTGCGTCATCGCCGTGGTTGTTGTAGCACCGTGCCAATGCTTCTCACCCGGCGAGATCCAAATCGCGTCCCCCGGTCGAATTTCCTCGATCAAGCCGCCCCAGCGCTGTACGAAACCACAGCCAGCCGTCACGATCAAGGTTTGTCCCAACGGGTGGGTATGCCATGCTGTCCGAGCGCCAGGCTCAAACGTGACACTGGCTCCAGATGTGCGTGCTGGATCGTGCGCCTCGAAAAGAGGGTCAATGCGGACAGTGCCGGTAAAATACTCAGCCGACCCTTTGGCGGAAGGCTGTGAGCCACTTCTTTTGATGTCCATTTTCTTAATTCCTTCACTTGATGCAATTTTGGTGGCTAGCAGGCAAGTCTCTTGCCCAATCAAAACTGAGTTTTCTCTTGAATAAAAATCCAGAATGCTTATAAGAAGCCAAAATCATTTTTCATTGCTTTAGCTTCATTCTAAGAATCCTGAAGAACAAGTAATAGAACAATCGTCTAAGATAGTTGTATAATTCTGCAAAATTAGAAATGAACTCTGCCAAAACGAGTGAAAAGTCCGATCGCGATTTAATGAACGACCCGCAGGCAAAGCGCGAGGCAGAAAGAGCGCAAGCAAACAGAGACGAACTGAAAGAGCGTATTGCCCAGGCTATTCATCATGATGGGACGATTGAGCCGCTCAAAGGTTTGCACTTCAACCGCTCCTCCTCGCCTTCGGAATGCATTCATAGTGTCTCTATCCCTGCGTTTTGTGCGATCGCTCAGGGCAGCAAAGAAGTTCTTTTAGGTAGCGATCGCTATCAGTACGACCCGATGCATTATCTGCTTGCTACGGTCGAACTGCCAATTGTCAGCCAAATTCTGGAAGCGTCCAAGGCGCAACCGTACCTTAGCCTTCGTCTCGATCTAGACCCCACGCTCGTTGGTTCAGTGATGGTCGAGGCAGGGCATCCCTCATCGCGCAGCCGTGCTGATGTGAAAGCGATTGATGTAAGTCCGTTGAATGCAAATCTGTTGGACGCTGTGGTGCGGCTCGTCAGGCTTTTAGATTCCCCTGCTGAAGCTCATGTTCTTGCACCACTGATTAAGCGGGAAATCATTTACCGACTCCTGATGGGAGAGCAAGGTAATCGGCTCCGTCATATTGCAGTTCTGGGTGGCTACACCTACCACATCGCCAGAGCCGTCGAGCGACTTCGTAAAGACTTTAACGAGCCGATCAAGATTGAAAGCATCGCACAAGAGCTGGGAATGAGTGTTTCGGGCTTTCACCATCACTTCAAGTCTGTCACTGCCATGAGTCCCTTGCAGTACCAAAAGCAACTGCGGCTCCAGGAGGCTCGCCGTCTGATGCTGGGGGAAAAGCTTGATGCTACCAGTGCTGCCTACCGCGTGGGTTATGACGATGCCTCGCATTTTAACCGGGAGTACAAGCGGCTTTTTGGTGCGCCACCGATGCGCGATGTGGAGCGGCTGCGAGAAGCTGCTAGGGAGACTGCTAGTTCAATATGATCTCCCATTCGGGTAGATCCAAAAGGGAGGACTAGGCAGCTGAGCATAAAGCTTACTTAGGTTTTTCACATCGTGTTGAAACCAGTTATGAATCCATAGACAGTACTGGTCAATCGCTTGTTGCTCGGTTAGATTACCTAAGAGTTCCGATGCGATCGCATGGCTAACCCAAATTCCAGACATGATTGCTTTGAGAACACCATGACTTGATGTCGGGTCAAGTATCATTGCTGCATCCCCAATGATAAAGTAACCACATCCAGCCGGTTGAGAAACGATACGCCAGCTAACATTAGCTGCCCGCATTTGTTGGTAAATCTTTAATCCTTGGAATTCATTAGGCAGCCAATCTTTTGGGATTTTCTCTTCTACAAACGATAAGCGCGTCCATTGATAAAGTTGCGTAGGCTTAGCCCGCACTTCTCTACGAGACGCTGCGCGAACTTTAGCAGTCCACGTCCAACCAGAGGAATCAGCGGCGATCGCTGGAGCATGATCTCGCGCTGGGCATTCTCCTGTAACATAACCATAATAGGCAATCAGACGCGGCGAGTGATATTGGATTTGTAACCCTAATTTTTGAGCTAGCCAATGATGATCTCCAGCAGCATCAATGATTTTAGCTGCTAGAAAAGTTCCCTGGGATGTCTCAACGCCAATTACTCTGCACCCATCCATAACTAAGCGGGAAGCGTGGCAAGGTTGTATAACCTTAACACCAATATCTCTTGCCCGATTAAGCAAAATTGCATCAAAATCGGCTCTCCAAGCTTGAAATCCAAGCCATGCTCCCGAATCATCTTCGCCAAAGGGGACAAACTCGTTTCCAGCTGACCACTGCACCCAGTTTCCTTGGTGACGCAGAAAGCTAGCTGCTAACACTGGCTCAAGTACCCCTAACTGCTTAAGTAGTGGTTCCACACCAGGGTGTAATGTTTCACCAGGATGTGTACGAGGAAATGGCTTGGACTCAATTAGGACGACTTGTAAGCCTAATTGGGCGCACCCAATAGCAGCAGCACAACCAGCCGGGCCACCTCCAACTACAAGCACATCAAAATTAGACACGTCTTCTAGACCAGTTTCCATTACCGCGTTTCAACAGAATATTGACTGGTGTAACAAACAGCGTCACTGTTTCTTCGATTTCAACCAAGCGTTTTCGAGAATCTGCTGGGTCTAAAAATGAATTTCCATGACGATAAATCTCAAACCGATAGATATTTCCAGCCAGCCTAGTTTGCGTTTGAGTTTGTGCCTGTTGTAATTCTGAATTACTCGGTTGCACTAGTTGGAACGAAAACACGCTCCATTCTCCCCTAGCTTCAGGTCTGATCCTTAAGGCTTGGTAAACATTCGCCATTGCCAACACTCTGGCTTCGTATTCACGCACATCAACCTTAGCTGTCAATGAGAGTGAGAATTTCTTCTGCAAAGAGTTCTCTACATAATCTGCATGGGCAAAATCTGCATACTCTATCAACTCTTTGCCATTCTTCGTGATGCGTCGAGGCCCAGGGATACCATCCCAGGGTAGGTCGCCAACCTGACCAATTTCTGCATCTGTCAACGGGCTAACAGTAGGCCAAACAGGATTTGGCTGAAACGTTCGGGCTGCATCAGGAGCTACTGCTGGCCAAAATGTACTAAGTGCAGCACAAAGTTTGGAGTCTTCTGGAAAAGGACTACCTAAACCGTAGCTTGCTAGATGTTCCACTTCGTTGGTGCGATCAAAACTCACATCCCAACCAGGAGCAAACACGCCCGCCGCCGCATCTGGAAGATATACTTGTCGGATTGTTGGGGAACCATTCAATGGCATTTGTCGCACCGAACCCTGACGGGGTAATGAGACAATTGCAGTTACAGTTTTATCTTCTGGTCGAAAATCAACATCTTCTAATTGCAGATTGGGAGCAAAGCGATTGTCAGATAAAGTTTCTGGGGGAACTCGCCAGAGATTCTGTCTAAGTCTGCTAGGTACTGACTGCTCTGTCCATTCTAATAGCTCTCGTTGGTCGCAGTTGGGGAAAAAATCTGGTGCGGTTACCAGAGAATAGGCTGGTATGTTGCGAGGAATTGCTACTGCTAACTCTGGACATATTGCTTCAATCGAGCCATCGCCTGTAAAGTCCAGGTAGTGTTGAGCATCGTAGCCACCTGCTTTCACAACCGCTTCCACATCTTTTTGGTCGTTGAGATTTTCTTGTTGACCATCCGATGATATTTTATGGCGGGCATGAACATACTCTGGAGCGTGTCTTGCTCCTGTGGTTTCATCCACAGGAATGGCTAGGCTAGAAGATAGGGTTGGACTATTCGGTGGAACTTTAAAGGTGAGCAGTTTTCCTTGATAAGTAGCTGCTTCAATGAGACTTGGGTGAACAACTGGAACTAAAAGCCCTGTGCCAAAATCAGACGCTGTTGCGAATTCAGCAATGCCTTCTGTAAAAATAAATGGCGGGTTGCTAATGTCTGGCTCACCCCACCCTGTGTTTTGCAATACTAAATGAATCCGCCGCAGTTTTTGATTGACATGATGAGCATTCAAAGTTACTTGTAAGTCAAACCCACGAATGCATTCTGTACCGTTGAATAGCTTATGCAGAGGAACCCAGAATAGTCTGTTATTATCTCCATCCTGAAAACGTAACGGGCCAAAGCCATCTCGATTACCGCTGCGTTGAACTGCGATATATGCAGAATAACGTGCTGGTAAGACGCGAAAAGTTTCTTTTAAGTCACCTTCAACAGCAGGTAGAAATCCGCGAAGTTTGTCACTATATAGCGGTTGAGCAGTTCCGACTCGCGCCACACCTGTACGAGAAAAACAGATGTCAGCGTGCTGGCGGTGGACAGTTTCCGAAGCAGGGCGATATTCTGAGGCGAATACAGCGATCGCTAACGGTTGTCTTTGAGCCAGAACTTGCAAATCTTGCAAAGAAGGAGGCTGCACTCCATAAACATAATTTTCAATGATTTCGAGTTCTGCTAGTGTCGGATATGCACTCAAATTGCCGCTGATAACATTAGGTGAAGCCAAGGCATGAAACAGCAAACTCCGAGATGGATTTCTTGCTTCGATTGCTCGTTTTCCTTCAAAAGCAAAATCTTCAAACCCGGCAATCTGACGATTGATAGCAGGTAATTCCTTAGTTAATTCCTGCTGGAGGTTTGTTGCTGTGATGTCTACCCCTTGCTGGAGTAGCAAGTCTCGCCAGCCAACAGAGGCTAGGCGATCGCAAACCTGTTTAACCTCATCAATGAGAGCCATAACTTATATCCTCAATTTTACAGGTAAGCAAGATTAATAGTATTTTTCACTTATGACATTATCAGCCTCAAAAATCAGAGTACAATATATTACTCCAACTGGATTAACAGTAGTTCTGCTAGGGAATTTTTTCGAGGCTAAGTCTCTAATAGTTCTGCGTTTGCCTTGAAGTAATAGTAACTAAAAAAACTATTATTTGTCTGAAATCTAGCATTTTTTTAATTATAGTTAAGTCAGCCAAAACCTGATAGTACCCTCTAGGGTAGTTTATTACAGAAAAACTCAGTTTTTGTTTTAACTATATTTAGTACACTTATACTTTTCTCAAAGTTTTATCTACAAAATTTTCAATATACAATTCTTATTAATACTTAAGTATATTGTGCAATTTTGTAATACGCTGTTGCTCATTTACGTGCAGAATTTAATAGATTACAAATTCTTAACCTAATTTTTGCTTAACTGTCCTTGCATTTTAATCGAAAACTATTAGATTTATTTATAAATATTTACCAAGAAAATAGAAAATCGGATAATCTAATCTGGTGAATTTAAAAGTAGTTAAATCCGTATATCTATAGTCAAGAGCGTAGAGGGTAATGCTTGAGTAAAGAGGAAGTTTCCGCCGACAAATAAACGAATGATCAAGCCATAAGTAAAAATAAAACAAGGATATTAGTATGAAATGCTAGCTAAGAAAGTACTATAAGCTGTTAGTTTTTTTGTCTGTACTACGTTACTTGTCTTTTCCGGTCAGATAGTTATTGCTCAGAGTAACTATAATTTACGCACTCAAGATAAGCAAAAAGTAGAACTGATTGTACATAGCGATTTCGTCGTTACTATGAACGAGGCACAACCTGTCATCAAAAATGGTGCAGTCGCGATTAGGAACGGCAAAATTGTTGCAGTAGACACGAAAGAAAAGATTAGAGCATCTTACAAAGCTGACAAGATACTACCAGGTGAGGGTATGGTACTAATGCCGGGTCTTGTCAACGGTCACTCTCACTCGGCAATGGTTCTGTTTCGCAGTCTTGCAGATGACTCAAGATGTTGACACTGTAATTGTGAATGGGCAAGTTTTAATGTATAAACGCGAGATGCTCACAGTTGATCCTGATAGGATTCGCGGTGAAGCTACCTCGATTGCAGAGAAAATCAAAGCTGAGTTCCGACCCTCCAATTAAGAAATTAAGACTCCCAGCAGTTTTGGATTACCGTAATTGTTTTGGCTTGTAGTTTGCGCTGTCTTCCCTAAAAGGCAAACTACAAGCCATAATTTATTTATGTCCACCTACTTAATCTGTCGTTTGGTCATGGCCAGAACCTTACTAAACATCCAAATTTAAGCAAGCTATAGCGACAATTTAACGAGCGATCGCCAATCTTAACACGCTGCTTTTACCATCACCTATATTTGTGAGAAAATGGTCAAATAAAATACAGTATTGCTGATTTCATACGTACTATCGATTATGCTATAGAAAATATAGAGCAAAAGACATCTAGATGATTAAAAGTTCTTAATTCATCTCCAGCTAACTGCCCTGAGATATTCGATTATGGTAGCGTCAGAGGATTTTGTAGAAGATGTCTCAACCAGATGCAATCAAATCTAATAAGTCTCCCATCTGTGACTTAGAGGCAACTACGGAATGGTTGTGTTTAGATTCGATTGCCTATATTGCAGAGTGTTTAGAAGCTTGTAACTGTGCGGATATGCTTACTGATCTCCGAGAAATCTTTCCTCGTCAAGCATTGAAAGTAGCAAGCGTGAAAGTCTGCCAATTGCAAAGACAGCGAATTAAAAAATGGTTAGAAGAACTTAATAGAGAGGTTTAGTTAATAAGTAAACCTACTTTAGAGTATTTAGTATTTAATAATCTATTGCTGAAGTTGTTTGTTGTCATTACAAGTTACTAAGAATAATCGGCTAGTATTAAGTAATGGACTTATTTGACCAGCATTTGACGAAAATAATTGAAAAAGAAGCGCCCCTTGCTGCTCGGATGCGCCCTCGAACATTAGATGAATTTGTAGGTCAAGACCATATCATCGCTCCAGGGCGGCTTTTGCGTCGTGCTATTAGTTTGGATCAACTGTCTTCCCTAATTTTCTATGGCCCGCCAGGCACAGGTAAGACGACTCTAGCGCGGGTGATTGCACTCCACACTCGCGCTCATTTCATTGCCATTAATGCTGTACTCTCAGGTGTTAAAGAAATTCGAGCGGCAATTGAAACTGCTCAACAACAGCGTAAGTTTCATAATCAACGAACTATGCTGTTTATTGATGAAGTTCATCGTTTTAATAAGTCCCAACAAGATGCGCTCTTGCCTTGGGTAGAGAATGGTACAGTTATTTTGATTGGTGCAACCACAGAAAATCCCTATTTTGAAGTTAATAAAGCACTTGTCAGTCGTTCGCGGATTTTTCAACTTAAGCAATTAAATGAGCAAGATTTATACAAAATTGTTCAGCAAACACTAACTGACTCGGAACGAGGTTACGGTCAGCTGAAAGTCAAAATTGATGATGAAGCTTTAAATCATCTGGTTAATATTGCTAATGGTGATGCTCGTTCATTACTGAACGCCCTAGAATTAGCAGTGGAAACAACGCCAGCCGATGCTCAAGGAGTCATTCAAATCACTCTAGCAGTGGCCGAAGAATCTATTCAACAACGTGCGGTTTTATACGATAAAGAAGGTGATGCCCACTTTGATACTATCAGTGCATTCATCAAAAGCTTACGAGGTTCTGACCCAGATGCAGCCTTGTACTGGCTAGCAAAAATGGTTTATGCCGGTGAAGACCCACGCTTTATTTTGCGGCGAATGTTAATTCTGGCTAGCGAGGATGTGGGACTAGCTGACAATAATGCTGTTGTAGTTGTTAATGCTTGTAATGAAGCCTTTGACCGTGTAGGGATGCCAGAAGGACGTTATCACCTAGCCCAAGCTACACTTTATTTGGCAACTGCACCTAAATCCAATAGCATTATGGGTTTTTTCGATGCTTTAGCTGCGGTTGAGCAGGAGAAGGAAGCAGAAGTTCCCACGCACTTGAAAGATGCCAATCGTGACAAAAAAGGTTTTGGACATGGCGCTGGATACCTTTATCCTCATGCTTATCGTGACCACTGGGTAGCGCAGCAATATTTACCAGCCAGCCTGCAAGGACAAGTGTTTTATCAACCATCAACGCAGGGTAGAGAACAAGAAATTAGTACACAGGTGTCACGTCGCCGCGAAGCTCAACTTGCTGCTTTAGTAGAAGGTATGGGCGTTGCTCCCTTGGAAATACTCACTTATGGAACCACTGACCGAGCTGCTGAACGCTGGTTGCAACGCACACTTTCTCAGGTAAGTACACAGTTAGCAACAGTACGCGATCGCATTTTCAGTTTAGCCCAGCCACAACGTCATAACTTAGTACTGGATCTGAATGCCGGAACTGGTTTACTTACCTGGGAAGCAGTCCGACAAGTTCCGGAAGGTGGTGTTTATGCCTGTGTCCGCACTAGCACTGACGCCAATGCTTTACGCGAACAAGCAGCAGCACTTCCAGAGCCAACGCGTCCAATAATTTTAACTGCATCAATTACTGAACTACCTGTGCTGTTAGCTTCTCAAGCAGCAGATGTACAATTTGACTTGATTATTGGACGCAATGTCCTACTATCTGAACCTGATAAAGCGATCGCTGCTCAAATTTTAGCTAAATTGATGCCACGTTTAGGAAAGCTTGTATTAGCAGAGACAGTGCCACGTCATACCCAAAGATTTTATCGCTTGCTGGAAGAGCAAAAGCTAGATGCTCAATTATATGAGCGATTAGTCGTAGCGGAAGAAGCTATTTATGCAGATCAATCAGACCCAATGATTAACTGGGATGTTAACGATTTGCGTAACGCTCTTGCCTCCGCAGAACTGACAGTAGAAGTGGTTATTGAACGGAATTTGACGCCAATGCATATATCTTCTTCCTTTCTCAGCCGTTTGTTTACTGCTAATACTAATCGACCAAGTTATGCAGATCGTCTTGCTCAAAATCTGACACAAGAAGAAATACACACACTCCAAGATTTATTTACTCGCTACTTCCTCAATCAATCCGTTAGCTGGGAAAGCACTGTGGCATTTTTAAAGATAAGTAGATGAAGTCTTGGTTTGCTTTTAAAAGATATTCAAGGTAACGTTTAGCAATTGTAGATAGAAATTGCACAATTTCTCAGGATATAAATTGATTTGCCGACTGTGAACTTAAGGAAAAGATAGAAATTCACATGAGGTTTTGCTTTTCATTAAGTAAATCTCCTAAACTCAAAAATATCTTGCACAATCAAATTACAAGTACTCGCTAATATTTCTCACTAATTGTCTTTGGTGTGGTTTGAGTGGTGTGTAACTCACAACTAAACTTGCTTAACTACTGACATTGCGAGGTGACAATATGGATGCCAATAAACTCCGGAATCTATATGCAGCAGGAGAACGGAATTTTAATGGAACAAATCTGCATCAGGTAAACTTAACCCATAGCGACTTGAGGGGTGCAAATTTGACTGAAGCCGACTTAAGTGGTGCAGACCTCAGTCAAGCTAACTTAAGTGGATGTAATCTGAGTCGAGCAAATCTCACTGATGCAGAACTTAATGGAGCTAATTTAAGTGGTGCAAACTTAAGTGAGGTCAATTTAATTGGCGCAGACCTGATTGAGGTTAACTTGGAAGCAACCAACCTGAGCCGTGCAGATTTACGTAGTGCAAATTTAGTTCTAGCAAACCTGTTAGGTGCAAATCTCAGTGAGGCAGACATGAGTGGCGCAGATTTAAGAGATGCGAACCTCAACAATGCAAATTTGATTGGTAGCAACATCGACGAAGCAGAACTAGATGGTGCAGATTTAACAGGAGCAATTATCACTGAACAGGAGATAACTAGCAGAACTTTGCATATAGGTTTATCGCACAAATGGATAACTTGGGCTGGCAGTTGCTAATTTTCTTAGATGGTGGTTCTTGTTTGAATACTATATGTATTAGGGGTACAACACCCGTTGTACCCCTATAATAGTTTGTCGATTTTGCTTTACAGCAATTTTCAACTTTATAGACTACTTGTGTGCAGGGAGTAATGTAGTTCAACTGATTGAAAAAGACTGCAAAACAATCATTATAAAGTCCTAATACACTAAAGGTGTCGCGCCGCGCATTTGACGTAGGGAATTGATACAAGCAGCGCAGTCACAGCCAAATAAGTTAATTGCCATATCGCTTTCTTCAACATTGAATTCTAAAATGGGGGCATCTTCTTGAGAAAACTCTACTTCAGGCTGATAGTTAGGAATTTTAGCCAATACGGAAGCCCTAGCACAGACTAATCCCACTTTATGTTTATTGCGTATGCAAGATAAACGGTCTGTCGTATCGGGTTCTGGCTCAATCGCTTGAGCTTGATTGAGCATTACTCCCATAGAAAGAATAGAGCTAATTAGTACAGGAGAAGAAAGCAAACTCAGTATCAATTTATTCATTGGTTTCCTTATAAAATAAAATCGATTACTCAGATTATCCGATTAAATTTTACAGTTAAAGTCAAGTCCATCAGGAATATCAACTATCTGTGGTATCGTAGGCTAATTTTAGCAACCCTTCATACCTCCAGGTTTCAATCAATCTTTCAGGAATCTGGGTGCGATCGCCTCTCGAAGTTTGCACTCTTCTTCAATTAAATTAAGTATTTAGATAAAATTCCTTTGTTTATATCTTTTTTTATAATTTTTAAATTCTACATTTATCTAATATATGAAATTATCTTATTTAACATAGACGACTTAATAACTTCCTTTTATTACCGTTATTATCGTCTGAAGATTTGTAGACATTTCCTTTCGGTTTTAGAAGGTTTTTAAACTCTAATTTATTGTAAATCAACGTATAGTTATTATATAGTATTTTTTGAGACAAAACTCAGACATTTCAGTCCTTTATAATACTTCTTATAGCAATTTTATTTGTTCGTAAAACTTTAAATAATAAGATTATCAAATTTTTTAGAATTTGATAATCTTATTTTTGGCTGAGGATTTATAGTTTTGTAGTTAATCTAAAATTAGATATACCAGTTTGCTATTAGATATTACAATATAAATTTTTACAAATCTCTCGTAATTTTCGGAAATTTGTATTAGCTAATACAGTTAATTTAATGTTTATGAAAATTTAATCCGCGTAGAGAAGTTACAGTGTAAAGTTTCTACAAAAATTCTCGGTTATCCAACTTACTATTGGGTATAATACCGTTACTTTGTGAAGCTGCATATATTTTTACCCCGCCCTAACCCTCCCCTTGGAAAGGGGAGGGAATTAGATTTATTGTCTCCCCCCTTTATAAGGGGGATAATTCGACTTGTCAAGGGAAGAAAAACTACAGAAGGGCCTTTTTATATGCATCTTTATACATAATTGGTATAAGCTACATAACGAAATTAAAGCAACTACAGATAAGTATGTGCTTTGTTTATAAAAGAAACACTATATAAATAAAGTCCGCTTTCGCGGACTTACGTAAGGGCTTCTGTCACTTTTATCGGCTACAAAATCATGTTTAATACATGATGTTTTTATTTTTTACTATTAATCATGAAAAAGCAATACTTTGCAGCTAATTTACTAGACATAAATACTTGAATTATATCTTTTAAGATAACAAGCTAACTTGTTTCCAACTAACACATAAATAAGAGTATTTGTAATTATGCTTTAGGACAAAGCTCAGATATTTTTGTCTTTACAAGAGTAGAATTTGTAAGATTTTTAAACTAAAAATATAAGTGTGGTCAGGTATAACAGCCCCAGGAATGAATTTCTAATCCTGGGGTTTTATTTAGGCTATGGCTTATACCACTTACTTATTTTGGATTAGTGATTTCTGGATTCCACTACAAGCAGCCTCAATTGCTTATCATCCCTATTAGTCTGTATATCGACGTGGCGTATAAACCCAGACATCCCCTTGGCTGCGATCGATTATCCGAGTTTTTGTTGAACCAACGAGAATAATTGTTCGCATATCGGCTACTGCTGGAACTAACTGGTCAAGGGTGATCACCTTGACTGTCTGTCCTGGTCTGCCGAGATTTTTCGCTATGACTACTGGTGTATCTGGTGTTCTATGTTGCAGTAAAATATCTCTCGCTTCTACCAGTTGCCAAGTGCGCTGTTTTGAAACAGGATTGTAAAAGGCAATTACGAAATCAGCTTGGGCAGCAGCCGCAATTCTTTGTTCAATTATTGACCAAGGCTTCAAGATATCAGACAGGGAAATCGCACAAAAATCATGTCCAAGGGGAGCGCCGATCGCAGCAGCAGCAGCTTGCATGGCAGAAATCCCAGGTGCAATGTGAATATCGATGCTGTTCCATTCGGGTTTGGCATCGCGATCGCATACCTCAAAAATGGCTGTTGCCATTGCATAGATACCAGGATCGCCAGAGGAAACTACCGCTACATATCGCCCTGTTACTGCTAAATCAAGCGCCATTTTTGCTCGTGCTTCTTCTTCCCGATTATCAGACTCATGCCGTTGCTTGCCGTCACCGAGAGATCCAACTAAATCTAAGTAAGTTTTGTAACCTACCAAATCAGTTGCTGCTTTGAGTATCTCTTTCACTTCCGGCGACATCCACTGCGCCCCACCCGGCCCCGTGCCAATAACTGCTAACCGTCCACGTGGTTGACCTATGGTGCTGGGGTCAATTGGTTCGGGGGCAATGGCGATCGCTATCTGAGGAGAGGCAAAGAAAATTAGTTGACCAGATGTACCTGTAGCGGTGAGGGCTGCTGCTTGCACGGGGCTGTAACCATCCGATAGCAAACTTTCTAGCTGATTTGGGGTGAAAAAGCGAGCAGGTACGCCCAAGGCGCTGGCTACGGCATGGATTGCCGGATTGGCAGCGGCAGTGATGGGAGCAAATATTCCTGCGACTGATGCAAGGGCAAGTTCAGCATCTGCTAGTAGCTGACGCACTAAAGCCACCGCTTCATCTGCACAGCTAGTATAGTCAGTTATGGCGATCGCAACAGTTGCTGGATGATAAATCAGGCAGTTGGCTGTCGGATTTACCAATCGTTCAGTAACTTGGATAGTTAAATTTCCTTTGGGGTCAATAGGTAATTGACTATTGCTTAACCAAGCTGCTTTCCCTTCTAGCTTCACTTGCTCCCCAGCTAGCAAATCCGAGATAAATTTCTTAGCATCGTCTGGGTTGGCTAGATGGTAGCCAGAAGGAGGCGATAACAACGCTGTGCGAAAACGAATATCACCAGTGGTCGTAATTGCTGGTTTGACATCTAAAGCTTCGGCAATGCGGCGTGCCAAATCGTTTACCCCATTGAGTCCACCTAACAGAGGAACAACAGCACTACCATCCTCAGCCACAGCGATTACTGGCGGTTCCTGGCGTTTATCAGAGAGCATCGGGGCTAGCGTCCTAATCAGAATTCCGGCAGCACAAATGCCAATTAGCGGCGTTCCTTCAGCAAACAACTCCCGCAGCGTCTCACCAAAATTCGTGAAGCTGACATCAACGCCAGACGTGCGACCCGCCAAACCGTATAGTATTGCCCCTGGTAAGACACTAATCATCTTGCGTGCTAATGCCACACTATTTTGACCTAGTACCACAACGGCGGGTGCAACTTTCGTCATCATAAGAATTTTTGAACTTTAAATATTTAATAGATATCTTGCAAAAGTTGATATCTTTCACATGAAACCACAGATGCATACAGAGTAATACCAATTATTCAGATACTCCCACGGCTTCACTTCGTTACAGTGGTGGGATTCTAGGCTCAAATATACAGTGGGCGCAGCCGAGGAGCTAAGTGCAAAGCGAACGCTAAAGTAGGAAGACTCTACACCCTGCGGGAACCCGCAGGGTGTAGAGTTCTCTTCGCACATAAGTGTCATCGCTTTTTCGCTATACAGAAAAATTTTTATGTAAGAAGTTTACTGAGTAAATACCCTAGATTTTATTAAGATAAGTTACGCAATTTTAATTTTTGATATGCTTTTATAGATATTTATACTCACAGCTGATATGGTTAAGAGAACCTTAATAAAAAGGATTTTACTTAAATGAAAAATTCAAAAGTTTCCAATCCATTAGGCCAGTCTATAATTATGGGCGCTTTGATCATGTTAACCAGTGTTAGCGTTATCACAATCATGAACTTATTTTAAGATAAAAACTGTAAATTTTAGCAAAGAAAGTTTACAAATCCCTGCTCAATTATGAGTGGGGTTTTTACATTTTGTAATCCTGAGTGATTAGCAAAAAGGGAGTTGCGCAAATGAAATATGGCGTAGACGTGCAGCAGTTAGTTGTCAGACATCGCTCCTGATGCAAGAAAATATATTCAGGCGATCGCTTCCGGCGGGCGCTCCGCGCCATCGCTGTCAACTCTGGTAATTTCCAATTTATTAGTACACGCGACAAGCCAATTTAATATTCTTATCCAGTATTTATCCAGGTTTCATCTACCGCAGGTGTTAGCTATATATCTATCAACAGATAAGTTATCTGAGAAACTAGTTAATAGTTAATTAGAGTCCGAACTTTGGACTAATAACCCCTAGCAGGGGAAATTGCGCCTGAATTGTTCGGTTCTACGACTGTTCGCAGTACTCAAATACCTATAACCTCGTAAGTAGTAGTGAAATACCTAACCTTAACGCTGTTAGTCGCTCTTGAATTAAGGGGTGAAGACCTGTGTACGAATGGATATTGCCAAGTCTAAGTGAAATTTTAGCCGAAACTCAATCAAGTGTGGCTGAATGTTCACCTGCTCAAGCTGAGCGACAGTGGCGTGTAAGCCTAGCAGCGACAGAACATCTGCTATTAAATACTTTAGAAACAACTTTAACAGACGCAAGCCAAGGATTAGTTTTAGCTGCACCAGCACCTTTATTCAGTGAGCCAAAACTGACTCAAAGTTTGCAAACGGTAACTTTTACAGCAAAGCCATTTAATCCTTTAGCACTGATGCCATTTCAGATGCCACCTGGGAGTGCGATCGCAGATGAAGTCGCTCCCCAGGAATCAGTGCTGCCTTTACTACCTGCCGATCCTCTAGCATCAGAGCAGTTTTGCCTAGTTTTTACAGAAAAATTTAGATTAGTACTAGTTTTAGCAGAAAGCAGGAACGGTAAAAAAACCTTTTCATTTTCCTTTGAGCCAGAAGTAGTGCAGCAGGCGTGGCGATCGCTAGGAGCGCGAGTCATGCTGAGTAATCCAGAATTTTTTGCCGAATTGGATGCGATCGCACAAAAGTACTATCCAGTAGCACCGGATTACCATACTGTAATTCAGTTTAGCCAGCTGCTACTTCAGAAATCAACCGAACCAGAATGGACAAGGGACTGGGGACAAGGGACTGGAGACTGGGGACAAGGAGACAAGGAGACAAGAGGAATCAGTAGTACCCAATACCCAATACCTAGTACCCAATACCCAGTACCTAATACCCAATCCCCAGTACCCAATCCCCAGTACCCAATCCCTAGTACTCAATCTCCAGTCCCCGATGTGGAACTGCTCCAAGCCTTTGCTCACGAAGTCCGCACTCCTTTGACAACAATTCGCACCATGACGCGCTTACTATTGAAGCGGCATGACTTACCAGCAAACGTCATCAGTCGTTTAGAAGTTATTGATCATGAGTGTACAGAACAAATTGACCGGATGGAGTTGCTGTTTAAAGCAGCCGAGCTAGAAACTACTGCCTCCGTTAAATCTTCAAAAACTCAACTCACGCCGATGTCTTTGGATCAAGTATTGCAGCAGAGCATTCCGCGTTGGGAACAAGCAGCAAATCGGCGGAACTTGACTTTGAATGTTGTTTTACCTCAGCAACTACCAACAGTTGTGAGCAATCCCACCATGCTGGATCGGGTACTCACAAGTTTAATAGAGAATTTCACCCGTAGCTTACCTTCTGGTAGCCATATTCAAGTCCAGGTTATCCCGGCTGGCGATCAATTGAAGCTACAATTATCACCACAATTCCAGTGCAAAGACACAAGTAAAATTCCCACACCTGCAACCCCGCCGATTCGCAAGGCTCTTGGTCAACTGCTGATGTTTCAACCAGAAACGGGTACGATTAGTCTGAATATTGCTGCAACCAAGCATTTGTTTCAGGCTATTGGTGGCAAACTAATCGTACGCCAACGCCCCCACTATGGCGAAGTATTAACTATTTTCCTGCCCTTAGAGGTTACTAATAAGCAGAAATTCGGGGTTAATAGTTAGGAGTAGAGACGCGATTAATCGTGTCTGTATAAGAAATGCGATTATACTCTTACGAGAAGACGCTCTTCGAGCGTCTACGCGTCTGTACAGGATTTGGGAGTTCATAACTCATAATTCTTAGATTTATAAATCTGGTGTTGGCGCGATAGCCGTACTCCTTCCCTACGGGACGCTATCGCGAACGGAGAAGCAAGCTACGCACTAGCGTCTCCATTGGCGTAGCCTCTCCCTTTGGGAGAAGGAGAAGGCTTAAGCTTCGCTTATCGCTTCTGGGGTGTTGGGTACACTTGGTAATTGCACTATAAAACTGGAGCCTTCATACAGCTTACTTTTTACGGAAATAGAACCAGCACAACGCCGTAGTAACAGCTGCACAATTGTTAACCCCAAGCCAGCGCCAGCATGATCTTCCGTTACTCCCGTACGCACACGATAAAAGCGTTCAAAAATTTTGGGGATTTCGCTTTCGGCAATACCAATACCTGTGTCACGAAATTCTAATTGGACATAATTACCATGAACACGGGCAAGTACCCAAACTTTACCACCATTAGGGGTAAATTTAATACTGTTGTGTAACAGATTAATTACAATTAGCCTTAGCCCACCATTTACACACTGAACATCTGGCAGTTCCGTAGGCACGGTGTAGGCTAGCATAATCCCTTTTTCTTGGGCGACTGGTTGGTAAGTACTTACTACCCCAGGCACAATATCTGAGAGACGTACTGGCTCTAGGGTTGTCTCTTCTAAACTACGTTCTAGTTGCAGCAGATCCAACAAACCATTAATCAGGGAATTTTGGTGATCGCACTGCGTATTTAGCATTTGTAAATAACGTTGTCGTTGCGGTGGTTTGAGATTAGGAGAATTCAGTAAAGAAAGTGCCGTCTTCATGTGTGTCAGGGGCGTACGTAGTTCCTGGCACACATTGTTCAGGTATTCATCCTTCAACTGCTCTTTGTTGAGCAGTTTTTGATGTTCCTGTTGCAATTTAGCAGTACGTTCTGTGAGAATTTGACGATTAATTTCATCTTGACGCTGGAGTTGTTTTGCCAACAGTTGATTCATGAGTATGGGTTCAGGCACACTCGCACAAATAAAATTAGCTGCTATGTTAGCTGTTACGATTGGGTAAGATTCTGCTGTGGTTGCCTGTTGAATACCATCTAATACTTGTTGAATTACTCTCCCCTCAACAGTAGTCGTAATCAGCAATGGTTGGGTTTTATTATTTTTTGCCTTACCTGAGTTTTGGTTTTCACGTTTTTTAAGTGGTCGATGCGCCAAAATTAAACTAGAAAACTGGGGCGATAATACCAAAAGAAAGTTTTCCCGGCGTAGAAGACTATCTGAGGCTATGTGAACACGCACATGATGAGGCGATGAATGGGATGAGGAAGATGAGGGAGATGGGGGAGTATTTTCTTCCCCATCTCTCTTATCTCCCTTATCTTTGCCCTCTGAAGTTCCAGAAGAAAGAAGCCCTCCCTCGGACTTTTGTGTATCACTCTCCTCAATCTGACAGATGTAAATGAGACTAGATTTACCTATTAAGGATTGATAACGCGTTAATTCTGATTGCCAAATTTTTTCAGGTGGTAGCTTCACCCATAAAGTAGCTACAATCTGTTGCTCAATCAGTAAATCAATTTGCGCTCTCACCAGTGATAGCAGCGTAGCAGGACTGAGGGACAATGGTTGCGGAGGCGATTGTACCCCTAAAACCAGTTGGTAAATAGACAGATCCTTAGCTAGAGAAACGTTCATGAGTTAAGCACAACAAGGAATAACGAAAAAGGATTAAAGAAGAAATAATACTGTCTTCGATTTTCACCCTTTGTTGTACATTTTTTACAAAAAAACTACTGAAAAAATATAAATTATGAATTGCCTCGCTTAGATATGTTTAAGCTATGGGAGGCTTTTCTTGGTTAACTAACAAGAGTAGGAGCATCTGCAACGGATGATACTAGCAAACCTGCTAGTATTTACCACCCACGCGCACCAATCTTTTGACAAACAATTCGCATGGCTTTTCCGGGTGAAGAACTGGCTACAAAAGGTATTTCTCCATTATTCTTTTCCTCTTCAAGCAATTGTCCGCCAGAGTTGTAAAAGGCAATGCGATTTAGAAACAGCCGTGATTGTCCGCATGATGCAGAGAACGTAGTCTCGAATATGCCATCTGCATACACCCCGTAAAGCTTGTATGTTGTACCTTTAATAGTTTGCGTATCCAGAGCGACGCTGTTTCCTCCCTTATCATGTCCTACAGTGACGTATCTTTGGGCATCTTGGGCGATCGCCGCAGTACCACTTAACAAAATAGCGATCGCTCCTACTATGCCACTGATTTTAAAATACATACGTTTTGAAAGTATAAGATTTTCATCTTTGTAGCCACAATTAAACTGTTTCGGCACGGTAGAAGCACTGAAATTAGGAGGAGGCAGAAGGCAGGAGGCAGAAGTTATATTGTTCTCCCACTCCCCTACTCTCCCACTCTCCCACTCCCCTATTCCCTATCTTTCTTGCAAAGCGTCGCGTGCGTGTTCTCTGTCGTCAAAATGGATTTTTTCTGTACCGAGAATTTGGTAGTCTTCGTGACCTTTGCCTGCAAGCAAGACGCCATCACCGGATTGAGCTTGTAAAATGGCAGTACGAATGGCGGTAGCCCGATCGCTATTGACTATTGGTTTTACTGTTTCGGGAATTCCTGCCAAAATATCTTGCAAAATCCTTTCTGGGTCTTCTGTACGGGGATTATCAGATGTTACCACCGCTATGTCAGCTAAATCGGCGGCGATTTTACCCATTTTTGGGCGCTTAGTCCGATCGCGATCGCCTCCACAGCCAAATACACAAATCATTTTTCCTGGTATAAACGGACGCGCTGCTTTCAATAAATTCTCTAAGCTATCAGGTGTGTGGGCATAATCCACAATTACGCTAATATCTTGCTCAGGGCTAATTTGCACTCTTTCCATGCGTCCAGGAACACCAGGAAACTCAGGTATTACAGATGCCACCGATTGTAAATCTAGTCCTAAATGTAAAACTGCACCTACTGCTGCTAAGAGATTTTCTAGATTATATTGACCAACCAAAGGTGAACGAAAAGCTACATCACCCTTTGGTGTATGCAACGTCCCGCTGACACCATTAGGCTGATAACTTAAATCACTCATCCACAAATCAGCACTGTTGTCGTTGACACTGTAACTCCAAACTTGTTCAGAATTCAACGACGCAATTAATCGTTTCCCATACTGGTCATCAACGTTAATTATTGCTCGTCCCTTGAGATAATCAGGACTAAACAATAAAGCTTTGGCAGCGAAATAATCTTCCATATCGCTGTGATAGTCGAGATGATCTTGGGTGAGATTGCTAAATACCCCCACTTCAAACTGACAACCCAAAACTCTACCTTGCGCTAAAGCATGAGAACTAACTTCCATCACCCCGTACTCACAACCAGCATTCACCGCTTCGGCTAGCTGCTGTTGCAGTTCCACAGCAAACGGCGTAGTGTGAACAGCAGTTTGTTCAAAACCAGGCCAACGAGTGTAGAGAGTTCCCATCAAAGCCGTTGATAACTTGGCTTTGTCAAGCAGAAATTCAATCAGGTGAGTAGTTGTAGTTTTACCATTAGTACCAGTCACACCCACCAATTTGAGTTTTTGCCCTGGATAACCATAAAAAACACTGGCTATTTGGGCGCAAGCTTTCGTCATATTGCTGGCGCTGATCACAACAGCTTCAGCCGAGGGAGGATTTTTTTGCGCCGCTTCCGCAGAAACGATCGCCGCTACAGCACCAGATGCGATCGCACTTGGCCAAAATTCTCCACCATCTACCCGTGTTCCTGGCATTCCAATAAACAAATCTCCTGCACTACAAGCATGAGAATTCGTCTTCAAACCCTTAATTTCTGTATTCTCCAACGTAGAATCGTTAGGCAATTGTTCAACACTATCGACTGCTGCAAGTAATTCCCGCAATTTCATCTTGTGAACCTCGTCACACATTTTCCTTGCGCTTATTCTGCATTATTTTTTTTCTAAATGGATAAATACTTCCGCAACATTTGCTCTAATTGCTGCACACTAGCACGCGGAGAAGGACGCGGTAAAGGTTTCTCACTCATTTCTTTTTCCTCTGCGTCCTCTGCGCCTCTGCGGTTTGATAAATACAAAACCGGTACTTCATACTGATACGCTAGAAACCAATCATCACGAGTCGTAATATCTCGAATTTCTAACTCAAAGCTGAGATTTTTGATTTGTTCTAACTTTTCTTGCAAACCCTCACACAGATGGCATCCAGGTTTACTGTATAAAATTAATTGCATTTGCTGTCAACTTAGTAAAATACTCATCACCTTTCAAATTTTAGGTGAGCTGAATGCCTTCAGAAATATCCACGGCACTTTAATATCAGGCACAAGCCACGAGTATTGTCTCAGTATTGGCAATCCAATAGGTAACACAAAACGCAAAGAGCGTAGCGATGCCGGAAGATTCCCATCTTGATCTACAACTCCATATTCCTTAGCTACTTCCGCAACAACTTGCACGCGCCCTGTACGATTCATCACATTTGGATCTGAGGCAAGCTTAGCAATTACCCGTCCTGTTAACAAAGGAGTTTCCCAGTTGTAACGCTCACTCATTATTGAGTTTAGCGGGTCAGTCGCATTTTCTTGCATTTCAGATGCCATACGGGAAATATGCTCAGTGCCAACAATACCCGGCCAAATTGAGACAGAAGCAATATTATGTGGGTTTAACTCAACAGCCATATCAGCAGCCAAGCGATCGCACGCTGCTTTTCCAGCACCGTATGCTGTATTAAAAATATATGACATCCCGCCCCATGAGGAAATAGTGCAAATTAATCCCTGGTGACGCTTAACCATCATCCGGGCAGCAAAAATACTTGCAACATAGTGGCTACGCAGCCCAACATTATTGCTAGCATCCCAAAGACTTGGTTCACAATCCCAAAAGGGTTGCCCATAACTGTTTTTTATTGCCTGAACACCTGAGAAAACATTATTTACTAGTAAGTCAAGGCGTCCATCTTGCTCATCTTGGATGCGTTCAAACAGCAAACGCACCTGTTCGTCATCGCTGTGGTCTACTTGAACAGGAATGCATATACCACCAGCTTCCTCAACAGCTGACTTGGTTTCACTAAGGCTGCCTGAGATATCATCACTAGAGTCAGACTTTTCCAGCCTGCGACCAGTAATGTACACAATCGCGCCTGCTTCACCAAGGCCAACAGCAATTCCTTTACCAATGCCCCGTGTAGCGCCTGTGACCAATGTCACTTTACCTTCAAGGTATTTCATATTGGTCATTTGTCATTAGTTATTCTTCTTATCCCCTACTCTCCCACTCTCTCCTGCCCTCTTCACTAACGCTGCTGTCGGTAAAAGCTGACAACTTTTTGAACATAGGCAGCAGTAAAGCCGCTGTTGCAGCCTGTATAGTTGCCAGTCATCCACCAACAAGCTACACCACGCACAGCCGCAGTTTCATTATTGTTTGTGGCAGCAAATTGTTTGTTTAACTCACGGCGCATGATGCAAGATATAACTTGGCGTGCCGTCTTGGAGCTATTTTCAAATTGCGTTGGCGTTAGTTCTTGCTTGAGACAATATTTAGACCAGCCTTTGAGCGTTTCTGGTTTAACTTGCCAATCACTATAAAGTCCATCATTGGCTGAGCCTGTTTGTGGTGCAGCCCGTCGCAATGCTTCTACCATCCCCGCAACTTGGGCATCAGAAACTTGCTGTTGTGCTTGAGCTAACATTGACGACAGCCCAAAGTTAACAACTATTCCGCTGAGTAATAAAAGTATGGGGTTTATCCTCATAACTTGGACTTATTTTAAACACCAACGTGTAGCATACAATGACTGTTTGTTAATAAACCAAGCCAGCAAGAAGTTTAATAGCATAACCAAGTCATGTTTTAGCATAACCGAGTCATGTTTTGGCATAACCGAGTCATGTTTTGGCATAACCAAGTTATGTTTTGGCATAACCGAGTCATGTTTTGGCATAACCAAGTCATGTTTTGGCATAATCAAGTGATGCATTAACAATCCAGTCGCAATCACAAATTTCCGAGTTAGAGAGATATTTTGCGTAAACCCTGATTTCATTGACGATTTTAAGAACGGAAATAATTCTTGTTAGAGTTGGCAAAACACGCAAGATTTAGGTCGGTAATTACACTACACGTCTTAATTTTTTTAGCCAGAATATAATTTAGTAGTGCAATATGCTCCACTTTTATCTATTTAAATCCAGAGGTAAACTATGTTTCCTTTTTGGGGTAATTCCTGTTATGGTGCCGAACCTATTTCGCACAAAGCTCATTTAGAACGTAAATTAAAATTCTTGACTTGGATGCGAGATGATTTAGAGTCAAAGCTAGCTGGCATTAATGCTGCTGTTGATACAATTCGGCAGCAGATAGAACGCGAAGACACAACTGCTTAAAATTGAATTCTTGCCTCTGTTGGCATTTCAGCTCTCCGTAGAGAAGTAATAGTCAAGAGTCAAGAGTTAAAAGTCTGACTTTTGACTCTTGACTCTTGACTATATTTTGCACATATCCAGGCTAATTCTCATTAAATATGGTTTATTGATACAGTTAAACCTGTTTTTAAACTCGATTGTCAACGGGGAAATACTACTATTGAGATGGGTAGAACCCGTTCTCTTTATAGACTCTAAGTCATTTAGCTGACGTTTAAAATAGAAGTATGTCACTAAATGAACATCCCTTCATAATGAAAATTCAGTCATCAGTTTTAGTTCATCTGGGATTCGGAAAATACGTGCGCTCAGATCAGGTAACAGCAGTAATACCAATTGATGAAGAACGCGGCCCAGGACGACGAACTTTTGTTCACGTACAAGGGCAAGACGACCCTATAGTTGCTTCACGGGCGGAAGATACCATTGTGCGTGACTTGGTGCAAGAACCACGTGAAGTTACCCAAGCACGTCAACAGCAAGAAATTCTTCAAGATTTATTGACAGACTTAAACAATGTTAATTTGACTGTGCGTCGTATTAGCCGTGACGAAGGTGGTCTTGATCTTGAAAGATTGGAGCGGCGTATCCGTGAAGTTTTAGAGAATTAATCGAGATAATTCGCTTTTCTTAAATCCCAAAGTTGCCCTATTTGACCGTGAACCATCAGTAAGATTAACACGGAGAACAATTTTTGATGCAGTCAATTGCAGACAACGAAGTTTTATCAAATCAAGTTGTTCGTCAACCTCGTTTGTGGATGCCAGAACGTGTTGTATTCACAAAAGCTGCTTTGCAAGAGCCTTATGCTCAGCAGATACTTGAGCGAGTACAGTCTTTTAACCTACCTGTCGAAGAGTTATCTGGAAACCGCGTAACTGGTTTACGCGGCGAGAGCGATCGCGACACTTATAATATTGCTAAGCGTACTCTGGCTGTTGTCACTGCACCACCCAGTTCTTTTAAACTTAGTCCCATTCCTCCCTCGGCTGACTGGCAATTTCACATTGCAGAAGGCTGTCCCGCTCATTGTCAATACTGCTATTTAGCAGGTAGTTTGTCGGGGCCGCCAGTCATCCGTACTTTTGCTAACTTACCGCAAATCTTGGCTAACTTGGCAGCTTACGAACAACCAGGAGTGCCAAAGACGTTTGAAATTAGCTGTTATACTGACCCTCTAGGAATTGAGCATCTTACAGGTAGCCTCGCAGAGTGCATCCGCTACTTTGGCACTCGTAACGATGCATATCTGCGTGTAGTTTCCAAATTTGATGCTGTAGATAAGCTACTTGACTTACCCCATAATGGTCATACACGCATGAGAATGAGTGTTAACGCTGCGCCTGTTTCTGGTCGCTTTGAGGGAGGTACAGCATCGGTAACGTCTCGACTCATGGCTTTGCGGCGCTTGGCATTACCACGCGAAAGTGGAGGTGGCGGGTATCCAGTAGGTCTAGTCATCGCGCCAATTATGCTTATGGATGATTGGCAAATGCATTACACTCAATTACTAGACCAGATTAGCGAAGTGCTGGATATGAATTGTGACCTCACTTTTGAACTGATCTCGCACCGCTTCACACCAGGGTCAAAAGAGGTATTGCAGACTTGGTATCCCCAATCGAAATTAGATATGGATGAGGCAAAACGCAGTGTCAAGCGAAATAAGTTTGGTGGAACAAAGTATGTTTATCATGCTGACATGATGAAGATAGCAAAGCACTTTTTTGAAGTGGAAATTCAACGTCGCTTTCCCTCTGCCAAGATTTTGTACTGGACTTAAACGCGCTACAGCAATTTCTAGTTAAATAAAACCTATCCAACTCTTCAGGCAATTCAAAATTAAGAATCCATTTTTTTGTATTTTGAATTGCAGAGACCTTGGAACGCTGGTAGAAACAGCACAACAATAGGCTTCGGCGATCTAATCGGCTCTGTAAAGCCCTTATCCTGAGAAGGGTTTTACAGAGAAGCTTTAAACAAACAAATTATATATTTTTGGATATTAATGTGATATGTATCTGTTAACTTTGTAAAAAAAGTGTAATTTTGCTGTAAAAGCCTAGTCTAATTCATCAATTAACTGTATTTTATAAAATAACTATTATTAAAAATATTTATCAAAAGTAGTTCCAAGACTTTAGGAAATGGGTAAGCAATATTTGTAGATTTTTAGTATGTTAACTACCTTGGGAATGAATCGTTAAGATAAAATTTCCCACCAGAGTTGTATAGTAATACAAATTGAGTAATGATAAATAAATAATTATACACCTATCAACTTTTTAGCTTTTTGTATTTTTATATGTAATTAAGAATTGTTATTTTTATATAAAATTTAGTTATAATATATAAAAATCTATTTTTTATATCAATCAATTACTAACTTCTAACTATTTTACTTTAGAGGATTTAAAACTTTTAAATAGCAATTTTAGGGAAAAATGTATTTACTTAATTATAAATTTACCAAAAAATTTTATTCATATACGAATAGGCTCATACTGTTTATTTTTCTGCTAGTCACCCTTACTGCTTGCACTGAGACAAATTCATTAGTTGGTACGTGGGCTTCTGAAAGTGGCAAAGTAAAATGGATAATTACGAGAAAAAAAGATAAATTGAGTGTCTCTGTTAATAGTAACAATGTAAATATAGGAGTTTATCCAGTCGAAGCATCGGAAAAAGAATTTACATTTAGAGCAAATCTTGGTGTTGCAGTGGGAAAATTTAATTGCTCTATAACAACTAATAATAATAAAGACTCCATGAGTTGCAAGAGGACAGTTACTAGTTTTTTATCAAAGCATACTAAGTCATTCAAGATGCTCAGGCGGAAAAAAGTCACATTGTAATAATATTCAGTATGAATTCTATACGACTAATACATGAAAAAATAGGTTTTAATCCCCTGTTAAATCTTCTCCTTGGGAGACCAAGGCAAAGGCTTTATACCAATTTACGAAAATCTTAATACATCTATATTTCTCGTAGGGACACGGCAATGCCGTGTCCCTACCAAAGTATTTGTATCATTCTTAAAGTGAAATGGTATTAGTCGTCTTCTCTTAAAGAGAAACCCCAAGGGCGAACAATCAGCGCAAAGTCGAGCCAGGCGACTAGCGTCTGAGACGAGAAAGCCTCGGCTCAGAACTTTGTGAGACAGTGGCAGATTTTAATCTGCCACTAATTGATTCTGGCTTATGAATTCTTCGTCAAATGAGTTAAGCCATTAGAAAGTGAGGAAATAGTACTAATTTAGTCATTACTACCGTAATATCATTGGTAAACCAGCAATAATAAAAGCAATACTTGTCCAAATATAAAAGCGCTCAACATTTACTTCATCCAAAGCAGCACTTATTTGAGTAATTGCCAATAATAGCAATGTTAAGAGCAATACAAAGAAAGCAGGAGAATAAAAATTAATCATCATTCATCCTCACAATTTTTATACGAAAATAGTTATTGATTCAACGAGAAATAAATAATTAAGCACAGCCAGACAGCATCTGTATCTATCTGCCATATCGCTACACTCAGCAGTCGTCATAAAAAATTAGTAGTAGCACTCTGTAGAAACAACTAAGCTTTTGCCTAAATGAAACCCTAAGAATGAATTTACAATCTTAGGGCTGTTTTACCTGACCAAGTTCACATTTTATATTTAAAAATGCCCTAATTCCTAAAACATAAAAGACATAATTATGAGTTTTGAGTCTAAATATCAATTGTCAAAATTAGTAGATTTATTATCTATTTAATTGGAAACTTTATACGAATAATCTTTATATTTTTTCTGAAATACCTGATACAGATATCCACTAAAAGCGGAAGTCTCTACGCCTCTAATACTCTGCCACTGAAAAATTGAGGAGTATACGCTGTCTATAGTTGGTGTTTTAGCGAAAACAGCGTATACTCCGAACCTATCAAATAAAACTTGACAGAATACTACAGCTAATTCATTTATTGCAAAGAGTTTTGAATTGGTGTTAGCTTAACTTTATTAAGAGAAAATACCAGGAATTATGTCTAGTTAATAGGAGCTTTTGCTGATTTATAAATTAGAGTTTGGAAATTTTCCAGAAGCGATCGCCTCTGTTTTTGGAGCAATCACAGCAGTTACTGGCGATAGTTTATGCACCAATAATAAATGTCAAAATCTATTTAATCCAACGGTTTGTCGCCTCAGCAATGCGGTATCCAAAGCGTTCTGCTGTTAGGCGATCGCCTGGGTGAAGCAATGCTTCCTCACCGCTGAGATCGAGAGGGCTTTGCCCCATTACACCCAGAAATCCACCTAATCGATTTATCCCATCATCCTTTCCAAACAAAAAGCTTTGCAAGTCTCCTACATTCACCCAAATCATTCCGTGCTGAGCTGCGTTCGTCGCTAAATATAGCAGTGTCCCTTGCTTGTCGCCACTAGGGGAGCTAGAGTGCGTAAAAGCCGCAGCGATTTTATCTTTCCATCCGTGCTTGAACCAAATTTCGCTTGTTGCGTCAATAAATGCCTTGAATTGGGCTGATATACCACCCATATAGGTTGGTGAGCCAAATACAATCGCATCTGCCTGATTGAGCTTTTCTATAATTGCGTCATTTTTCCAGCGACCATTTGTGATCTGCTCGCCAGTAATCCGCAGCAATTCAACAGTGGTGTTTTCAGCTTGGTTTGCACCTTCGGCAATAGCCTCAGCTAACAGATGAGTATGACCAGCACCAGAAAAGTAGATAATTGCAATGGTGGACATAGAAAACTTTGGTCAATTTTTTGACTTTAAGCGATCGAACAATATCATAGGGACTACTTGGTCTTAAAGTAAAGTATAAATTTTATTTTGGGCTGAAACTGCCGCAGTTCTGACTCTACTGGTTGGTAACAACGTACCAAACCAAACTTTGAATCGTTTCAGCGTCTTTTTCACTTAAACTTTCCAACTCAATTGTCTCACTCTCTTCTGGAGTGTTAAATTGATTGCTGTATACACGACGGCTCAATCCAACCGGACTCTTACCATAAAATATTGTGTAAAATACGCATCCTCCTACATATGAACCAATCGGGCTAGGGTGGCTTTGATCTGAATAATAAAGTTGTAACTTCGGATTTGCTTCTTGAATTTTTTGCCAAGCAATTCCGACAGGTGCAACTTTGGCTTTCAATTCTCTAGCAATTCCCGTGTATGAATCGGTCAATATTTGTTGTGTTTCCGGTCGATTTTGTTTAGCCCAAGTCAAATAGAAAACTGTTTGTGAATTAACTCGCTTGATTTGAGCATCAAAAAGACGAGCATATTTGTACATCTCCTTTGGGTTGCTAATTGGTAACGTACTCTGCTCTTGTAGTACTACATAGTCCCATCGTTTGGCTTTCAGCAACCTGAGTGCTTCACCGCGTTCCCAATGGTTTTTGAGTGTCGCTCCACCTACAGCGACCATTTCAGTTTCCAACTTTCTATTTTCTCTTACTGAAGCAGCCAACTGTTGGATCAACCAAGGAAGATTATTCACATAGGTATAGCTATTACCAATAAATAAAACTCTGATTGATTGCTCAGATCCTTTGTGGAAATCTGCTGCAACCTGTCTACCAGTTGTCATTCCTATGTAGGCACTCATTAAAAAGAGGATTAATATCAGCCAATATACTATGCTTTTGTTTGTCATTGCTCCTGAGATTTTTGCAGCATAACTGATGAGTAGAAGTCAGGAGTGGGGAAGTAGGGGAGAAAAGGTCAAGACTTGGAACTCAGCACTGTTTAAATTGATGCACTTTCTAAAGCTGCTGCTACTACCTGATAATGTTCATCTTGCTGGAGTTTGGCGATTAACTCTTTGGCTTGCGTATCTTGACAGCCATGTAGAGCGATCGCTGTTTGCCATCGGTTTCGCCAGTATGAATCTTGTGCAAGTTCTGTTAATAGTAGCAGAGCTTCATTCTTAAAAGAAGATTTCAACAATTGACCAAGGGCGAAGATCCCTGCTTCTATAACTGTTTGTGTCTCATCCTTAAGAGACTCTACTGCAATAGCAAATAAAACGTCATAATGTTTAGTCTCTATCAAGAGAGAAATTACTGTCTGCCTAACTAACCAGTTTTCAGAACGCTCAAACAGTTTTTGCAGCAAGGGAACTGCCACATCTCCAAAATCAAAAAGAGAGTTTGCCGCTTCCGCTAGCACATTCCCATCTTGTTCATGTTCCAAAATTTGTTCCAAAGCCTGAAATGAAGTTTCAGTTCGGTGGTTACCTAAACCCATCACCGCAAGACGACAAAGTGCAACATCTTTTTCATTGGCTAGCTTTTGAAGTATGGGAATAGCTATCTCTGAAGGAAAGTTTGCCAGTTCATCTAAGGCGGCTTTGCGCTGATTCAAGGCTTTGGCGCGTAGGTTCAACTCAATCTGCTCGATTCGCTTTTGATTCATTTAGCTAGCCAAGTTGATATTAAATTCTAGAGTATGATACCAATTTTCTAAAAGTGAATTACATATCAATATCT
This sequence comes from Nostoc sp. UHCC 0302, assembly GCF_038096175.1. Classification (NCBI taxonomy): domain Bacteria; kingdom Bacillati; phylum Cyanobacteriota; class Cyanophyceae; order Nostocales; family Nostocaceae; genus Nostoc; species Nostoc sp. UHCC 0302. Next base: position 4,207,204 of record NZ_CP151099.1, read on the forward strand.
GTGTCCAGTGACGTTCTAGCGATCGCCAAGCCAAGCGTCTCCGTTATTACAAGGGTAGTATGTGCAAGCTATGAACCTGGAACTAGCGTTCATCTCGGTAATTTTGCCATTCATTTAGATATGTAACAACTATTGCCACCTCGCGAGTATTCAAGCGTTCAGTTAGTTGTGATTAGTATTACTAACAGAAGGTGATTATAAGCATTTACAGGATAATTCACATTCTCATATTATCTACTTAGCATTAACTTAATATATGTGCAGTACATATAACTAGTAGATGATTCAAGTACATACTACCCCCAAACGGGATTGTCAAAGGTAATTATGAATAAAAAATGGGCAGTTAAACGACTTACGGTCAACCTCACAGTAGAAGAGATCAAAAAACTCGAAGGCTACTGTGCAAACACAGGAAGACCAGCAACTGACGTAATTCGAGAATTGCTGCGGAGTCTTGATGTTGACTTAAAGGAAGTATCTGAGATTTCGCACTCTTCTCAATAACTAGGGTTTACTACTAGTACCGCTACGCGTAATTCATAATTACGTTTTCACAAAGGTTTCAGGCATTCTCAATGGATGGTTTATTTACGCCGTGCTGTACTAGTTAAAAGTTGATAACTTAACTCAATCGGTAAGACTGAGAGTAGTACGTTTTGGAATTGTAGTGAGAACAAAAATAAATGAAAATAGCAAACTAAAATTTGTAATGCATAGATATATATATTTTGCATCCAACTCAGGAGATACTATTAATATACCTTAATATGTATTTCCAATATTGTTGAAAGCAAATAAGCTGTTATTACCAGTCTATTGGTAATATGGTGACTTTATTAACGGATACTTAAGTTTAGAAAAAACTTAAGTATCTTTCTTTACCAATTTTTAATAACCCACTTTAAAAGATTTAGTACTTGGTAGAAAATATAAGCGATCGCTATTGTAGCAATTAGAATATCTACGCTAGTTTCAATCTCGCCTTCCGAAATGATCAGCCAGAGTGATTGAGCCGCTTTTTAGTATATACCTCAAAAAAGACTGTACGGGACTTTGAGAGGTTCTAGCGCTAAGGCTTAAAATCGGCGTTCAGACTTTTCCTCTCTCTGTACGGTTCAATTCTAAAATCTTATTCTCACAAATTAGACAGGATTGTTGTATACGCCTACAAGACAGTTTCCGTAACCAGAAATTTAGGCAAAACAAAGAGTAGACTTCTCAAAAGTAAGATTTTGTTGAAACTTAAAACTTTACTATCGAAGGTATTCAGCTCTACCTATAGTATGGTCAATAATTTCTATTTTATTTAAATTTCATTACTTAAGCTAGAAGAAGCTATTATCTATCACCTTTAATATAAAATGTAGCCAAATATATGTAAATAATTTATGTAAATAATTTATTTATATAGTTTTGGAAAATTTTGCTTCCTTTTAATCAGATTACTAATCACTCTAATTTTTAGAGTTTTACAGGCATGAATACACTTGATAAAAACCAGTCTGAACAAAATACCACTAGCCGAAATAGTAGTGGAAATAAAGGACGCTGGGACTTAGTAATAATGGCTACTTTAGTTATGATGGCTGCAATGGTTAAAACTGGCATCATTAACGTCGAAGATCCAAAAAATTCTCCTCAGCTTACTAGCACATCAGAACTAGTCACTAATCCTGATGAATTCATGAGTAAAACTGTAACAATTAAAAGCAAACCTATTCAGAAAGTTGGTCTAAGTTCTTTCACGGTAGATGATAAACAATTATTTAGTAATAACTCTATAGTAGTTGTGAACGCTTCAGGTGTACCTTTCGATCTGCCTATTGGCAAAAATATAGAAGTTCAAGTTACTGGTGAAGTTCGGCAATTAAAACTTCCAGAAATTGAGCGAGAATTTAGTTTAAATTTAGAAGAAAAATACTACACGAAGTATATAAACAAGCCTGCGATTATTGCTCAGTCTATTAAACTTGCTGACCAAGATAGTCAAAATGCTCAACTGCAATAAAATCTTGAAGCTTCGGCTGCGCTCAGCATAAGTAAGCTCAGCTTCAACACTGAGCGTAACCGAAGTGTTAAATTATAAAGTATAAAATAGACTTTCAAACGATTATCTTAACTCTTCAAATTTTTGGTCGTGCGTGATGTTTGAGAATCATCAAATGTCTTTAAAAAAGAGTATTATGGCATGATACACCTACAATATTTTATTTGTAAATATCTTTCAGAAAAAGCTGCTTAAGCTTCTAGGCTAGCAAGTAAAAAACCTTTGATGAGCGAATGTGGCTGTTTTGGTGTTGAGGAAGTCTGTGGCACAAACAAGCTCGCTAAGAAAAACTTATGGTTAGATAACTCGAAAATGCGGGGTTCATTGTTCTGGTCAAATCCGGTAATTTTCAATCCAGCTTTTTCGATTACACTTCGGTAAGCTGGGTTAATACCAAAGTGACAGAAATGTTCTTCTATAGTTGTGCTATTGCTATAAAGGAGATGAGCTATTGTATTTGGCTGAATGTTCACTATCATGTGCTTTCCAGCTATTTCACAAGTAAGTGAAGTAAGAACCAAACTCTGAGCATTTGGCTCGAATTCAGCACTAGTTGCATCTTTGATATTAAGCACGTTACGAGCAAACTCCAAAATTGCATATTGGAATCCTGCACAAGTTCCAATGTAGGGAATGTTATGCTCCCGTGCAAATTGAATACCTCGAATTGTACCCTCCAGAACACGAACGTCACCAGGTGCGCCCCAGACGCCATCGAATTGTTCCAAGAATTTGACATTATCAGGTTCCAACAGCGATTCTGTTGGTATCCACTGAGATTTAACTTGAATACCCAAGGTTAATGCTGCATCTTGGAGTGCTTTGTCAGTTGCCACTTGAGTTACAGAGCTTGGATTATAGTCTCCAATAATACCAATTTTAATTATTTTCATCAGCTTGTCTCTGGAAGATGGTTAAAAAAGAATTCATAATGCAGAAGGTAAAAAAGACTAAAGTTGCAGCATAGAACCAAAAAGCCATTGCAATTAGTACTCATATCCTTCGTTTACTCAGCACTGTTTCGGTGAGTATTTGAAAGTCCAGATAACCGAACTTTCTAGTGCTTGTTTTAACTACTTGTATAAACTCTCCTTAGTAAAGCATGATAAGTGAATAAGGGCATCGATTTAATTCTATGTCTATGTCAGTAATCTGCCCTTCGAATAACAAAAGTAAACTGATCTGCCTTCTTTCATTGTGCAGATTTTAAAAGTTCAAATCAGTGTTATGCAACTAGTAAAAAAAGTTGAGAAGCCCGTTCTCAGGAATATCAAAAAAACAGGGCAACCAAAAGAGCAAAGCTTTCGAGCCGATACTGTTAATACTCAAGAGTTAACAGTGACAAATACAAACCAAGAAAAAGTGTTTGTCAGAGAGCATAACTATATCCCACTTAGTAATCATTCTGTGATTGAATCTGTCGGTAATTCAGGATGGAAAGTTTCTGATATTTGGAAGGATGTCAGATTGGATGATTTTTAAGGCTCGATAGTAATAAGACACCCCGGCAAGCAGTGAGGATACAGCCTGAATCAACCACATTTTGTGTAACAAAGAATTTGTAATCTTGGCGTTGCTGATTGAGAGTATGATTTTGCTTCACGCATACCGCTAAGGCGGAACTCACAGAGTAGGAGCAAAGAATAAGAGTTAAATAAACGTGAGTTCGACGAGTGCTATGTTGACCTCTCCCCCAGCCCCTCTCCTAGGAGGAGAGGGGAGTAAAACGATGATTTTTTCGTTGCTCCTCCCTTTCCGCTTCGGAGAGGGAGGTTGGAAGGGAGAGGTTCATCGAACTCACGTTAAATAACTGTGATTGGGTAATTTGATATCTTGATTAAGCAACGCTATCATCTTTGTTGATGAAAGTACGATTCTTAAAACAGAATTTAGAATTGATTAGTGGTTATTCTGAATTCCTGACCAATTGCACGAAATGTCACGTTTAGTGAGGCAGCGTGGCGAACTAATATCAATTCAACTAATGGTTGCAACACATCCTTGGGTGAAGACGCGATTCATCGCGTCTCTACAAATGGACTATTTGTTGCATTCTTTTTTCTAATTGGTATAACCCACTGCCTCCTCTATTTCTTGATAAATAAGACAAAATAATCATGGTAGAAACAGTAGCTAATCCATATCTTGATGGTAACTTTGCCCCGATTCGGGAAGAAATTATCGCTGATACACTACAAGTAATTGGGGAATTGCCGCAAGACCTATCGGGAATGTTTGTTAGAAATGGGCCTAATCCTCAATGGCCGCCTATAGACCAGTACCACTGGTTTGATGGAGACGGGATGTTGCATGGTGCCAGGATTAACAACGGTAAAGCCATCTATCGTAATAACTACGTGCAGACAAGAAGATGGAAAACTGAATATGAAGCAGGTAAAGCTATCGGGAGTGGGTTGTTAGAACCACAAATGGATAATCAGGGGATATCCAAAAATACCGCTAATACTGCCTTAGTCTGGCATGGTGGACAGATGTTGGCACTTTGGGAAGGTGGTGCGCCCCATGCTATTAAGGTTCCCGAGCTGGAAACAATTAGCAAGTACACCTATGATGGTAAGCTAGTTTCGGCTTTTACTGCCCATCCTAAAATAGATCCAGTTACAGGCGAGATGATGTTCTTTGGCTATTCGTTCATGCCACCATACTTGCAATACAGTATAGTTTCAGCAGCGGGTGAGTTGTTGCGGACAGTACCAATTGAGCTACCCACAGCTGTGATGATGCACGATTTTGCTATCACAGAAAACTACACGATTTTTATGGACTTGCCGCTGTCTTTCCGCCCAGAACGTATACAACGTGGAGAACCTATGCTGATGTTTGAGAGCGATCGCTCCAGTCGTTTTGGTATCATCCCACGTTATGGCGATAACAGCAATATTCGCTGGTTTGATAGTCCGCCTTGCTACGTTTTTCATACCCTAAACGCTTATGAACAAGGGGACGAAGTGGTGCTGATTGCTTGTCGCATGAGTTCCACTAGTGTTTTGCAATCAAATTCAAACGCAGATATCCCATACCTGTATCAATGGCGATTTAACCTCAAGACGGGATTAGTCCGCGAGGAGATGTTAGACGATATGCCTGTGGAATTTCCCCGAATCAATGAAAACCTTTTGGGGCGGGAAACCCGATATGGCTACGTGGGCAAAATGGCCAACAGTTCCCTACCTCTGTTCGAAGGTTTAGTTAAGCATGACTTTAGCACTGGCAACTCCCAAATTCATGATTTTGGGCAAGGACGTTATGGTGGTGAGGCTGTGTTTGTACCACGCCCAAATGCGATTAATGAAGACGATGGCTGGCTAATTACTTTTGTTTATGATGAGGGTTCAAAAGCTTCTGAATTAGTGGTAGTTGATGCCCAAAAATTGACTCATGAACCTGTGGCACGGGTACTAATTCCTCAACGCGTACCCTATGGTTTTCACGGTACTTGGGTTTCTGAAGAACAGATAAATAGAAGTGTAGGGGTGTAATATAGCAATTATAAATTAGTTATAAAAATTTGTTTTCTCCTCCTCTGTGTTCTCTGTGTCTCTGCGGTTTATTCACTACAAATCTTTTTTACAAATTAGATAGGACTGCTAGAAGCTAAGTAAGTAGACATAATTAAACTGAAGATGCTTTGTAGTTTGTAGTTGCGCTTTAGCGCTAAAGCGCAACTACGAGCTTTAATTTATTTGTATCTACCTACTTATTGTGTTTTTAATTTACCTATTGAGACGGCAGAGGGTTTACAGGTTTAACCTCAAATGATAACTATGCAACTTTTAAGCAGGATGACTAATTATTTAACTTTCAAGTTGCTATATGGGGGCGAATTAGGGTAGAGGAGTGTTTTTGAGCAAGACTTAGATAGAAATGCTGTGAGCATCTAAACCAAAAAGAAAAACATGGCCAGAAAACTCTTCACTCCTACATCCTCTTCTTTAACTTAGTAACCGACGAGTCCGTAGTAAGCTGTGGCTGCTACGAGAATAATTGTTATAATTCCCAACGACAGACTCAGCCCAAATTGTACAGAGGTTTTTTTATCGAGAGCCTCTTTGCTTTCTTGCTGCTGAAAAGTAGACCCACTATTGTTGGAATTTGTAGGACTTTGAGTGTTCATGCTTTTTTTATTTTGTATGCTTTATATTATTTAGTTTGCTTTAATTTTCAGAAACTACATCTAGCTATAGGGCTATCAAAAAAGGTATATAAAAAAACTTGCAGGCTATGGCCTTAGTTAGTATCTAAACTTAATTTTTAGTACTCGATCGCAGTACTTAGTGCAAAAGTTATACGAAAGCGCAAGGTAAGACCTTGAGATATACAATAAACTAAGCACTCCAGTTTGTAATGGAAGAGCTATCTTTGCCTCACTGTACACTGGAGCTATTCTCAGCCAAGTAAACCAATGACCGAGAAGCAAATACAGGATGTAGCACTCGTGACGGGAGCCAACCGCGGGATTGGGCTGGAAGTTGTACGGCAACTTGCGAACAAGGGTATAACAGTCATCCTGGGAGCGCGTGATATCTCCAAGGGGGAAGCCGCAGCCGAAATCCTCAAAGAGGAGGGACTTGAGGTTTTGGCTCGCCAACTGGATGTTACGGAGCAAGACAGCATTGATCGTTTGGTAGTAGAGATAGAGCAATTCAAGCAACTAAACATCCTCGTCAATAATGCTGGCATCCTCTATGACACTTGGCAACAAGCGATCGCTCCCGACTTTGATATCGTCTACGAAGCTCTCGAAACCAATACCTTTGGGGCTTGGCGGATGTGCAAAGCGTTCATCCCCCTGATGCAGCGAAGCAAGCATGGGCGAATTGTCAATGTTTCTAGTGGAGCAGGCTCGTTAACTAACATGAGTGGTGGGACGCCAGCTTACAGTGTCTCGAAAGTAGCGCTTAATGCTCTCACCCGTATGCTTGCTGATGAGCTTAGAGGAACTGGTATCCTTGTCAATTCTGTGTGTCCAGGGTGGGTGGCAACAGAAATGGGTGGTTCAGGAGGACGTCCTGTTGAAGACGGTGCTGCTGGCATTGTGTGGGCAGCAACTCTCCTTGCTGATGGCCCGACGGGCGGCTTCTTTCGAGATGGTAAACCCTTACCTTGGTGAATATGGATTTTAGATAGCTGTGCTTGATTACAGGGCTAGTGTATTGCACACATATAGCAATAGCTATAATAAGCAGATGTCTGCGTTACATTAAAAAAGCTGATTTAGAGGGTACATAGCAAATACAACGTAGCAAATTATACTTAAGTGTTGATAATTAGTTTTCTTATTACCACTTTAAGTGATACACAAGTATTTAGCAATACACGATACAAGTGATTACCCGGTTTTCCTATTAGATAAAAAAGTGGGTTAAGTGGGAAAAGTAGGAGATTTTGTATAAAACGCTTGCTTAACGTATATCTGCTGTACACTAACAGATGTGATTTCTAATTTCAAAATTTAAAATTTAGCTGTATCAAATTTGAATAACCTTCTGCAAACAGTTTAGTAACGGTTAACTAACTGGTAGCACCAGGTAAAAACCAAGATAATATCAAGCAAATTAACAAAAACAGAGGTTAACAATTAGCGCTATGAAGCAATCTAAAAGTAAGAGGCAGCGGGGAATTATGCTGACTCTTGCAGGACTCAAGCGGTTACAAGAAGCGGTTGTGGCAGTAGAGATTGTAGAAAACAATGGTGAGCGCTTTACTTTGAACGAACTAAGCACTCGCATGAATGTTTCTACTAGAACGCTGAGTAGATTGTGGTCGCTGAATGCAAGCATAGACCAAAAAACATTGAGATTATGCTTTAGTGCTTTTAACCTGGAGTTAACTAGGGAAGACTACGCCATATTGAATGAATCAAATAATGCTAAGACTTTGCAAAAGGTCTCGGTAAATTTAGAGAGAGAACCAGAAAATTATTCTGTATCCTTATGGGAGGACTCATTTTTTAACGAACAGCGTGACCAACTGGAAAATCTTTGGTCATACCCAGATGGAGTTGTACCTCTTGATTCTCCCTTTTATATCGAACGTCCCCCGATTGAGGAACTGATTTATCGGGAAATAACACAGCCTGGCTGCGTGATTCGGATTCGTTCCCCCAGACAGATGGGTAAGAGTTCTTTGGTGCTGAGACTGTTAGCTTTTGCACAGATGCAAGGCTATCAGACAGCAACTCTCAATTGCTACCAAATAGATGACAACTGTCTGACTAACTTAAATCAACTTTTGCGTTGTCTGTGCTGGCGAGTAGCAACAGAGTTAGGCATTGACCCCAAGCTTGATGAAAAATGGGATCAAGAGATAGGTTGTAAGTTAAGTTGCAGTTTCTACTTCCAGAACTATCTACTCAAGCACAGTCCAACTCCAGTGGTTCTGGTGTTGAACGAAGTAGACCGCTTTTTTGAACATCCTCAAATTGCTCAGGAGTTTTTTGCCTTGTTGCGTTCGTGGTGCGAGGAAGCACGAGAAAATGACAATTGGCACAAGCTCAGGCTAGTAGTGGTTTACTCAACTGAAAATTATCTAACGTTGGATATTAACCGCTCCCCATTTAATATCGGACTACCTATTCGGTTGCCAGAATTTACTCAGCAGCAGGTAGAAAATTTAGCTCAAAAGTATGGACTTGACTGGATTTCCAAAAAAGAATCTGCACAACTAATCTCACTCGTCGGCGGTCATCCAGCACTGATTCAGATTAGCTTGTATTATCTCTGCTATCAGGAAATCACTCTACAAGAGCTAATACAGGAAGCGATCGCCAACGGTGGTATTTATCGCTATCATTTGTGGAGACACTGGGTAAAGCTGCAACAAAATCCTACTTTGGCTCAGACTTATGCCTTTATTCTCAGGGCAAACCATAGTGTTTATATTGATCCTGTTGAAGTATATAAGCTCGACAGTTTGGGATTAATTCGGTTTGAAGGCGATCGCATTCTACCGCGTTGCCAGCTTTACCATGCTTATTTTTTAAAACAACTCTCTACAATTATTTAACCAAATTCTCTAATCAAGGGTATTTTGAGTTATTCAATCCAAGCAATTTGATGTTGGGATAGAGCGATTTTTACGTAATATCAAGTACGGTAGATTAGCACAGAAAGGGTTCTGCTGCTTGACGCAACTGCTGTGCAGAAGTAAGATTGGCTCTATATCTGGTTAGTAAGTTGAAAAGATATACCTCATGAACTTGCAAACTGCTGTAAGTCTTATATTCTCTACTTTACTCTTCTCGCTTAAGCTTCCCATCCTACAGAATTTAATATTTATTTTATAGATAACTTCTAGCTTACTCAAATCTTTGTAGCTACAGACTGTTAAACTCATAAACATTTCCAGCCCACTAACCTCATTAATAAAAAAATTAAAGGAGGTCTTCTTTCGGTTGACTTTTGAAGTTATCCTCGAACCACTATACGCTATAAGTGTCTATGACGGCTTCATCACAAGATAATTCGATAAGTCTCCCAATCACTCATAACCTAGACATAGCTAAGCAGGAATATCAATATAACTACACCCATATTCCATCTATAGCTATGGTGGATCAGCTTCCAGATGCGGATCGGTTCACCAGTAACTGGTATTTTTTAGTGGCTCAGCAGTTACGGTTTATTTTTGCCAATACACTAGTTACCAACCGAGGTAATCGCGGTTCTAAATCGATCCGTGATGATGTGATTATGTTTGTCCTCGAAGCATTGCTCAAGGGAGCGATACCAGCTCGAATCAGCATCATTGCTAGACTTCTGCAAATTTTCCCTCAGTTTCTGATTAAAGGAATATCTAAAGATTTAAGAGAACTCGACGATCTGTTTTTTTCTCTGCTTAGGGAAAACGGACTCATGATTCTTAGAGATTCTCTAAATCGAGTGATTGAGCTGCTGTATGAAGGACAACCCACAGGACACGCCAACAACTTGAATGACTACGAAAAGTTGTTTCCGGTGATTAGCGTACCAGCTATTAGCAAAACTTTCCAAGAAGATGAAGTGTTTGCATATATGCGAGTTGCTGGCTACAATCCTGTGATCATTGAGCGGGTAACTAGCCCTGGTGACTGGTCAGTTCGCTTCCCAGTTAAAGACGAGCATTATCAAGCAGTAATGGGGAATGACGATTCTTTAGCAGCAGCGGGAGAGGAAGGCAGACTCTACCTTACAGACTATAAAATTTTAGACGGTGCGCTCAACGGCACATACCCACACGAACAAAAATATCTCTATGCTCCCCTAGCGCTATTTGCGTTACCTAAAGGCTCAGACCCCACCCGTCTACTGCGTCCAATAGCTATTCAATGTGGCCAAACCCCAGGCCCAGATTACCCCATCATTACCCCTAACTCTGGTAAATACGCTTGGCTATTTGCCAAAACAGTTGTCCAGATCGCAGATGCCAACATTCACGAACCCGTCACCCACCTAGCTCGAACGCACCTATTCGTTGGTATCTTTGTGATGTCAACCTATCGGCAGCTGCCACTCAATCATCCCCTGGGTCTGCTACTGCGTCCCCATTTCGAGAATACTTTAGCGATTAACGATGCCGCCCAAAGGATTCTGATTGCTCCTGGTGGTGGGGTCGATAGATTGCTTTCATCGACGATTGATAATTCTAGGGTTTTAGCAGTGTATGGCTTACAAAGCTATAGCTTCAATAATGCGATATTACCCAAGCAATTCAAGCAGCGCGGTGTAGACGATCCTAACTTGCTGCCAGTTTATCCTTACCGCGATGATGCGCTGTTAGTTTGGGATGCCATTTATCAATGGGTTTCGGACTATCTGAAACTTTACTACGCTAAAGATGAGGATATTCAGAAAGACGCAGCCCTTCAGGCGTGGGCAGCCGAAGCCCAAGCTTACAATGGTGGTCGCGTCTCAGATTTTGGTGAAGATGGAGGTATCAAGACGCGAAAATATCTAGCTGATGCCGCTACGCTGATTATTTTCACAGCCAGCGCTCAACACGCTGCCGTTAACTTTCCCCAGAAAGATTTAATGGGATATGCCGCAGCCTTACCAATGGCAGGTTATTCGCCAGCCTCAACCCTCAAAGGAGAAGTTAGTGAGCAAGACTACCTGAATTTGCTCGCACCCTTGGATCAGGCGCAACGGCAATATAACCTGCTCAGTTTACTTGGCTCTGTATATTACAACAGGCTGGGTGAGTATCCACAGGGATACTTTAAAGATCCGCAGGTTAAACCATTGTTGCAGACGTTCCAGAGCAATCTCCAGCAGGTGGAAGCAACCATTAACCAGCGCAATTTGAACCGCCCAACCTATGAATATCTGCTTCCTTCCAAAATTCCTCAGAGCATTAATATTTGAATTGGGGAATAGGGAGTGGGGACAGGGAGCAAGGGAGAAGAGGGCAAGGGAGCAGGGGGCAGACGGGAGGACAATAACTACTGACAAATACCTCGGCTGCGCTCGGCACAAGTCGGCACGGGTCGCTCAGTACAAGTGACTAATGACCAACGACAAATGACTAAACTAAAGTGAACATTATGGAACTCAAAGATAAAGTACTCCAAGCTCATGATCGCCAGCTTTGGCTCTCACCTATTTTAGCCAAAGTAGGTTATAACACTCCAATTGGCAAGCTTCTCCGCTTGGTTGTCTATTACATGGATGCCATCATCATGCTTGGGGCATGGAGAGATTTTCTTTATATTCGTAAGGAAAATCTTGGAGACAAATATTTTGCGGTAGACCAAGCGATTATGCATTCCTCTCACTCCCAGGTGAAGGAACTTATGTATACCGAGCCGCAAGTTCGGGGAAATGATTTAGGTATCATCAGAATGTTAGCCCCTAGCTATCTACTCGACAATCCCCTGAGCTTGGGGATGAATGGTAATGAACACACAGGAGCTCGTGCTGTGTTCTTTCAAGCTTTGCCAGAACCATCTGAAAAGGCAGACGTTTTAGGGCATCTAGTTGAGCGTAGTTTAACAGAAGCTACCCAACAGGGACAGTTACATATCGGCAACGATTTGCCAAAAATATTGCTGAAGATTTTGCACGAGATAGTTTTCGATATCTCATTATCTGAAGCAGACATCATCGCATCGCGTACCTACATTAAAGGTCTGCCTCTGGCTTCCTTACCAAATTTCGTTAGCAAGTATCTGCTGGCAATCAAAACAGCACCAAACATTCGCCATCGCAAACATCTCATTGAGCGATACAAACAATCACCAAAATGGGCATCTTACCTACAAACGGGTAGTCAGTATCAGCTGAACGAACACCAGATTGCTAACAGCCTTTTTGATATGATTCATATCGCCGGAACTGCCGGCACGAGTGCGCTTTTGGGTTCAGTTATTGGGGTTCTGTGCCTGGATAATGCCTTAAGAGATCAGGTAATATCAGAGCTGAATGCTGTTTGGAATGGAAAGGAATCTCTAAACAGAAATGCTCTAGAACAGTCATCACTGATTAATAACGTGATTCTAGAAACGGCTCGTCTCTATCCACCTGTGCGATTTGTGAGCCAGCTGGCCACAGAGTCGGGCGAAGTTGCGATCGCAGGGCAAAAATGCCCATTTCAAAAGGGTACGCGTTTGCTAGGTTCTATCTTTACGGCTAATCACGATGCCATTAGATACAACAATCCAGATAGTTTTGACTTAACGCGTGATTTTTCAGATATTTTATCTTGGAATGGCGAAGGGCATGAACGGGCTTGTCCTGGCAAATCCTTATCGATTGGTTTCATCAAAATATTCTGTTTCTATCTCTTCAAAAAATATCAATGGAACTCATTTACAGATGTAAAGTGGGATTTTGAAAAAGTGACTGCTGTTACCCCTAATGATTTAGTGTTACAAGGTTTTGCTCAACGAGTGTGAGCTATAGTCAAGAACCAATAGTCGGTAACTATTTTGCCTATTTGAGCGTATCTTAATTACGAATTACCAAGTAGTATGGCTGAATCAATCGAAAAAAAGCAACTCAATAATATTGCAACTTGGATGCTCCCAATCACACCAACAAACCTACCAGCAGTTTTAAGGGGTGTGTTTTTTATGGATGGCAATCCGCTTCCAGATACTTGCATTACAATGTACAACTTAGAATGGGACACGCAGAATCAAACCTTGTTTCTTCCTGTCTTTGCACCCTTGCAGTGGACATTTCATAACTCGATTTCTGGCTGGATATTACTTCAATTAGTCGAATTATTTCAGGTAACTTACAAAATTCAGTTTGAAGATGCAACGTTGCAGCAAGCGCAAGTGATACCTTTTTTATTGGGAGTGCCTGTTCCAAGCTGGATTGTAAGTTTCACGATGTCCCAAGACAAAAACTCTAATAATGGAGATATTTGGCAAAGAAAGAACCTTTGGTTTGGTGGACTTTCCAGAGCTGGCGAGTATACCCTCCGTAGAGTTGTCGATGAATATGGTCGCTATACTCCTGCTTTTAACGATATGCTTACAAGAGTGCCAAACGAATGTTTAGTAATTGCAAAAAGCTCACAAAATGATACTGCTAATACAATATTTGAGCAGTCATCTGTTAAGGGAAAATGAGCCAATAAAGGTAGAAGTACAATTTTTAGCCCTTGGACTGAGGAAAGGCGATCGCTACTCCCAAACTATTGTTCATCTACCACAGTTATCATCCCATATTGTTATGACTATAGACCACTCGTTTTGAGTTTCTACTATTGCCCTAGACAGGTAAAGATAAATTACCTGTCTAGCTTTAACTTTGGATATTTTACTTTATAGTTAAAATATACCAAATACCTTTATTACTTTTAGACAAAAGTTTATATTTATGATTAATCAATTCCATAATTTGTGGAGATTTTTGTTTAACTAGAGATATATATTCATTACTAATAAAAATATAAGGAGGTTTAATTGAAACTAACTCTTTTTGAAGCTGTGACCATTGCTCAGGCAGAAATAATTCAAGCGACCACGTATTTAGTGGAGTAGCTTGATTACGACCAGATAAGTAATAAATAGAGGGGTCACCAGCAACAAAAATATCACCAGATAAACTTCCTGAGTCAGAGAGAAACTTAACATCTGAATGAAGAGAGAAATAATCTTTTCTAAATACGTTCTGATAGTTAATTCGCCTATCTTCAGTTAAAGCAAATTTATTTTTAATCAGTGCCAAACTTTTAACTTGTAAGTTGAATAATAAAGGGAAGACAAGTAAAAATATTAGTACAATTGTAGTTAATGTAGAACTTAACTCTTTTAAAGGTTGCCACAATATATCTAATCCTTTAGTGGCTAAAATCCCTACAGGGACGAATAATAATAAGTAATGGTACTCCCATAGCGATTGAAGTTGTATATAAATAACACTCAATCCAAACAAACACCAAACAAAAAGTAGCAATGTCAGTAAATTTTTAGATTTGCGTAATGATACATCTATTGCAACAGCAGCTAGTGCAATTAACGGTGAAAAATTTTGGATGAACCATCTTGTTCCTGAAAATAGCTGTAGTATATCAAATGAAGCGTTAGTAGCAATTTTAGGGGGATATACTAAAAATGTCTGATAAGTAATGGCTAAAACATTTGACCAAGCAAAATAGCTGATCACAAATGCAATGGGAAGTAAAGTTCCTATAGAAATAGGACAGCAAATTTCAAGCAAAATCTTTGAAAAACTTTTGCGACTTTTTAATACAGCATAAAGTAAGGGAACTATCCAAAAAGAAAGTAATATCGGTAAAAACAGTAATTTAAATATAAGAACAATTCCTCCAATAAAACCAGAAAATAAAAGCCGGATGAATTTTTGCTTTCCTTCATATTTAAAAGATTGATAAGTCAGCCATAAACATAGAAATAAAGGAAAACCAACTAATGCTTCTACTTGAGTAAATTGATGATCGCCTGAAACAATATAGTAAACTCCAACTGTGAATAGAGGTACTAAGCTGGCGATTACTTGATGTTTAAAATAGCTTTTTAAGGTCAGCAGTAATATTATAGAGAAAAACACCATGTAAATAAGTTCAAATAGATGGATGCCAATCTCATTAAAACCAAATAATGTTCCTGCCAATAAATAGAAATAGTAAATTCCAGGTTGCTTAATATCCCAAAAATCCCGATAGAGCAACTTTCCTCGGTGCATTTCTGAAGCACCGACTGTAAATAATGCTTGGTCTCCCCAGAAGGGAACAGGTAAATTTAATAGACCAATTGTGATAACAATAATCAAAACTGAAAAGTCAATTTTATTTAACTTAGGCATATTAATCATAGAATCTTTTGCTCAATTTCAATTACGTACAATAAATTGAAGCTAACTAAAAGCTCAATAAAGTATTATGCAATATATTGAACATTGAATCTAATAATTCTGTAAGTTTCCAAGTAAAGATACTGTTAATTAAGTACAGTTTACCTCTGACAGATAAATCTTCAGCGGCGATCGCTCAAAGGGCTAGGGTAAAGCTAATCGCTTTTACGGAATCAGCACGCTTTCAGTATACAGACCAATAAAGCCAGAATGTTGATTATGTTGTCTGCATTCTATTTTTAACCCTTGCTTACAATACAAGATACTCCATCTTAACGCCCGGAACTTCTAACATTACCGTAGTAATAGGCACTAATCGTCCTACAGTAGTGTAGTGACTGTCTCCTACTGATGTTGTAGTTGAGCGTTCCCGAAAACGCTTCATGGTAATCAAAAACCAGTCCCGCGTTTTTGGCATAGGTAGCCTGTATAGTTGACCTGTGTTGACAAAATAGTAAAATAGCCACTCTGCTTGAGTATACATGAAACAGCCAGGAGTCCCTTTCTCCAAATTACTGTCAGTTTCAAAGAAGAAATTACGAGTTTTATCCCACCTGTCGCCTTTGACCTCAATTAAGACTCTCCTGTCTGCGTTGTCCAAATTAAGTCAATATCTCTGCATTGGTAAACTGGATCATTTTCAACGTTAACCACATTAATCGTTTCTAATTTTCTCTGCAACCACGCCTCGATATCAGAAGTTGCTTTCAAGGCTACTTGTGACGCATCGTGCATAGTATAGTATAGCTGTAAGCCATAGATTTAATTAATTTAGTACATATGTATTATAAAGATAAATGCAGTTGAACTAAGCAACTGATATCTGCAATTACAGCTTTGTAGTGGAAACTGATTTTATAGCTACGTTGCGCCCCTTGGAACAGCGATATCTTTCAAAAACAACTTGATTCGCTCGAGGAGTTTCGATTCCAAATTTTAGTAGTGGCTTTGTTTTTGTATAATTGCTCAACTTGCTTTCGCTGTATTTAAATATTGAATTTAAGAATAACCCAGAGAAATATTTATTCTCTGGGTTATTCCTTAATTAATGAGTATTAAATGAGTGCAAAAGGGGTAAAACTTAGCTAAAGAAAGCTATTTTCTGTTATCCCCAATCATCGAAAGTTGCAAGACTTCGTTAACGTACTTCTTGCACTACATTGAGCAAGAAACTAACCCGCTGCTCAAATTCTAGCTTTTTAATCTCTGCTACAAATTCGTCGGTTTCGCTAGGTAGTTGATAGTCAGAGGGAACTGGGATAATACTTCCGTCCTCTATTCCTTTTGACAGTAGCAACCAAACGTATAATCTACCATTTGGGCTGATAGCATTATATGCCTTGCTGATCTCATTATCAG
Organism: Nostoc sp. UHCC 0302; assembly: GCF_038096175.1. NCBI lineage: Bacteria > Bacillati > Cyanobacteriota > Cyanophyceae > Nostocales > Nostocaceae > Nostoc > Nostoc sp. UHCC 0302. The sequence goes on from NZ_CP151099.1 coordinate 4,223,935, forward strand.
CGCCCTGAAGCAGGTCACGTTGCGCTTGCAATTGTTCTTCGTGAGACAAATTTTGGATTAGGTCAAATACCGCTTTACCAGGAGCTTCTACGCTTTCAGGAGGCGCTGGCTGAAGCTGTTCTTTAACATCCAAGTATCCAAACCAAAGTAAAGCAAGCTGAGTGTCAACATCAAAGCGTTTAAAAATTTCTAAAGCAGGTTGTGTGGCTTTATCAGGTGCGTAGGTCATAGAAAACTCCAAACAAGTTAAAACTATTGTTGATTTTCTGAGTTACTGAAAGAATTTACTTTCAGTACCTTTACACAACTTAACGAATGAATAGAGATGGATGAACCTACTAAAGGAGGATTACAATTCACTGCATAAGACAGATTAGAGATAACTCAAATTGCTACTTACAAAAAAGCTTATTGCAATGTATGTAAATTCACATCTTGCACCAATCGCTTTATTGCGATTGGTGTACGGTAGGCAATGCTTCCCATAACCTCAAACGGTTATTGAAAATGGTGCAAAATATCAGTTAACGTTGTGACAGCTTAGACTCATGTAGAAATCTTCATTTGAATGAGGTATACGGGTAGTAGTAGTAGCCTGTCAACTGCAAAATCAAAGAGTATACACGGTCTGTAGTTGGGGCTACCTTCGCTAAAGCGCCAACTACGAACCTATCAAATCAAATTTGACATAATAGTAGAGTACTACCTCTATATCTGTACTTAACTCAATTTAAAACTCCCATAAGTCGCAAAGTTAGCCCTCATCAAAATCTATCTCGTTAGACGAACCAAGGTATTCTGGCTCATTTTTTCCATTCTTAACTCCCTAGCCTGTATACCTAATGCCCGCTCCCTTTAAAATAGATTTATTGTCAAGCGGCAAAGTATTCGTTTAACTATTAAGAGATATGACAAAAATTTATAATATTCCTGAAACCAAACAGATATAAAAGTTAGCATCAATATTAAAACTACCAGCTAAATGATTAATCATCTCATACCAAGTAAAAACAAAAATGAGTATTAATATTACTAATTATAAGCTCATCAAAATTATCTATGACGATAGTACTATCTGTCTTTATCGAGCTTTAAAGGAGCCAGATCAAACCTTAGTAATTATTAAAACTATAAAATCTGAGTATCCAACTATAGAACAACTTGCTCAATTAAGACATGAATATGAAATACTCCGAGATTTGGATATAGAAGGAGTTATTAAACCCTTAGCCTTAGAAAGCTATCAAAATGGGGTAGCGCTTATATTTTCAGATTTTGAAGGAGAACCATTAAAAAACTTTATTAATAATGTCAATTTTAAATTAAGTAATTTTTTACAAATTGCTATTAAATTAACTTCAACTCTTGCTCAATTACATGATAACAAAATTATTCATAAAGATATTAAGCCTGAGAGTATCCTAATTAACCTAGAGAAAACTGAAATAAAAATTATAAACTTTAGCATATCATCGCGCTTGTTAAAAGAAAGTCAGATTGTTAGTAATCCTAATTTGCTTGAAGGTACTCTACCCTACATATCACCAGAACAAACTGGAAGAATGAACCGTTCAATTGATTACCGAACTGACTTTTACTCATTAGGTGTTACTTTCTATGAAGTGCTAACTGGACAATTGCCCTTTCAAGCTACTGAGCCTTTAGAATTAATTCATTGCCACATAGCTAAAATACCAGTTTCGCCAAAAGTACTCAATACAGATATTCCTCAAACAGTTTCTGATATTGTCATAAAATTATTGGCTAAAACTGCTGAAGAACGATATCAAAGCGCTTTAGGGTTAAAAGCAGATTTAGAATTTGTATACAAGATATTACAAACTTCTTCTCATGTTGAAAAATTGATTATTGGTCAGCTTGATACCTACAGCCAATTTCTCATTCCTCAAAAACTTTATGGTCGTGAAAAAGAAGTTGCTACTTTGATAGATGCTTTTAAACGAATCAGCCAGGGGTCGGCTGAGACAGTCTTAGTAACTGGTTACTCAGGTGTTGGGAAATCTTCCTTAGTCAATGAAATTCATAAATCTATTGTCAGCAAACGGGGTTATTTTATTTCTGGTAAATTTGACCAATTTAAGCGAAATATTCCTTATAATTCCGTGATTCAAGCATTTCAAGACTTGGCACGACAGCTCCTCACAGAGAATGCTGAACAGATAGCTATATGGAAAACAAAACTCTTAACAGCTTTAGGAGCAAATGGTCAGATTATTATTGATGTTATTCCCGAAATTGCAAAAATTATTGGAGAACAGCCAAATGTTCCTCAATTAGGAATAACTGAATCACAAAACCGTTTTAATCGAATATTTCAACAATTTATTCATATATTTTGCCAGCGCAAACATCCACTAGTAATATTTTTAGATGACTTACAATGGGCAGATTCAGCCTCATTAAGGTTACTCCAAATCTTGATGACTAATATAGATAGCAAATATTTGTTATTAATTGGAGCATATCGTAATAACGAAGTTAATTCAACCCATCAATTAATATTAACTTTGGAAGAAATTAAAAAATCTGGTGCAACTGTCAATAATATTGTCCTTCAGCCTTTACAAATTTTTGATGTCAATGAATTAGTTAGTGAGACCCTCCATGCTGATCATATAAAGTCACAACCACTAGCTGAATTAGTATTTAATAAAACTCAAGGAAATCCTTTCTTCTTAACCCAGCTACTTAAATCATTGTATCAAGAAAACTTATTGTTTTTTAATTTTAGTAAGGGTTACTGGCAGTGGAATATTGAGCAGCTAAAAGACATAGAAATTACTGATAATGTTGTTGAATTGATGGTTGGTCAGATTCAGAAGCTGTTGCCAAAGACGCAAAATGTTTTAAGATTAGCTGCTTGTATTGGGGATAAATTTACCTTAGATACTTTAAGTATTGTTAACCAAAAGTCTTTGTCGGAAACAGCTAAAGATTTGTGGGAAGCTTTACAAACAGGTTTAATCTTACCTTTAGATAAATCTTATAAAATTCCTCTTGTTCTGAGCAGTTATCAAGAAGAAGAAGTAGCAATTAACCAAGAAGGTTTAACAGTAGTTTATAAGTTTTTACACGATAGAGTACAGCAAGCAGCCTATTCTCTTATTCCTAATTACCAGAAAAATGAGACTCACTTGAGAATAGGCAAATTGCTACTAAAAAACAGTGTACTGGAAGAACAAAAACAAAACATATTTGCTTTAGTTAATCACCTAAATTACGGTATAAATTTACTTATCTTAGAAACAGAAAAATATGAATTGGCTGAACTCAATCTCATAGCAGGTCAAAAAGCAAAAGCAGCAGCAGCGTATGAGTCTGCTATACGTTACTTAAAAGTTGGTTTGGAGTTATTAGCAACAAATAGCTGGCAGAATCAGTACAAATTGACATTAGTACTCTATGAGTCAGCAGTAGAAACAGCTTACCTTAAAGGTGATTTTGAGCAGATGGAAAAATGGGCAACAGTTGTCCTAAAACAGGCAAAAATCCCTAAAGACAAAATGAAAGTTTATGAGGTCAAAATTCAAGCTTGTATGGCGCAAGTCAGACAACTCGAAGCTTTTCAGGTTGGGTTACAAGCACTGGAACTGCTGGGGGTTAAGTTACCAGAGTCGCCTAGCGCCTCAGAAATTGAGCAAACACTATCTCAAACGGCGGCAAATTTAACTGGCAAGAGTATTGAAGACTTGCTTAACCTACCGTTAATGATAGAGGGAGATAAACTGGCAGCCATGAGGATGTTAATGAGTATGGGTTCTCCTACCTATCAAGCTGCACCTACCCTGTTTCCACTGGTTGTGTGTGAACAAGTCAATTTATCTATTAAATATGGTAATGCACCTTTCTCAGCCTACGGTTATGTTTGTTACGGTGTACTTTTAAATGGAATAATTCAGGACATTGATTCGGCTTACAAATTTGGCAAGTTATCTTTAAGTTTGGTGGAACGGTTCAATGTTTTAGAACATAAAACAAGTGTGTTTTATGTTGCGGGGGCGTGTACAATGCATGGAAAAGTCCATGCTAAAGAAACGCTGCCAATTTTAGAAGATGCTTACTCTAGCGGACTGGAAAACGGACAGTTTGAATATGGTTGCTATGCCGCGGCACAAAAATGCCAACATTTATATTTTCTAGGACAGGAACTAGCAAAACTTGAACAAGAAATGGCAACAGTTGGTGATGCCTTTGCTCAACTAAAGCAGGAAAACGCTTTAATTTGGAATAAAATTTTTCACCAGTCAGTTATTAATTTGCAAAAACAGTCTGTTAATCCATGCTATTTATTGGGTGAAGTATACAACGAAGATGAATCATTACCGCTGCTTCAGAAAGCTAATGCTAGAACTATACTTCAATACTTTTATCTTAACAAACTTATCCTTTGTTATTTATTTAGAGAATATGAAGAAGCATCGGAAAATGCAGTTCAAGCCGAGCAGTATTTAGATGGTGTTAAAGCATTTTTGGTTGTGCCTACCTTCTATTTCTATGATTCTTTAGCACAACTGGGAATTTACCCATTATCATCACCCACACAGCAAGAAGATATCTTAAATAAAATAATTAATAACCAAGAAAAAATGCAAAATTGGGCAGCCCATGCTCCAATGAATTTTCAACATAAGTATGATTTGGTAGAAGCAGAGAAAGCGCGATTATTAGGTCAATATTGGCAAGCGATGGAATATTATGACCGAGCTATTGCTGGAGCTAAGGAGCAAGGATACATCCAAGAAGAAGCGCTAGCAAATGAACTAGCAGCAAAGTTTCATTTTGAGCATGGCAGAGAAAAGCTGGCTCAAACCTATCTGACAGATGCTTATTATGGATATATTCTCTGGGGAGCAATGGCAAAAGTCAGAGATTTAGAAGTAAGCTATCCTCATATTTTTTCTCAGATACCGAATCTAACAACTAAAAATTTAGGGTTGAATCGGACAATTAGCTCTACAACAGGTGATTCTGGAGTTTTTGACTTAGCAGCAGTCGTGAAAGCTTCTCAAGCTCTTTCTGGAGAAATCGTTTTAGACAAATTATTAGCAAAATTAATGCAAATTTTGTTAGAAACTGCTGGTGCAAAAACAGGATTTTTAATTTTAGAAAAAGCTGGGCGTTTATTCATAGAAGCTTCAAGAGATTACGGGCAAGATGAGATAAACGTGCAGCAATCGACGCCTGTAGAATTTAGTCAACTTTTACCAATATCTGTGATTAATTATGTACAAAGGACTCATGATAATGTTGTACTAAACAATGCAACTAATGAAGGCGTTTTTACAGCAGATAATTATATAATTAATTACAAGCCAAAATCTCTTTTATGCACACCAATTGTTAATCAAGGAAAACTCATTGGCATCCTTTACTTAGAAAATAATTTAACCGTTGGTGCATTTACACCAGAGAGATTGGAAGTCTTACAACTTTTATCCTCTCAAGCTGCGATCGCAATTGAAAATGCCCGGCTTTATAATAATTTAGAAGAGTCTAATCGAACTTTAGAAGCAAAAGTACAGGAGCGAACCCTGGAGTTGCAAGAGAAAAATTTGCAACTCCAAAAAGAAATCCATGAACGCCAACAAGCGCAAGAAGTAGCCGCAGCTGCAAACCGTGCAAAAAGCGAATTTTTAGCTAATATGAGTCATGAACTCCGCACACCGCTTAATGGAATTTTGGGTTACGCTCAAATCTTTCAAAAAGACAAAAATTTAACAGAACAGCAAAAGAATGGTGTTAACATCATTCATCAGTGTGGTGAACACTTACTGACACTCATTAATGATATTTTAGATATCTCTAAAATTGAAGCTCGGAAAATGGAGCTTGAAGCAAAAGAATTTAACTTTACAGAATTTCTTCAGAGTATTGGGGAAATTTGCCAAATCCGTGCCGAACAAAAGGGAGTTAACTTAATTTATCAACAAGTTTCTACCTTACCTACAATAATTCGAGCTGATGAAAAACGATTACGTCAAGTTTTAATTAATTTAATAAGTAATGCAGTTAAGTTTACAGAAAAAGGTAGTATAACTTTCAAAGTAGGCTATCAGCAGGAAAAGCTTCGGTTTGAAGTGGAAGATACAGGAATTGGAATTGCAACAGATAAATTAGAAGAAATCTTTTTACCTTTTAAGCAAGTAGGTGAGAATAGTCAAAAAACTGAAGGTACAGGATTAGGATTGGCAATTAGCCGTCAATTAGTTGCAATGATGGGTGGGGAATTAAAGGTAAAGAGTACTTTAGGTAAAGGCAGCATTTTTTGGCTAGATTTAGATTTACCTGAGATTTCCCAACCAAATTATGTTCCAAATGCCAATGAGTTTAATATTATCAGTTTTGTTGGTTCTAAACGAAAAGTTTTAGTAGCGGACGATAAATGGGCAAATCGTTCTATTTTAGTCATTATATTAAAAACTTTAGGCTTTGAAGTTTTAGAAGCAACAGACGGCTTAGACGCTCTTAACAAAGCGCAAGAATTTCAGCCAGATGTAATTTTGATGGACTTGGTGATGAGTGTCATGGACGGCTTTGAAGCTACCCGTCGCTTGAGGAAGTTACCAGATTTTAAGGAAGTGGTAGTGATTGCTATCTCGGCTAGCGTTTTTGATTTTGATAAACAGCAAAGTCGAGAAGTTGGTTGTGATGATTTTATTGCCAAGCCTGTTCAGGTTGCGGAGCTTTTAGAAAAATTACGGCTTCATTTGGGAATAGAATGGGTTTATGAGGAGCAGAGTCATCAAGAACAAGTAGAAATGCCAAATATTACGCTCCTACAAACTCAAGGAGAAGTAAAAGCAGCGACTTCTGGCGATGTGAATTTCGGTAACTTACTTGTAGCTCCACCACCCGAAGAACTTAAAATTTTATTAGATTTAGCAATGAGAGGCGACCTAAGAGGTATTGCCCAAAGAGCTGTAGAATTAGCAGAATTAGATGGACAATTAGTTCCCTTTGCCACCCATTTACGTCTCCTTGCTAAAAGTTTTAAAGGGAAACAGATATTAGAGTTTCTCAAAAATTATTAAGAGGTTTTATGAATATTAATTTTAATAACAAAGGTGTCATCTTAATTGTTGATGACACTCCCAGCAATTTAGAAGTGCTGTTCGATTTTTTAGCAGATGCTGGATTTACAGTGTTGGTGGCTGAAGATGGTGAAAGTGCGATCGCTAGAGCTGAATATGCCCCACCAGACATGATTTTGTTAGATATACTCATGCCTGGAATGGATGGGTTTGAAACTTGCCAGCGTTTAAAAGTTAATGAAATCACAAAAGATATCCCCGTCATTTTTATGACGGCACTTGCTGAAACAGTCGAAAAAGTTAAAGGGTTAAATCTTGGTGCAGTAGATTACATTACCAAACCGCTTCAACACGAAGAAGTTTTAGCTCGTATCGAACTTCATCTGAGGCTTAGCAAATTAACCAAGATACTCCAAGAGCAAAATTCGCGTTTGGAAGTGGAAATTTGTGAGCGCAAACTTAAAGAGCAAAAAATCCGCGAACAAGCTGCTTTATTAGATATCACTACTGATGCAATTTTTGTTGAAGATTTAAATAGAAAAATCCGTTTTTGGAACCAAGGTGCTGAAAATCTATATGGATGGAAATCGATAGAAGCGATTAATAAAAGTGTTAATCAGCTTCTTTATAGTAAACAAACTCTATCTCAAATCCAAAAAATTCACGAAAGTTTAATTGAGTCTGGCTCATGGCAAGGTGAATTACATCAACTTACCAAACAAGGCAAAGAGATTGTTGTTGCCAGCCGCTGGACTCTGATGCGCGATAAAAATGAGCAACCCCAATCAATTCTGACTGTTAACACCGACATTACAGAGAAAAAACAACTTGAAAGGCAATTTCTCCGCGCTCAACGGCTTGAAAGCATTGGCACACTTGCTGGCGGTATTGCACACGACTTGAACAATATACTTACTCCAATTTTGACATCAGCGCAACTATTGCAATTAAAACTTCCCAATACTGATGAGCGGAGTCAACAAATGTTTAAGACCATAGAAATTAATGCTAAACGTGGGGCTGCTTTAGTTAAACAAGTGTTGCACTTTGCGCGGGGAGTTGAAGGCAAGCGCATGATTGTCCAAGTTAATCACCTATTTTCAGAAATTGAGCAAATTGTTAAGGAGACTTTTCCCAAATCGATTGAATTTTCTGTAAATATTAAGCCAGACCTCTGGGCTGTGATTGGAGATGCTACTCAACTGCATCAGTTGCTGATGAACTTAGTAGTTAATGCTCGTGATGCTATGCCAAACGGCGGTCATTTAAGTATCTCTGCTGAGAATATGTTGATTGATGAACACTATGCTTCAATGAATATTGAGGCTTCTGTCGGTTCTTATATTGTGATTACTGTTGCAGATACAGGCATTGGTATGGAACCGGAAATAGTCGATAGAATATTTGAGCCGTTTTTTACTACCAAAGATGTTGGCAAAGGTACAGGTTTAGGTCTTTCAACCGCGAGGGGTATTATTAAAAGCCACGGTGGTTTTGTGAACGTCTCTAGTAAGGTCGGAAGAGGAACTGAATTTAAAGTATTCTTGTCAGCAGTTGAGGCAACAACAACACCGTTAGCAGAAGACTTTGAACTGTTTAAAGGAAATGGAGAATTGGTTTTAGTTGTAGATGACGAAGCCAAAATTCTTGAGACTACGAAACTTACGTTAGAAACGTACAATTATCAGGTGCTTACAGCCAGGGATGGAATTGAAGCGATCGCATTATACGCGAAACACCAAAATGAAATCAATCTGGTATTGATGGATATGATGATGCCGTCAATGGATGGTGCAACTACTATTCGCGCCTTGCAAAAAATTAATTCGCTTGTCAAGATTATTGCTGTCAGCGGTCTAGTAGCCAACGACCAACTAGTAAAGACTGCTGGAATCAAAACATTTATAGCTAAACCATACACAACTAAGGAATTATTGCAAACTTTGCATACTATTCTTTACCAAGCATCAAGAAAATCAAAAAGTGCAAATAATTCGAGCCTTTGAAGGGGCAGAGGAATAGTTTTCGCAAGAATCTGGTAGGGTGCGTTATGGACTTTAGTCCTAACGTACCATCCGATTTTCGGTGCGTTACGCTGACGTGATAACACACCCTACGAAACTACGAAACTTTTGTAATCAATCAGGTTTACGAGTCGCAAAAGCTAGTTTAACGTGAATTCGACGAGTGCTATCTTGACCTCTCCCCCAGCCCCTCTCCTACGAGGAGAGGGGAGTAAAACCATCATTTTTTCTTGCTCCTCCCTCTCCGAAGCGGAAAGGGAGGTTGGGAGGGAGAGGTTCATCGAACTCACGTTAGTTTACGAGTTGCAAAAGTTAGTTTACGAGTCGCAAAAGCTGGTTTTGATGTCGCAAAAGCTAGTTTACGAGTCGCAAAAGCTGGTTTACGAGTCGCAAAAGCTAGTTTACGAGTCGCAAAAGCTGGTTTACGAGTCGCAAAAGCTAGTTTACGAGTCGCAAAAGTTAGTTTACGAGTCGCAAAAGTTAGTTTACGAGTCGCAAAAGCTGGTTTTGATGTCGCAAAAGCTAGTTTATGAGTCGCAAAAGTTAGTTTACGAGATTATATCCCGTAAGAGCGAGGATAGGGCTTGAGGAGTGTTTTAGCTTGATAAACATAAATGACGTTAGTAACTACTCCGCCTCGTCGAATTGGTAACTGTTCAATTTCATTGACGCTATTAAAGTAAGTTCGATAGCTAGCCATCAAGTCTTGTCTATGTATAAAAGAGGCGGTAGTAATGTATAAAGCATCTTTTCCCAGCCATTGTTCGGGCTTTGACCAAAAAGCAAAGCCACGCAGATCCATACCAATGTCAAAGCAAGTAATCGGTATGTGAGATATTGGTTTTAGGGACATGGCGATCGGCCCGCCTAGATAATAGCGATTAGTAAATATAAAGCTAGATTTTTCTAAAGCTGCGCTAAGGATAGGAGATTCAGCAAAACCACGCCGCAATTGCTCAATATCAATTAGTTCAGTGGAAGGGTCATCTTTGGGAGATAATAAACCTCCCATTAAGGCGTATTGGCTTGGCTTTTGCACTATTCCTGCTGTCACTTGCAGCAAAGCAATTAGCAAAATACTACTAACTACAATTCCCGAACCCAAAAGCCATCGACGCACCCTACGCCGGGATTGCTTCTGCCAAATTATTGCCTGTTGTCCTAATAGTAAAGTAATTCCCCAAAATCCTGGCATTGACCAAGCTGGTAAAATTTGCCGATATCCTCCTATAAGAGTAAATCCTATAGTTAAGGGCAGGGAAACCCATAAAATCAATAGCTGATTCGCCTCTAAATTTTTTCGAGAGGTTCGTGATTTCGGAGAAAAAATTTGAATTATTTGAGCCAGCGCTGGTTGTAAACTCACCCACCAAAGTGGGAATCCAATGGTTGGAAATAGATAAAGTACTCCAACTAAACAGACGAGGACTACATTTAATAGACTATAGCCACCGCGAGGTACTGCTCGCTCTGATTGGAATAGAAAAGATACCCAATCGTGCTGTATATTCCAAAATAAAATAGGGAAGATGGTAATCAGAAACAAGCCTAAGCTTAACCATGCCCAAGGCGAGCGGAGAACGGAGCGATGAGGTGGACTGGTTAAACAAAAACCAACTAGCCCCAAGGCTAAAATAAAACCGTGATATTTGCTGAGGCAGGCTAATCCGACTAGAGTACCAAGGATTGCTAAACGATAGCTGGGTATGTATAAATTAGTTGAGCAAGACTCATCTTTCAACAAGCTACGCTTTTGAGTTGCAGGCTGCTGCAAAAATTCATCAGCTGCAAAATACAAACTAGCTGACCAAAAAAACATTAAAGGACTGTCAGGTAGACTGAGGAGGCCAAAGCCAACTAAAAAAATTGGACTTATAGTAGCGATCGCTAAAGTTAAACTAGCAGCTTGGGCAGAGAAAATTCTTAAGCTAGTTAGATACAACAGCAGCAAACTGCCAGTGTACAAAATTAGCGCTCCCAAACGAATCGTGAATTGCGATACAACTCCAGTCAGCCACGGGCCAAAACCGGTTGTCAGCGCCACCATAACCGGGTGATCAAAATAGCTCCAGTCCAAATGCAAGCTGTAAACATAGTAGTAAGCTTCATCAAAAGTAGGGTAAAGCCAGAAAGCGATAAAAGCTCGAAACAGCAGTCCCCCAACCAGCAGAAAAAGTACTAACTGATTAGTTTTTTGCGCTAACCATTTCTGAGCTATTTGCATTTAAGCGAATTCCTACCCTTAATTTCTAGACCAATTAGTAAATTTCGGCTTGATTACACTAGCGAAGACTTTCACTAAAAACAGTAGGTCTAGCCAACTTACAAAACTAGTTCCCAAATATACCATTGATAGCAACTTTGGGCTATCTTCCTGTGGAAAATTTGTTACTCGGCTTGACAAACTTTAGAGTCATGCGTAGGCGTAGCCCGTCGCAGACATCGCTCTCACCAATGGCAAGGTAACGCTCTTTATCCTTTTCACCATGACTTAAACTTGGCGGCAGTGACCAAACACCACCTACATAGTCTTTAGTATCTTTGGGGTTAGCGTTAATCTCCGACTTGCCCACAAGCTTAAACCCAATCTTTTCCAAAGCAGCAATTACCCTATCTTCAGACACATAGCCTGTCTTAGCACTTTCTTGCAAAGAGATGCCGGGTTTAGCGCGATGCTCTTCTATCCCTAAGATTCCCCCTGGTTTCAGGGCTTTGTAAACAGCAGCATAAACTTTATTGTCATAGCCAGCGCTGACCCAGTTATGAATGTTGCGGAAGGTCAGAACCATATCTACAGAGTTGTCTGGAGCCAGAGTGAGTTCATTTGGTGGATTAATTTGAACTATTTTGACTTTGCCAAAGACTTGAGGACGAGCTGTTAATCTTTCTAGAAAAGCTTTCGCTGGGTTGCTTTTTTGGGGGTCAAAGTTAGTAACAATCAACTGTCCCTTTTGGGCAAGAAAGGGCGCTAAAATCTCGGTGTACCAGCCACTTCCCGGCCAGAGTTCAACCACAGTCATGTCTGGGCGCAGTCCAAAGAATTCGAGAGTTTCGGCTGGATGGCGGTACTTGTCTCTGGCGCGATTCTGTTGGGAGCGATCGCTACTAGCTAGCACAGTTTGAATTGTTGTGCTGTTGCCAACTGGAGTTTTCGTAGTCTCGTTAGCTAAAACCCAAGGGGCAGGCGTGAACACAAGCAACAGACAAGTTAATACCTTAAGCAAGCTGAGAGAAAGCCCTATCAAAGCAAAGTTTGCTTGAAATTTCATGGTAATTATTTTAAATTTTAATTAACTGTATAAAACACTACTTCAATTTAGATTTTATCAGGCACTATTAAGACCTTAGATGAATGAAGTATTTTAAAGCTCATGCGATTATCTGGTCTGTAACCTAGTTTTTTATTCTCTCAACTGTAAACCATTAACGACGTGCAAAACCATAGCATAAATTCCTTATTCTGTTTATTAAGAAATTAATAAATAAGTGGATATAACAAAACTGAAGATACTTTATGGCTTGTAGTTTGCTATTTTGCGAAGAAAACACAAACTAAAAACTTCAATTCATTCATGTCTATCTACTTATCAGGGTCGCTAAATATTCTGGATTATGGACAGACCTGAAGACACTGTACTAGCAATTTTTATTGTATTAGCACTCTTGATTACTACTTTTTTTGGAATTCCAGAAATTTATCGAATGTATTTTGGAGGATTAAAAAATGATACTATGCAAAGACATTAAATTAGAAAAATCAATATTTATACAATATTTATGAAATTTTCTCATGCTGATAGAGAAAAAACTAAATCTGATCAAAATTTTACTCGAACAATGAAAGATAACACTAACAAATGGTTAGCACTTTGGTGGTTACAAGTATTTTTGTCAACAGCAACAATAACTAGGCTCGCACACACAGTAGCAAAGCTTGGTCAATTTGTATTTATTATTAAAATTACTCTTGTAGGCACTGCACTTTTATTTTTGACCTTTTGGCTAATCTTTGCCTACCGGGGTGTTTCAACTCGCAACGAGAAAATTAAAAATTTACTTTACTATGGTATTCCTTGCTGTGGTGTTGCTGGCTTCGTTTTAGGTGTTATTTAAAAGATGCAGAAGAGAATAAATATTATAGCGACAGCCTTGGCGTTTTTCTAACTGCATAGCTATTTTATTAATAATTCATTTTGATTGTCAAAATCAAAGTTTTTATGAATAAACGTGAGATTTCATTAACTACAATATCTATATTTTTAGGTGCGCTGACATTTGGAGTCAGCTTAGATAGAAATGTTAAGGATTTTTGGAAAATATTGATACCAGGTTTAGGATCAATTGGTTGTGGTTTAGTATTATCTATAGTCAAGCCAACTGAAAGCGAGTTTGAAAAACAATGTAATGAACGTATAGCACGTTTAACTCAGTGGGAAGATTCTTTGATACTATTAGAATCTCAACTTAATCAAAATATAGAAGCTGTAGAGGTGGTTAAGAGTAAGTTTGAATTAGAACACACTAAAAGTATTCAAGAACTGGAAAAGAAGCACTTATCTTTACAATATTTATATGAATCAGAATTTTCGCATTTAGTTGAAAGTAGGAAGCAGTTTGAGCAGCAAAATGAAATCTTTCGCCAACAAATTGTTTTAGAGGCGATGCAAGAATTTGAAGCTAAAGAAAATAAATTTCATCATAAAGATTTAGAGCTTGCCAAGCGAGAAAAAGCACTTAATTTCTGGTTTGAAGATAGAAAAGAAATTTTAGAGCGCACAAAAGTAAATATTGAGGCTGAATACCAGGAAAAGTCAAACCAACTTTTTGAACATAAAGATAATTTACAAATGCGTCATGAAATAGAGGTTCAAAGTCATAAAGAAAAAATTGCTAGATTAAAACTAGAATTACAAGATGCTTCTGAACTACTAAGATTTAATAAGAGCGAAGTTTTTCAAAATTCCAAACAGCAATTACAAAATCATAGAAATATGGAAAATAGGGATTAGGAAGTTAGAAATCTCATCTCCCCAGCCCCTTTTCCTGCTACTTAATTTTTACCATTTGGTCGCTGAATAATCGTTTCAGCTACTCGCCGCTTAGCCTTCGGATCAATTCCTACTAAGCGCACGTACTCACTGCTATATTCAGCCAAACAAGATTCTAAGGTTGATATGGCATCTGACTCCGCATCGATATGAGTATTAATACAAGTTTGCCAAGAACCTGTGCGGAAACGGCGCTCATCTACGTGTTCAATGGTGATTTTATAACCCTGAGCTAAAAGTTGCCGGACTTGTTCTTGTGTCTCTAGGGTTAAATGTGTATTTGCTCCCTGCTGTTTGTGGAAACCATTGGGAGTTGCACCTTTAGTTCCTCCATTATTTGACGGCTGGTTAGTTGGTATTGCAGCAGGTGGTGCAGATTGGGAATTTCTCCCTCTATTCAAGCGGTTGTACTCATCAACCAACTGAGAATTTTCCACCCGTTTTTGTTCACCGACCATCAAGTGACCAGATTCGATTAAGTGAGATAGGCTGAAATCTGGCTTTTTAAATTCTGGTGGCCCTTCTAAGCTATTAACCACACGCTGAGATACGCGTTCAAACCCTATTTGATAGATGAAGTTGCGGATTTGTTCGTCATAAATGCGCGATCGCAACGCGCTAAAAAAGTCAACTGACTGATTGATGAAAGTATCAACGAGTTGTTCAATATCCCGTTGTGAGAGTCCGTCTGGCTCAAAAATACCCTTGACAATCCCTACCTTGTCGTCGCGATCGGGTTCCCAGTAGAATTTATCCATCCGTCCATCCCGAATTAACGGTGCATAGAGGGTAGAAAAATCATTTCCTGTAACAATAACCGGCACACGATGTAAAGGTGTGGAGTCGTAGCTTCCAGGTAACTGCACATCTGTGGGATTATCTGCAATATTCATCAGTGTGGCATTTACCAACTGCGTATTTACAGTGTATTGCGTCCCTTCATCAAAACGCCCCGCACCTGCATCTAAATCGTTAATCATCAGCACACACATTTTGCCGCGCACTTTGATCAGTTCTGCTGTTTCCCGATAGCGTAGCCGAATTAAGCGTGCTGGATCTCCAGCATCGGGACTTTCTAATTCTCCGCCAGAGATGTGAGTCACTTCGACTCCCATTTTCTCGAAGACTAACTCACACTGAAAAGACTTGCCTTCACCTTTACGTCCATGAATCCCCAAAATTATGGGGACTCGTACGCCAGGAAGTTTTAAGAAGTTTTTGGTGATGTGGACAGCAAGTTTGTCTAGAAAGCGGGGAGCGATATAGTAACTCATGAAATTAGGTTTGGCTATTACTGCTTAAATTAATGTTAAGTTTTTTTGGCTGTTACTGTTTATTTATCTTTTGGTAGAAAAGGAGCAAGATTTACCACAAACGTCGAGTTGAATACGCATCAAAAATCGTATCAGCACTCAGTATATGAATATTTTCTACTAAAGCTTGTGCAATTAAAAGTCGGTCGAATGGGTCACGGTGATGCAGAGGTAGCGTGGCAACAATAGCAACATGGCTAACTTTTATATCGAGTAAACTGAAGTCGTTGAGACTAAGTTGCTGTGTAATAAATATTTCAAATGGCAGATTAAACGCAAGCTTTCCTATACTCTGTTTAATTGCTATTTCCCAAAGACTGGCTATACTCAGTAAAATTTGATTATTTTCGTCATTAATTAAGGCTAACACTGTATTACTAAGTTTTGAATTATCCGTCACATACCAAATAAAAGTATGTGTATCTAGCAGTAGTTTCATCACATATAGTCTTGGAAATCTTCTAGTGGTGCATCAAAGTCATCAGAGATTGTGATTAAACCTTTTGCGCTTCCAGGTTGACGGCGGCGTTTAACTGGCAACACAGGAGTTAACTTTACCACAGGTTGATTATCTTTAATGATGATGATTTCCTCACCCTTGAGTGCTGCTTCAATTAAGTCAGGCAAATGTAGAGATGCTTCAGCTAGAGAAATTTGCTGCATATATTTTATGATAATTTCAAAACTGGGAATTGTTTATCGGCATCAAAAATGTAAAATTATTTCAACCCTTGCTTAGTTGGTTGCCAACCTTGCTCCAAAGCTAGCAAGATAACTGAACGTACTAGAGAAGGAATAATCAATTGATAAGGAAATATCGCAGTCAGCCGTTGTTCTGTCTGAGGTTTACTTACGACAGTTAGCTTGATGTAACCGCTATCGCGTGAAACAGTCCAACAGTAGGCTATATTATTCACCGCAATTTGGCTTGTTACCTTTTCTAACTATGCCATCAAACTATTTACCTTTTTTATAGGATAACTTAAGGCGATCGCTATTTGCCCATCGCTAACTTTAAGGAAACCAATTTAACCAAGCATCCCAATTTTCCACTATTTTGGCAAATTCTGCATAACCTCTTGCTCTAGGATGAGCGCCATCATTAGCTCTTGCTTCATCTATCCAGATACTTGATTTTTCTAATATCGGAAAAACATCTAAATATGGGATATTTAATTCATTACAAACCAAATGAAACTGTTTAGATAAATCACTAGTTCTCTGTTTTCTCTGGAGGTCTTCCTGTTCTGCATACGGTGCAGGCCCTACCATCAATACAGAATATAACTGTTGAGCTTCACTGAGAATTTTACGCGTATTATTGATTGAATCTGTGAAATCTACACGAGTTTTACCATTTTCCACTCTTGTATCATTCAATCCGAAAGAGAACACAACTCTACCTTCGTATTCTTTAGGTAGCCGAACTGATACTTCCTGTAACCAACGCTTCGCTATATCAGTACTCGTATCTCGCCTAATTCCTAAATTATAGTAGGTGATGTCATAACCTTTTTTATTAGCATTAACACATACTCTTCCTGCCCATCCAAGACATTCTGGATCTCCAGTACCATTGACAAATGAATCACCAACAAAGCAAATTCTGATTTCTGAGAAATGTGCTGAATTCATTTAAATTATCTTGTCTTAAAAATAACGTGGGTTCGGCGAGTGCTATGTTGACCCCTCCCCTAGGAGGCTATAGTGTACACACAAGTCTTGATAATCACACCTAAAACTTAATTTCGTTGCCCTAGCCCTAAAATTAGTGGGATAAATAGAGTTTCCAGTTGCCCAAAATTTGGGTATTTACGGGACTAAAAGAGTTGAAACCTTTGCAGTCTATACTTGTGTGTACACGGTAGCCCCTAGCAGGGAAGGGGCTGGGGGTTAGGTCTTTCTAGAACTCAACTGCAAACATATATATATTTACAATAAAGTGTTTTATAACTTATCTTTCACAACAGAGCATAAAAATTCTCCATTCCCCACTCCCTACTCCCCACTTGAGGTTACAAATAAATGCCGTGGTTCGTAAAAATTGAAGAAGGCAAAGTAGATAAACCCACCTTTGACCAATATGTAGCTGCTCATAAAGCCTACGTTCAAGACTTGATTGATAAAGGACACAAGGCGCGAACTGGCTATTGGGCAGAGCAAAGAGGTGGAATGCTACTGTTTGAGGCAGCCTCAAAGGATGAAGCAGAAGCAATTGTGGCTCGCGATCCATTGGTAGAAAACGGTTGCGTCAACTATCAGCTTTACGAATGGAAAATTGTATTGGAATAACACACAGTCACGGACTTTTAATGCTATACTATTAACAGACCTGGATCTATGCGACTGCAACGCCTAAACCTTGTCAGAACCGGAAGGTGGCAGCAACACGGGATGCTTGTAGTAGGCTTAGTCTCCGGGTCGCCCTATTTCTAGGAGCGTTCAGCAGCAATGCCTGGTTTTGGAGATATTGTTCAAAAAGCTTTTTACCTCGGTGTTGGATTAGCTTCTTACGCAGGTGAGAAAGCAGGGGGAAAATTAGCCCAAGTGCGATCGCAAGTCCAAAAACTGGCAGATGAAATGGTGGCAAAGGGCGAAATGAACACAGAAGAAGCCCGCCGCTTCGTCGAAGAGATGATGAAGCAAGCCCAACAAGCCCCAGCATCTGAAGAAACCCCTGACAAAAAGCCTTCTTCTGAACCTCGTCGCATCGAAATCTTAGAGGAAGATGAAGAACCAACCGTCAAAGAGGTATCTAATGATGGGAATGTTGATGACTTGCGTGATCAAGTGTTAGAACTGCAAAACGAGTTAAAACGTCTGCAAACAGACAAATAAAAAGCAATTTTTTACCTAGAGTGTCGGCAGTAAGCGGCACTTTGGCATAGCGTTAAAGAGTAAAAGTTGATAACATACATTGCTTAGGGTGTACTCTAGTGCTTTAAGCCAGTTAGCACTAGGCGTCCTGTTTATAGCTAGTAGGGGCGTCAAGTTTATGGAACAATGGCAAAAAGATTTAATGGACATTGTAGAAACAGTAGCTGAAGAAGTAGAGCGATTCTTCCTCGGAATGACTGAAGTCGTAGATACGTTTATTGAACTAACAGAAGAATTTACAGAGCAAGTACAAAGTACTTTTGTTGCTGAGGTTGACCAGTATTTAAACGATTTACATGATCTGGCTGAACCGATTATGGAAGTCTACTGGGAACTGGAAGATGTTGTAGGAGATGTAGATCCAGGTTTTCCTTATTCCGTTGAAGCCACAAGAGAAAAAAATCCTGCTTGCATCGGTTGTAGTAACTACCACGGGCAAGTTTATGGTGGTAACTTATTAGTTTGTGGAATGCACCCTCATGGATGGGATGATCAGAATTGTCCTGACTGGGAGGAGTAGGGGACAAGGGGGGAGTTGACAGTTGACAGTTGACAGTTGACAGTTGACAGAGGGGACTAATGACAAATGACAAATAACAAATGACAAATGACTACTGATAAATTACCTGAAACTGTAACTCAAGCTGACCAAGAAATGAAATATGGCGAACGCAACATTGCGGAAGGAGAATTAATTACCTTTCCGAATCCGCGTGTTGGTAGACGTTATAATATCGATATTAGTTTGCCAGAATTTACCTGTAAATGTCCGTTTTCTGGTTATCCAGACTTTGCGACAATTTATATTAGCTATGTACCAGATGAGCGAGTAGTGGAACTAAAAGCGCTAAAGCTTTACATTAATAGTTATCGCGATCGCTATATTTCTCACGAAGAATCTGCCAATCAAATTCTAGATGATTTTGTTGCGGCTTGTGACCCTTTAGAAGTCACGGTGAAAGCAGATTTTACTCCCCGTGGTAATGTTCATACAGTGGTTGAAGTAACTCATCAAAAGTAGAGAATTGATTTCTTGAGTCTTTACTAATGCAAGTTTTCCTTTACCCAACTTCTGAAAGCTCTAATTGCTTGACTTCTCCCAACGGTGCTGCCAACTAATATTCTGAAGCAACATTTGTTGCCCTGGCTTGACAATAATTTGTTGCAGTTCTAAAAGCATATACTCTAAAAGAGTAGTAAATTAGCTATACTTAGTGTCTTAGTGTCTTTGTGGTTCAAGATTTTTTTAAACACCAAGACACCAAAACACTAAGAAAAATTGTTGATATGATATTTTAAGCTTTAATTGAAATCTCTTTTTCTTCAGTCTTAGGTTGTGAAGTTAGACGATCTAAAATATCTAAAACTTCTTGTTCAAAGGCAACTTGGGCGCGATTGGTTTTACCACCAAAATATAAGCGATCGCCTTTTTGCAATGCCCAAATTTGGGAGTGAGAAAAGTAACTCATCACCACACCTAACATCAGCAAAGCAAAGCCTGAGTAAACAATGGGTATACCTGGATCAGCTTTAATTTGTAAACCAGTGCTACCGATAACATCAAGAATTTTTAAAGTCACACCGTTGACTTGGATGGACATTCCAGCCCGCACAGTATTAACAAGCTTACCAGTGGCATCGTAAATTAACACCATACCTTGCAAGTCTTTGGCTAACAGCGAAACTCCTGCACTCAAATCCGGTTTAGTAGGAATCCAAGTCCCCCAAATCCGCCCTTTGCCGTTGGTGTTTAATGGAGCCATCGGGAGTTGAAAAATCGGGCTGTTGTTAATGCGGACGCGAACAGCTGAGAGTCCCCAATCTGTCTGATAGAAAGTTACGCCATGATAACGCAGAGGTTGATTAACAAAAATTTTCTTGTGATCAACTTCTTGCCCCTGCTTATCCAATACAGACATATCCGAGTAAAATTGGTCAATTTCACCCGATGGAGTGTAATCAATCCAAAAACGATTAACTCGCACAGACCAATCTTTGGGAACTTGGTTTGCAGCCCAAGGGCCAGCATCAATAATATTTTTTACTTGAAATGTGTTGCCACTGGGAACCATTTCTTGGGCAATAAAACCCGTCATTGCTCCCCAAATTCCCCCCAATAGAATCGCGACGATACCTATGTGAACAATAATTGGGCCGATGCGTCCAACTATTCCCTTGCGGGCGTAAAGGATATCGTCTTTTTCTTGTTTTTCTTGAAAAATCTTATAGCGACGATTCCGCAATATTTGGTTTAAGGATTCAACAGAACCAGTATCTAGTTCTGCACTCAAAGCTAATTTTTGAAATTGCCGGGGTTCTTTGTAATAATTCCAACGACGGGCGGCTTTTAAAGCTGGTAACTGACGGGTAAAAGAGCAAGCAGTTAAGCTAGTGCCAAATAGAATCAGTAATGACAAGAACCACCAAGTCCGATATACATGGTCTAAGCCAACTACCTGAATTACCTTCCAAGTTAAGAAACCAAACAAGGCGGGATGTTCTGGGTAATTTGCTTGGTAGAATCCGGGTGACTGTCCTTGCTCAATTACAGTACCAGTGGCGCTGAAGATAGCGATTAACAGCAGTAGTGCGATCGCTAATCGTAAATTTGTCAGTATAGGTAAAAGTTCCTGCCGCAAGAACTGCCCAGGTACTGACCACCACCTTAATTCTTTGGATGCTGAATCTTCTAAAGTCATGGTTTAAAAACTGCCAAGGGGAATCCGAGAAATTAAGGAAAATACGCCAAATCCTACTAATAGCGCTCCGCTGACTGGGTTAATCCAACCAGACCAACGACGCAACTCTAGCAATTTCTTAATTGATGCAGTAAAACTACCTGCCAAAATCAACGGTGCTACATATCCTGCTGCGTAAGCAAGTAGCAAAACCGCGCCTAAAATGAAGTCTTGCGTATTCGCAACCCAACCTAGCAAGCTGGCTAAAACAGGTGTGCTACAAGGGGACGCAACTAAGCCGAAAGTCAATCCAATCAGGTAGGAACGGACTCCGGGTGGTAAATCTTTAGAAATCCAATTAGTTTCGCCCAAAGATGGAAATTGTAGGGGTAGTGCTTCTAGTAGGTTTAGCCCCATCAAAATAGCAATGATGCTCACGATAATTGGCAAACCAATTCCCACCTGACCGTAGACTTTTCCTACCAAAACTGCTACGATTCCTAGTCCTGTGAGTGTAGTTGCCAATCCCAAAGCGAACCAAGTTGATTGGGCAGCTGCTTGCAAGCGGCTTTTTGCTTCATAACCGCCAATATAGCCAATTGTAATTGGCAGCATGGAAAGCATACAGGGCGTGAGGCTCGTGAGCAAGCCAGCTGCAAAGATGATGCCAACACTCAACAGACTCAGGTGTGTGAGTTGGTTAGCAACAAGGGTGTTGGCAAAGTATTCTAGTTGGTAAAGTCGGGTTTGCAGAGTCTCCAGCATGGGGTATTTCTGAGCGGGAAATGCTTGATCTGCTTGAATTTTAGCTTACTTTGAGCTTCTGGGTTGGAGCGATCGCCCCAGGGGTATTTCACAAGATTGGGGATTGACTCGTTATTCAGCACTATTTCGACGATTAAATACTGAAGCAATCATTGTAAACAAATCTAAATTACAACTATATAGAAATTAGAAGATTTTTGACAAGTAGAGTATTCTATTTTTCATCGACACACTGCAAAATTGATACTAACCAAATATGTCTAACATAAATCATTCCGAAATCTCGCATGAGATACAGCCTACAGAGGCGCTACTGCAAATGATTGTTAGTCCTTGGGTTTCGCGATCAATTTATGTTGCAGCTGAACTAGGTATTGCTGATTTACTCAAAGATGGTTCGCAAAGTTGTGGAGAATTGGCGAAGGTAACAGGTGTTGATGAGCGATCGCTCTACCGATTATTACGCGCTCTTGCTAGTGTTGGTGTATTCGCCGAAAGCCAACCGGGTTGCTTTGAATTGACACCTCTAGCGGAATGTCTTCAGTCTAATAGAAAAGACTCACTACGCGGTTACGCTATCAAGTCAGGTCAAGTCTGGGATTTGCAACCTTGGGGTCATCTGCTTGAATGTATAAAAACTGGCAAACCTGTCTTTGAAAATCTCTTTGGTGTGGATATCTTTGAGTATCTGAGTGAGCATCCCGAAGCAGCTAAAATTTATGACCAGTCGATGACCAGTTTTTCCGCTAAAAGGATTGCTGCAATTACTGCTGAATATGATTTTTCGGCAATTAATACCTTAGTTGAAGTAGGAGGTGGACGTGGTAGCCTTCTTGCCTCTATTCTCAAAGCTAATTTGACAATGAAAGGTGTTCTCTGCGATGTACCTCATGTTATCGAAGGTGCAAAGCAACTCATTGCAGGGGAGGGACTTTCCCAACGCTGTGAACTTGTGGCGGGAGATTTCTTTGAGTCAGTGCCTAGTGGTGGTGATGCTTACTTGCTCAAGCATATTATTCACGACTGGGATGATGAACGCGCTCTTCAAATTCTCCAGAATTGCCGCCGTGTGATGCAGCCGAATACAAAGCTTTTAGTAATTGAAATGGTGATTCCAAAAGGAAACGAGCCATTCTTCGGTAAACTCTTAGACTTGCAAGTAATGCTTAATTATCCAGGTGGTTGCGAACGCACTGAAGCTGAGTATCAAGACCTTTTTGAAGCCGCAGGTTTCAATTTGACAAATATTGTATCGACATCAACACCATTGAGTGTAATTGAGGGTGTACCTGCCAAGAGCGATCGCATCTCTGTTTTTTGAGAACCAGAAATTGGTAAAATTATACATTCTTTCTCAGCAATAGTATGCAAGAACAAGAATTTTACCGCGCTGATCCGTTAGCTCGCTGGTTGATTGATAAATGTCATTTGAAACCTGTGAGTTTAGCACTGTTGTCAATTCTAGTTTCATCTGCTATTTACCTATTCGTTGCTGCGGTAACTAAAACGTTAGTCTTGCCAGAGAAAGATAAGTATTTAGGATTACTCCAAGATTGGTTTGCATGGGTCTGGATCTGCTTGCTCAATCCTGTAATATTTGGCTACTACCTATGGTCATTTAAAGCGATTTACCGCCTAATTGTTTACCTGGAAAAATCAGATATTGTTGATATTTCCGAGACAAAAATTAAAACTGTATTGTTGCATTATAAACAGCCGTGGCGCAAATTCTTAGCTTTGGCAGCAGCAGTCAGCTACGGAATATGGTATTTCTTTGTGCAGCAAAATGTTCACAACTGGACAGGATCTGATGGAAAACTGCCAGCCCTAACAGGTGCAATTAACGGTGTTGCAATATTTTACACTGGAACTATATTAGTTCTCACCTTGATAACTAATGTTCAGGTACTGCATGAACTACTAGGCAATAAGCAACTCAAAATTAATCCTCTGCATCCTGATCGCTGTGGTGGATTAAGTCCGTTGAGCCAATATTCTCTAAATACAGCTTACCTAGTTGCTATATTTGGCATGATGATTACCTTGAGTAATTATCAATTTATAACTGAAGGAATAGTAAAGCAATATTGGTACTTTAATATTACACTTCTGCTATATATTCCCATATCAATAGTGTGCTTTTTTGGCCCTTTACTTGCTGCACGCAGAGGGATGAAAAGAGTAAAAGAAGAATTACTCAGCGAGATTGCAAAACATTTTCATGAAAATTATGTTCATATTCATACAAGTTTAAATAGCGATGTGGAAATTTTGAAGAAAGAAACTGCCAAACTGCAAGAATTACGTTCTCTATACACATTGACTAATGAATTTCCTGTATGGCCTTTTGATGTCATCACCTTCCGTCAGTACTTGCTATCTGTTCTCACGCCCCTTATTCCATTACTAATTAAGTTAGGAGAATACTTACTTAAGATGCGGTTTAAGTAAAAATAAAATTAGTGTAAGGTAGGCAGTGTATTACAAGCAGTACGGTAGTCATTTATAAAGTAAAAACAAAATTAATGTAGTGGCACAACACTGCTAATTTTGTACATAAAACAGCAAGACAATTTTCTTTTCTCTCTCTGTGTTCTCTGTGCCTCTGCGGTTTGTTAATCCACTATTTTAATTCGATCGCGCTAGTATAGTGTGTTAACAGTAACAGGTGCGTGATAGCAAAGCCATAACACACCCTACTAGCGCTTTTCGTGGGAATGGAATTTACAATAAACTCTAGAACCTATACCCCACAAAAAATAATAAATTATCCGAAAGCATCGCTGAATAATGACTGTAGATGTTGAGTACATTATTAATAGATATTAATAGATGCAGTATTGCAGATGAGATATTAATATATGCAGTATTTATTTAGAGTTAACTTAAGAGCCGCGAGTAGTCAATCAATCATTAACTAAATAAGTAGCAAATTCTACTGATAAATATTTAGTTTTAATTTTTGATGCAGAGAATAGAATACATAGACTTCCTGGCTCTGGCTATTTCTAATTCATCTATACCTGCTTTCTGTTAATGCAGTTTAGAGGCTAGGACAAAATTAAAGTTATGAACAAAAGTTTTGCAACCATCGACGGGAATGAAGCTGTTGCCCGTGTTGCTTACAAATTAAATGAAGTGATTGCTATTTATCCCATCACCCCCTCGTCAGCGATGGGTGAATGGGCTGATGCTTGGTCAGCTGAGGGTCGTCCCAATCTCTGGGGTACTGTTCCTAGCGTTGTCCAGATGCAGAGTGAAGGCGGGGCGGCGGGTGCAGTGCATGGGGCATTGCAAACAGGTTCCTTGAGTACCACATTCACGGCATCTCAGGGACTATTGTTGATGATACCCAATCTCTACAAAATCGCTGGGGAATTGACTAGCGCTGTGGTTCACGTTGCTGCACGCTCCCTAGCTACCCACGCTTTATCAATTTTCGGTGACCATAGCGACGTTATGGCAGCACGCGCTACTGGCTTTGCGCTGCTGTGTTCCGCTTCGGTGCAGGAAAGCCAAGACTTTGCGCTTATCGCCCATGCTGCTACTTTAGAGGCGCGAGTCTCGTTTATGCACTTCTTTGATGGTTTCCGCACATCTCATGAAGTACAGAAAGTAAAACTGCTAACAGACGGCGATTTGCGATCGCTCATTCATGATCACTTAATATTCGCCCACCGCAACAGGGCGTTGACCCCAGACCGTCCAGTGTTACGGGGTACAGCCCAAAACCCTGATGTTTACTTCCAATCCCGTGAAGGTGCTAACCCTTACTACAACGATTGTCCCGAAATTGTCCAGCAGATTATGGATAAATTTGGCGAAGTTACGGGAAGGTATTATCAAATCTATGAATATTACGGCGCGAGTGATGCCGATCGCGTCATTGTGATCATGGGTTCCGGCTGTGAAACAGTACATGAAACGGTAGATTATCTCAACGCCCGTGGAGAAAAAGTCGGTGTGCTGAAAGTCAGACTTTACCGTCCCTTTGATGTGCAAAGGTTTATAAAAGTACTTCCAGCTAGTGTACAGGCGATCGCTGTTCTCGACCGCACCAAAGAACCAGGTAGCGCCGGGGAACCATTGTATTTAGATGTGGTAGCTGCTATCCATGAGGCGGGGGATGATCGGGGAAGTGGGAGAGTTTCCCCCACCCCTCAAGTTGTTGGTGGTCGTTATGGTCTTTCCTCCAAGGAATTTACCCCTGCGATGGTAAAGGGCATCTTCGACAACCTCACCCAAGCTAAACCGAAAAATCACTTTACTATCGGTATCAATGATGACGTCAGTCATACTTCCTTGAGCTTTGACTCTAACTTCTCCACTGAACCGGATAACGTTGTACGAGCGATGTTTTACGGGTTAGGTTCTGATGGTACAGTCGGTGCTAACAAAAACTCAATTAAGATTATTGGTGAAGAAACAGACAACTACGCCCAAGGTTATTTTGTTTATGACTCCAAGAAATCTGGCTCAATGACTGTTTCTCACTTGCGCTTTGGTCCTAAGCCAATTCGCTCCACTTATTTAATTGACAAAGCCAACTTTATTGGTTGCCATCACTGGGGATTTCTAGAACGCATTGATATATTGAAAGCTGCTGCACTTGGGGCAACTTTGCTGCTCAACAGTCCTTATGATGCTGATACTGTCTGGGAAAATCTGCCGCAGAAAGTGCAGCAGCAAATTATTGATAAGCAACTGAAGTTATACATAATTGATGCTAACCAAGTTGCCCGTGAAAGTGGCATGGGTGGACGGATTAACACCATTATGCAAGTGTGTTTCTTTGCTTTAGCGAATGTCTTGCCGCAAGCAGAAGCGATCGCCAAAATCAAACAAGCGATTGAAAAGACTTATGGTAAGAAAGGGGCAGAAGTTGTCCGCATGAATCTGCAAGCTGTAGACAACACACTAGACAACTTGCATAAGGTAGATATACCACAGACAATCCAAAATCCTAATTCTTGTACAGACGCGATTAATCGCGTTAGGAGTAGAGACGTGATTAATCGCGTCTCTAGCAATTGCGCTCCAGAATTTGTCCGCGATGTCTTGGGTAAAATCATGTCTTGGGAAGGCGATGATTTACCTGTAAGTAGCTTACCAGCAGACGGAATTTTTCCCAGTGGTACTGCCAAATGGGAAAAACGCAATGTGGCACAAGAGATACCTGTGTGGGAGCCGGATGTCTGCGTTCAATGTGGTAAGTGCGTGATGGTTTGCCCTCACAGTGCTATCCGCGCCAAGGCTTATCAACCGGGTGAGTTGGTTAATGCACCAGAAAGCTTTAAGTCAATTAATGCGAAAGATAAAGACTTCGCCAATCAAAAATTTACGATTCAAGTTGCCCCAGAAGACTGTACGGGATGTACTATTTGTGTAAATATTTGCCCTGCAAAAAATAAGTCTGAGCCATCGCTGAAAGCGATTAACATGGCGCAGCAGCTACCTTTGCGGGAACAAGAACGGAAAAACTGGGATTTCTTTTTAAGTTTGCCAAATCCTGACAGACAACAATTAAAACTTAATCAGATTCGTCAACAACAACTGCAAGAACCTTTATTTGAATTCTCTGGTGCTTGTGCGGGTTGTGGCGAAACACCTTATTTAAAATTATTAACACAACTGTTTGGCGATCGCTCTGTGATTGCCAATGCTACAGGTTGTTCGTCAATCTACGGCGGGAACCTTCCCACTACCCCTTGGACGAAAAACGCCGAAGGACGCGGCCCAGCATGGTCTAATAACTTATTTGAAGATAACGCTGAATTTGGTTTTGGCTTCCGCCTCTCTTTAGATAAACAAGCTGAATTTGCCGCAGAATTATTGCAACAGTTGAGCGGTGAAATAGATGAAAACTTCGTCAATTCCATCCTCAAAGCTGAACAAAAATCTGAAGCTGATATTTGGGAACAACGGGAAAGAGTAGCACTGTTAAAACAAAAGTTAGAAAACGCAATTTATAGTACCTCTAGCGATGAACTAAAATCCAAAATTCAAAATCTTCAATCGATTGCTGACTACTTGGTAAGGAAAAGTGTCTGGATTGTTGGCGGTGATGGTTGGGCTTATGACATTGACTTTGGCGGTATCGACCATGTAATTGCCAGTGGTCGGAATGTCAATATCTTGGTGATGGATACCGAAGTGTATTCAAATACTGGTGGTCAATCTTCCAAAGCTACACCAAGGGCAGCGGTTGCTAAGTATGCCGCTAGTGGGAAGCCTGCGCCTAAAAAAGACTTAGGTTTAATTGCTATGACCTATGGAAATGTCTACGTAGCGAGTGTAGCCTTGGGTGCTAGAGATGAACATACTTTGAAAGCTTTTCTAGAGGCAGAAGCTTATGATGGGCCATCACTGATTATTGCTTACAGCCATTGCATTGCTCACGGCATTAATATGACCACAGCGATGAATCATCAGAAAACATTGGTAGAATCAGGTCGATGGTTATTATATCGTTATCATCCTGACTTAGAAAAACAGGGTAAGAATCCTTTGCAATTGGATATGCGATCGCCTACACAGCCTGTAGAAAACTCAATGTACCAAGAAAATCGCTTCAAAATGCTGACCAAAAGTAAACCTGAGCTTGCCAAGCATTTGCTAGAACAGGCGCAATCTGAAGTTGATGCGCGTTGGCAGATGTATCAATATCTAGCAGAGCGGAAAATATAATTCGTAATTCCTATAGAGACGCGATTAATCGCGTCTCTACAATGGTCTAATCGCGTCTCTACAATGGTATATCTGTCACTAGCGTGATGAGCGAAATACTACCCGACCGGGGGATTCTTCCTGATTAATTCGCGCATAAACTCGAAGACAAGTCAACACTTCCCCAGGAATTCCTCCACAATCTAGTTGCAGGTCATCTTTAGATAAAGCACAGATATCAGCATAAAGTCCTGATAGTTGCCGAATTCGCACATCATTACCTGCATTAATGGCTCTGTCGGCAACTTTTTTGAGAATGCGGCGCGATTCTTGTTGCAGTTTACCCCACCAAGAATAGCGTTCAACTGGTGGGACGAATACTAAAGAGTGTATTGCTTCATCCATGTCAATCCAGGTACGCAGGCTCAACAAGGGATCGGCATTTTCTTCAGCTTTTTGTGTGCGGTGAAAGCGATCGCTTAAAGCGTCAAGATATTGATTACGCTGTTCTGGCTTGGAGTGTAAAGAGATGATATCAAAGCCAAAAATGCTCTTTAAAGCATGATGTAAATCCGGCTCTATCTCAATAAAATTTATACAAACTAACAGTAATCCAGCTAGTAAATACAAATTACCCGACTCATTACCTTGTGTAATTTCAGAATTTAATAGTGCTTTTTGAGATAAGCATAATCCCTGAGTAATAACAGTACCTTTAAGTCCAGGGTAAATAATTTCATCTCGGCAAAAGGGAAGTTGATACAGATTAGAATTATCCTCGATTGCACCAGCTTCCTGAGCAACATCCAAAGCACGCTGTTGCCAAGATGTTGCTAAATCCTCTGGAACTCTTAGCAGCTTGCGTTGAATTTCGTTCCACAAATCTGAGTCTGTCTGACTTTGCAGTGGAGAATTTCCTAAATAGTATCTGAGTTCCGGGTCAGAATCGAAAGCTTTTTGGAGGTGAATTAGTTTTAACTCATCTGGGGGCGATATGATTGCAGTAGCATCTTCCCAACCAGAATCTTGCTGTAGAGGTACAGGTTGCAACAAGTTATGAAGTTCTTGCAGCACCTCATCGCATACTTTGGCTCCTGGATCTTGTGGTAATTCTGTCCTAGCTTGATTTAAAGCAGATTCTAATCCATGCAGGCTAAACCGCAGTAAATGAGCTAATTCTGAGTTTTCTATTTCTAATAACTGACGTAGACGCTGCATGAATATCACCTTTTCTTTTTATCTCACGCAGAGGCGCAGAGAGAAAGAGTTTTCGACCACATTTTGGTAATGATTTGTAATTCAAATTTAGTACCGCCTTCTATCTCAAACCAAGGCGCTAATCAAACCTCTGCGTCTCTGCGTCTCTGCGTGAGGCAAGTATTAATAGACTCAAAAATCTATTTCCCATGCCCCATTTAATGTATACCGCTAAAAGGATCACGTTCTTTATCAACTTCATTGGGTTGTAACTCCAATTCGGCGTAAAAAACGCATCCCTCCAACTTCAGACATTCTTGATTTGTCGATGTCCAGTAAGGTACTGCACCAGCGTGCATCCGCAGAATCCCTTGATTGTCTATAGAAACACGATATTGGCAAGGGTAATCTGTAGTCACATCTGGTTTGCTAAGTGCGCCAATTCGTAACCATTTTTTGCTCTTGGTTTCTGTATCTGTTTGACATACATAAAAAGTATGTTGACCAGTTTGCGGAAAGGGAGGCAAGGGATTACTAATTAATCCTGTTCCCGGTTCGGTTACACCATCGCGCAAATAGTGAAATTGTTGCAGGTATGTACTATCAACATGGTCTGCTTCAAATACTAGATGATAAGCATCTGGTTGATCAACAGTTGCAGACTCAATTACATTGACGGCAATATCACCATCATTCAGGTTTTTGTTAAAGCGTTCAATCGCGATATTCCATTTCAACTTATCATCAACAAACAAACTTGATGTTTCTTCTATCTCAGAAGCTGCTGATATTGCTGCTCCTACATCAATGCCAGGAATGTCAATCAAATAATGGGGATTTCCTTGACAAAGGATTACGCTAAATTGGAGCGTTTGATCAATCTCAAATTGAACTTTGACTTTTCTGAGAAACTCTGATTCTTCCATCCCCAGTTTCTCCATCAGGTTTTTACCGTCAAAGCTACCCCAAAGCCTTAAATCTCCATCTTCGTAGTCTTGTCGATAAATAATATTGGTCAGTTGTATCCCTTGCCATTTTGTCCGCACCTTTGCCACTGGTTCCCAGGGTACAAGTTGATGAAGTTCTTGCCCAGCCTTGAATATAGTCAATAAGTCGTTGCTTTGGGTTTTGCGTTTGAAGTTGCAGGGTAAATAATAAAATAGGTTTTTGACATCAATTTCTAGTTGGTTGGCTCCCTTACGTAGCAATCCTTTGGATTCTTCTGGGTCGAATCTCAGTCTTCGCAGTTTCTCTGCGTAGCAAGCACCAGCAGATGTAGCTAGTTTGGTAAATTCCAGTACAAAGGTAATCCGCTCTGGATTCCAAACAAAATAGGGAGAGTTGCTAAATTCCTGATAAATATGGCGCTGCACTAAGTCAAGATTGCAAGTTTTGCCAGACAAAATTAACCAATCAACTTTCTGTGTGATCCCAGAGTTTTTGTTGGTATCATCGGGGCGTAAACGGCTCTCCATCAGCCCTTTAGCAATACCGATCGCTTCTTTAATTGCAGAAGCGGCGGCTCGTTCAAATTGCTGGCTGTCTAAGATGACGCAGATGCTATCTGGATCTTTTACCTGATATTTCACAGCGCTTTGAGTCAGCAGTTCGGAAATTTGTTGCTCAGATAACGTGAAGGTTAATAGAGAATTATCTCCGGTTGGCTTTTGCCCAAGTTTAAGTTTGGCTGCTTCTGCATGATCCCAAAGAGTATAAAAGGTTTGCAGGCGTTGCGGTGCTTGTTGCCAACGGGTAGGTAATACTTTTTCGGCAGTATCCAAGGCGTCTTTGTAAGCGACATCGCCTTCTGGATTCTCTCTATCCAGCGATTTTAATAGACTACCGCGTTTAAATCTGCCTTGTTCCAGAAAGCGATCGCTTAACTCTGAATTAATTAAATCTTCTAGCTTTTCGCTTTCAATATGGCCTGTTGTCACTGCTGCTAATAAAAAGTCAGCGATCGCTACTTTTAATAATCTAAAAATTCGCAGTGTAATTAACTCACCACCTAATTGTAAATGACCAGATGAACCTAACAGTTTGGGCGTGAGTTTATAATATCTTCCGCCTAAACCTCGGTCTTCATACTCGGCAAAGGCTGGAGTTTTGTCTTCTAAAGTTAGTTCAATTAAAGCTAAGTCTGTTGTTCCTCCGCCGATATCCAAAACCAGAACGTTTTGTGACCATTTGTTCTTTTCTTGACGACAACGTGTTTTAAATGACTCAATACCAATGTTGAGATTACCGCCAAATTCACGCCACAAGAAGAATATTGCGACAGAAACGGCTTCATCATAAGCAGTTTGCACGTCATCAATGCCCAGATGCTCAATTAGTTCTTTGATTTCCTTGCGTACCACTGGCGGCGCAACAGTGGGATAAGTGACAACTGCTGTTAAAAAATCTCCCTCAGAAAACCTGCGGCGGGCGCGTTGGCGGTAATCTTCGGTTAAATTTATGAGATGTCCCCAAGCTGCTTGGATTAAATCATTAACAGTAATTGTTTCTTCTTCACCATTTAAAATAACTCCAAAAGACCGCTCCTGACCAAAATAACGTTTGGGCGAGTGGTGAAACCTGCTGATAATTTCTTTTATAGAGCTGCTTGTGCCTTGAGCGATCGCTTTTTTTCTATTGTCTCTAGCTTCTCTACCCATCCGCAGATTTAAAGAAGTTAACTGAGAAATTTCCAACTCACTAGGAATTTCTGTATCGCGACGGTCGATATCTAGCACTACCGGAATCAAATTCTGCGACTCTAGGGTAGGGACACGGAACACCTCATGATATATCTGATAAAGTTTTTTGCTAACAGCACGGCGAAACTTTTCGCTATTACCCAAACACAGTTCGATTTGGCGAACCGCTTCTAAAAATCGCTCTTTGTTATCAGTTTCAAAAACTTCGCTTAATTGGCTGGGTTCTATCTCCAGATTTTTGCTAATATCAGCAATAAACTTTTCCCATTCACCAGCGCTAGCATCTGGTAAAGCTTCCCATGCTGGAGAACTCAGCCATTGTACCAAGCGATCGCGCAAACGTATTTCCTGTTCTTTTGGTAAAATTTCTGCGATCGGTACTTCAATCGGATCGAAAAGTGTAACTGTAGAATTGGACGTGCCAAAATCTAGGGCGAACCATCCCGGAAATCTTTTTTGTTGTTTCTCGCTTACTTGTTGAGCGCTATTTTTGTTCAGTTGAAAAGGATTCATTACGGTATTCGTGTGTTGGGCATTAGATATATGACTTTTTAAAGTTCAAAGGCTCGTCGCTCGCAGTCCCTCACTCTGTCATTTTCCCTGTTTCAAAATATCTAAGTAAGAAATGGCACTAATTTCTGAGAGAGTCTGCAACCAAGTAGGAATTGCTAGCTCATTTGGCGAGTCTCCAGATGCCAAATATCTTAGTAATGCTTCTTTTTTTGTGAGGTTTTGCAGACTGGGAATAATTTGATCTAAAATGCCTTCTAATTCTGAATTAACTTGTCGATTAACTTCACTGACATACTGCACAAGGTGGAGACTCGCGCTAGCAGTAATTTCATCTCGCAATCGCAATACTAAAAGTTGGTGATTACCAGATTTGGGAATGCCTTGGTTTCTCTGAGGGGCCCAGTCAAAGATTTGACCGATATCATGTTTCTCATCTTGACGGGCTAAAGGAAACATAATTTCAGGGATGATAGCTTTTTCTTTATGAGCAATTTCGGCAATGATTGCTTCGTTCCATTGGTTAGGATCGCATCCTAAAAACAGTTTGTAAAATAACTCGGCTTCCTCAATACCAAATTTCTCTTCGATAAATTGTTCTCTTTCTGGTTGGAGAATTGTCTTCAAATAGTCGCGTTCTTGGGCTACCTGATTTGATAATTTATTCAACAAATCTACAACTGCTTGATGAATGCGATCGCGGGCAAATTCTTCTAGTTCTTTAATTGTTTTAGCAAATGCCGGATAAAAATCATCACTCTTAGTCGGCAGAGAACTATTTACTCGGTTTCCTCTATCAAACAATTTCCCTGCTGCACCTTTAGATTCTGCTAGAGCGATCGTGCCATTATTAGCTTTATTAAAGAGTAAAGTCCACTGATTCCAATTGAGTATCCTAAAAGTGAGTTCATCTTTTACCACATCACTGACAACAACTCCGCGGCGGTCTTTAAGTGGTTCTTTCCCTAAATTTTTTTGAAAGTTCCTGTAGGTTTTATCTAAACTTTCGACAGTAAAACACAACTCGCTAAATGCTGGGCTGTCTGCTGTTGGTATGCCTTGCTCGTGAATTTCTTCTATGATGTTTTTTAAATTATCTTGTTGCTGACTCACTACATCAGCAGCTCTCCGAGTATCTTCATACAGTTGCTTCAGACCGTGAGTAGCTAAGTGGCTTTGAATCAATTCTCGCAGCTTGCTAATACCCCCATCTTGAGCAAAGTAACCTAGTTGTTTGCCCAAATTGCTGCGGATACCAGATTGCAGCAGCCGTTGGCTTAAGCGTCCCCATTTCTCTTGCAAACGTTTAGACTGGTCTAGGTAATTAGGATAGTCTAAGTTAGCCAAAAACTCTGGTGAGCCTGCTTTGACTGTAGTAGAACGTTTTGCCAACTCAGCAAGCCCCAAAAGTGGCGAAAGTAAAACAATACGGTCTTTTTGGGTTGTAAATGCACTTGCACCATCAATGGTAGTTTGCAAAACCTTCAGTTTTTGCAAAACAGTTTCTTCCTGTAAATCATTGTCGGCGGGGTTATCCTCAATCAGTTTGTCAAGTTCTCTTTCACCTCCTTCATTGTCTAAGGGTAGTTGGTCGAAGCGACCTACACCTACAAGAATTAAATCTTTCAGGTCTTGTCCTGGTCGCTGCTGCTGCATCATGGTAAAGATTTTATTAGCGCGATCGCTTCCTGGAGATTTGCCATTTAGCAAAACTAAAATTGTCTGTACTTCTGCCAATTCTCGCAGCGACAAAAAGGTATCCCTAACCCCGGAATTCGCAGCCCCTAATCCTGGAAAGTCTAAGAGTATAAATCTATCAGCACCCGTAACATCCCAAATTTCTCGTGATATTTTGACCTCGATATCGACACGACGAATCAGCGGAAAGCTATTCTGCAATAACTTTGTAGGTAGCCTTTGGGGTGGACTCGGTAATCGAATATGTGCTGGCGGTAAATCTTCAAAGTTCAAAGTTTGAATTGCCATTGGCTGCTCAATGAGCTGTAGCCCCTCACGAGCGGTGATGGCATCAATCTGGTAGCGCCCACCACACATCGCTTCCCCATAAGAGTGATAAGCACGAACAAACAACACTAACTCGCGCAGCAGATACCTAAGTTCTAGATTGTTACTGGCATTCCATGTTTCCTCGCACCAGCTAAGAATATCTTTCCAAGAACCAAGCTTCGAGAGCAATACAGGAGGGAGTCCTACGGCTGTTGTCCGTCTATTTGCTTCCCCCAACATGAAATGCAGGCATTCATTCATCCCCTCATGAGAAAGATACTCTACAGTTAAATTACTTATCTGCGTTGTCATAAAACCGTCTTGAGGGATGATATGGATGGCAGTAACATTACCTGTCGTAGGGTTTTCACTTACTGGCAAAGCGTCTGCATATCCAATCAAGCTGCCTAAAAGTAAGGTTTTACCACTACTGAATTCCCCCATCACACCGATTTTGACTGGCGAAGTAGCAAGTTCTACAGTTTTTTCAGCAGCTTCCCGCAGACGAGCCAGACAATCATCAAGGCTAGCTGGAACCCAATCTTCTTGTTTAGAGGGGTGCTGCGGAACCGAATCTACTTTTCTGAGGATAAATTCACCGTACTCTTTAAAACACTTGAGTTTTTCTGGTTCCATAGAGTAGTTTTCCGCCTTACATCAATTTCTGTGAGCTTTATAACATAAAAAAAACGTGAGAAACAGCCATTATGCAATGAGTTAACATCACATTAAGTATTTCTCTGAGTTTATTTGCTATTTTAATGTGAGCGATTTTTATCAGCTAATATTATTTTGAAAAATCTGGTTTTGGTGTCAACAGGAAAAAGTTAATATTATTAATGTAAACTTTTGATGAAGAAACAACTGTTTGAGAAAAAATATATTCTATAGCAATCCTATCTGATTTGTTAAAATAATTCTCGCCGCAGGCTACCACAGAGGCGCAGAGAACGCAGAGAGAATAAATATATAGCGCTTCTTGTTTCTATGCAATACACTCTGACTTCTTTCCAAACCTCTTTCCTAAAAGGAGAGAGGTTTTAAATCTTACTCCCCTTCCCTTGTAGGGAAGGGGCTGGGGGTTAGGTCTATATTGGACTAACCTGAGAAACGCTATAGTTTTCACAAATGATTTAGGATTGCGATATTTCGGTACTGTTAGGAATCCGATTGAGCAAGCCAAAAGTCTAATTATCAATTTACGGGCAATTTAAGGAAGAGAGTTAATTAACTTAGCTTACAGAGAATTTGGATATTATTTTGATTTTTTGAAGATTTTTCTAATTTGTAGGTTTGAGTCATGGTTCGCCAGCATATTATGTCTTCTAAGCCTGTATGGACTGAGATTTTAGGACATGAAATTGCAGAGATTGCAGGAAATTCGTTTGCTTCTTTTGTGCATCCCGATGATTTAACAATGTGTGCAGATTATTTTCAAATAGTTTTGACAACAAACAAAAAGCAAGATGCAATTGAATATCTGTTAAAAAAACAATTTAAATCTTGCTAGCTGGTTTTCAATTGCCGTAGTGAGTATTTTATTCAGTTCGCTACTGTCTTGGAATTGCAAAATTTGCTGCGTAGGTAAGTCAAAAGGAAATTGTCCTTCTAAATTTGGACGTTGCATCTGTGCTAGTAAAATTTGTTCAGACCGCTTACTTTGGATAGCATAGCCAATTTCAACACAGACATTCGGACTGGGAATTAGTTGCAGGGTTTCTTTGCCATCGACGCTAGCAATGGCTGTAGTATCTGCAACAAACAGCAAGCTCTTTCGGATTTTTCGCATGATGGTGCGATTAAGCCGTAAAGGAGCATCACTAGGACGGGAAGATTCTACTATTGTTAAAGGAAGGCGCGATCGCGAGTTTAAATCTGCTAAACTTTTTTGCAATTCCTCTTTGAGGACATCTCTGGCTGCGGCATACTCAGTTTGATAACACAAAAAAATTGTTGGTTCTAACTGAGCTAACAACGCTTGCTTGGTGAAATAAATCTCATGACTGATTAAGTCAATGTTAGCTACACAATAGCCACCACTACCCTCAATATAAAATTCAATATTTTCCCCTTCCAGATAGCGCCCAAACCAAGTTGATTTCTTAACTTCGTCACTTTCTTCTAAAAAGTCTGCTCGTAATCCTGACTTCAGCAGGCTTTTTTTACTTAGGCGAATGTCCGGCGGACGCTTTTCCACTTCTGGAATCGGTTCATAATCCTGGAGATACCATGCTCTGAGCGCAATAATTGACATAAGGCGCTATTTCTACTGTCTCTTGCTATTCAACTTTGTATAAGCTTACACTTAGAGGCAGCATCTTAGCCAATTTCTTTCTAAAGACAACAACACCCAAACTTCTACTAGCTGAATTATTTCCTCTCTTTGTTGATCCTAGCCAGGGATGAACTAACTTCCATTACTTTTTTAATAAGCAATGAAAACAAGTTGCAGCGCCCCCTATTCTTCTACTTTGAGGAAATAATAGTGTTCGCGTTGGGTGTTGCTGTGTTTTGTCGAGACAGATGGATGTCAAACAGCGTCTTTTACCTCTTTTGTACGTTTCCAATGCAGCTGTTGTATCTGCCAGGGAAGCTTTAGTTGCTTCAATCATTAAGTTAGCACCTGTTGATAGGAGTTATTATTTCTTGCAACTAAACTTTACTTTTTTCTGATGAATTATTAAGTAATTTTCATCAAGAAATCTAGTTCAGTTGTATTTCCCATAAGCTCCTCTTTTTGCTTATAGATCAATAGACTATACGCTCTAAATAGCCTCTTCATTTTTTATTTAGTCTCTTAAAAATTCTTTGAGTAACCTTATAGAAAAATTAAGTAATTGCTCAATGTTTGTTTAAGTTTTAAAAACTATGAATTTAATCATACCTAAGATAGAGACGCAATTAATTCTTTGTCTGTTCAAGAATATTGTCTTTGGCAAAAGCTTGCAGGGGAATCTCAATCCAGAACTCTGTACCTTTTCCAGGTTCTGAAATACACTCCATTATTCCACGATGTTTTTCTACGATAATCTGGTAGCTAATAGCTAATCCTAGCCCTGTACCTCTGCCTACAGGCTTAGTAGTGAAAAACGGGTCAAAAATTAGCCTTTTGACTTCTGGAGTCATTCCAGGGCCATTATCAGCAACGCAAATCAACAGATGAGATTTGTCTGTTGAAATTTGAGTAGAAATTCGGATAGTAGGGATTGGGCATTGGGTTAAACAGGCAGAGGTGAAAGACTTACAGAAAGTTTCCCCCTGCCCACTGCCCCCAGCTCCCATTTCCAGGGCATCAATAGCATTGGTGATAATATTCATAAATACCTGATTTATCTGTCCGGCATAGCATTCTACCAGTGGTAAGTCGCCATACTCTTTGATCACTTCTATGTCAGGAAACTCAGAATTTGATTTCAGGCGATGCTGCAATATTAATAAAGTGTTATCTATGCCTTCATGCAAATCAACTCGTTTGTGTTCAGCTTCATCTAGGCGAGAAAAATTGCGTAATGATAAGATTAT
The DNA here is from genome assembly GCF_038096175.1 of Nostoc sp. UHCC 0302. Classification (NCBI taxonomy): domain Bacteria; kingdom Bacillati; phylum Cyanobacteriota; class Cyanophyceae; order Nostocales; family Nostocaceae; genus Nostoc; species Nostoc sp. UHCC 0302. Next base: position 4,262,293 of record NZ_CP151099.1, read on the forward strand.
TGAGCGAATGCGCTCGGCTCCTACTTCCATTGAGGTCATAATTTTTGGTAGGTCTTGTACCAAAAATTCAAAATCGATCGCTTGAATCGCTGCATGAATTTCACTATTGGGATCGGGATAATGCAACTGGTAGAGGCGTAAAATTTCTAGCAGTTGTTCGGTGTAGTCACTGGCGTGAGTCAAGTTACCGTAGATAAAGTTAACGGGATTGTTGATTTCGTGTGCTATACCCGCCACTAACTGTCCCAAGCTGGACATTTTTTCAGTGTGAATCAATTTTGTCTGTGTTTCTTGAAGTTCATGCAGAGTATGCTCTAACTGTGCAGCTTGAGTTCTGGCTTCAGCTTCTGCCGCGCAAGTTTGTTCATAGAGTTGTGCTTGCTGAATCGCGATCGCCGCCTGATCGCCTAGCTGTTGCAGCAAATCAATTTCTGCATCCTGCCAATTTCGGGGTATGTCACACTGATGGGCAATCAGTAATCCCCACAATTGCATACCTATATTAATGGGGACAATCAGGTTGGCTTGCACTTGTAAATTTTGCAAAAATTCTTGATGGCAAGCACTTAAAGAGGCGGTTGCTACATTGTTAATTGCCCTAACTCTGCCCTGAAAGTATAGACGACTATACTCGTCAGGAAAACAGTCAGATGGTACTTTCACTCCTAAAACTGACGGCCAGTTGCCATTAATCTCTTCAACAATCACCGATGCACTTTCTAGTTGGTAAATCAGTACACGGTCTGAATTAAGGAGGGAACGGACTTCCCGTACAAGAGTTTGCAAGGTTGTCTGCAAATCTAATGTTCTACGGATATGTTCTGTAACTTGCTTGAGTACCTTAGTCAGTAGTAATGATTTTTCTAGTTCAGCAGTTTGCTCTTGCACCCGGAATTCTAAGTTGATGTTCAGCGCCTGTAGCTGTTGGTAGGTTTGCTGCTGCTCAATTGCCATTGAGAAGTGATGACATAAGGCTTGCGCTAGTGAAATGTCTTCCGGTTGCCAATCAAGTGCTTGCCCCTTTCTTTCCTCTCGCCAAACTTCAAAGGACAGCCGGGGTAGCTGTTGGCGTCGATTCTCATCACAGCGTCCTGCCCACAAAATTTCGGTGTCAATTTCTGGACGGAAAATGCTTAATACACCGATAAAATGTTCACGATAATGTAGGGGAATCACCATGATTCCTCGAATAGGAGTCGGCTGAAACGCTAAAGCCAAAACTCGCAAATGTTGTTCTTTGTAGAGATCAGCGATCGCCCAAACTTTCCCTGGTTTGCCCTCCGCCATCCAGTTTTGCCATACTGGATGCTGTTCAATCACCATATTTTCTAATTCATAAGGCAGTGATGGTTGGTTTCCCCAGGTGTATAGTTCCCCACTCTTTTCAATGTAAAGCCTGCCACCAACTCCACCAAAAGCTGCAATTGTAGTTTCTAATGCTGCTGACAATTGGATTGTCGGCATTTGATGCAACAAAGTCGTTACTTGGTTGATGATAGCTTCTCGCTGTTTTTGGGCTAAAGCTTCGGTGAGTAAGTTACTTTGAGCGATCGCGATCGCTACTTGATCGGCAACTTGCTGCAATACTTTTAGTTCCCGCTTCAAAATTGTTCGCGGTTGACTGTGATGGGATACTAATAATCCCCACAATTCCGGCTTTGCTGATTGCCCTTTGAGGTCATAATGTAGTAGTGGCACTATAAATGAAGATTGCACACCCATTGCCTTTAAGTATTGGATATGGCATGGGTCTACTTGCCGAAAGTAAATATTCTCGGTTTTAAGGGGTTTGCCAGTTTCTTGTGAATGTAGTGGTGATACCCCTATCTTGCCGCCCGCTACATCCACAATCGAACGTTGCCGTGCTAGCAGAAACAGTTCTCTGGCCTTTTGCGGAATATCGTCTGCTGGAAAGTGCAACCCTAATAGAGATGGTAGACGTTGCTCATGGATAGATTCTGCGATGACTTCACCACTACCATTCCTATCGAACCGATATATCTTCACCCGGTCTGTATCCAAAAATGTCCGAACTTCAGCAACAGTAGTTGTTAATATCTCTTGAAGGTCGAGCGATCGCCTAATCTGTCTTGTCATCCTATGCAGCAAACTTTCTTGGTCTAAGCTTTGCTGCGACCCCCTTGGTTTCTCAGTAAATGTCATTGCTTGTATATACCAAAAGCGAATTATAAAATTTTGTTTATAGTTGTCACTGAGGAGAATTTTTCTTTGAGAATCCATTAATTTTTGGGCTTCAACTTCAGAAAATTGTCTTCAGTGACTTTCATTGATCTTATATTTTTTAATCTTAATTTATGTACGTAAAATCACTCAAAATACTTCCAAATCGATTGTTTTTATATTAATTATTTTGTGCTTTTTTACTTTCTTGCATCAATTATTTCATCAAAAAATTAAACTCAATGCAAGAGAATAGACAATTATTGTAAATTTATTAAGCTTCCTATTTGGGGGAATTTTACGATTCCCCTCTCATGGATAATTGGCTAATTAATATGATTATTAAGACAATCTTAACCGTAGATTCTCGGCAAAGATAGTAACTTGCGGATTTCTTCACGCACACTCATGAGAACTTTACCGAGATGGTTTTGACCTGTTTCATCAGCACCACAGCCCCAAAAATAATCTGTTGGTGAGTTTTCAACTAGAATTTCATCGCCTGTAGTCAAGAGAACTTCTCTAATCTCAGCATGAGTGAGAAACTTTTTGAGTACAGCTTCTCGCATAACTTGAGTTTTAACAAAATTCCAGTCTCGACGCAATTGACGGGTGCCACAACGTCCCAAAGCAGCAGCTTCTTCTGGGGTCGGAGCGGCATGAATCACAGGTATAATTACTGCATCTACACTGCCCACAAATTTTTGTGCTTGATAATAATGCTCAACCGTTGCCCAATAAGTTCCTTGGATGTGGATACCGTGGGGAGAAAAGTTAGAAAAACAGCCATAAGGCTGCCAAACTTTATAAAAGTAAATGGTCATTTGAAAATTGCTCTTTAATATATATCAATTTCTATAATGCCTGTAGATGCTGACAGGAAGTTGTTTACTTTAGATTGAATTAGCTTACTTGCCTCTAGATAGAAGATATTGCTCTTAAAAAAGTTCTATCGTGGTAAAAGAGCCCGTATATGAGGTTGACGATGGAGGCGAAGAGTGAAAAGACCCCCAACAGACAAACCCCACTAATTACAGCTGGAATTGTCCTCGGTCTGGGTCTGGGAGGATTTATTGATGGCATTCTACTGCATCAGCTCCTCCAGTGGCATCATATGTTAAGCAACATTCGGCCTCTAACAACCAGCACGAATATAGATATCAACATGGTATGGGACGGGTTATTTCATGCCTTTGACTGGGTGCTGACTGTAGTAGGAATAGTTTTGCTGTGGCGGGCTGGAGGTCGTGATGATGTTGCTTGGTCATCACAGACTTTTGTCGGGTCATTGCTAATTGGTAGTGGGTTATTTGACGTAATTGAAGGTATAATTGACCACCAAATCCTCGGTATACACCATGTGAAACCAGGGCCGAATCAGCTAGCTTGGGATTTGGGATTTCTTGTATTGGGTGCGCTGCTTGTTGTAGTTGGCTGGATAATGGTCAAAAAGCAGGAGGAAATACGCGATTAATCGCGTCTGTACAAGAGTCAGGAAGCAGGAGTAATTAATTATCCTTGCTTTCCACTCCCCCACTCGCCTATTCGCTACTCCCTTAATGTTGATGATGATACAAAAGAACAGCTACCCTTGCGAATTTGATAGACTATCTTAAATTTGAAATTATAAAAGCTGGGAGCTCCGGGCTGATAACTAAAATATATGAGTGAAGCCTTATTTTGTATCGAAAATCTGAAAGTTGCATATCCTCAGCGTAGTCAAGAAGCACCAAGTTGGGCGGTTGATGATGTGTCTTTCACCCTGCAACGAGGTGAAAGAATGGGATTGGTAGGAGAATCAGGTTGTGGTAAGTCAACTATCGGACGGGCAGTGATGCGCTTGCTCCCAGCCTCCAGTCGGGTTGAGGGACAGGTAAGATTTCAGGGACAGTCGGTATTTGATTTGACGCCTAACCAGTTGCGTAAATTTCGGGGAGAGGCGGTGGCGCTGATTTTTCAAGATCCGATGACGCGCCTCGATCCGTTAATGACGATTGGTAAGCATTGTATTGAAACTCTTCAGGCGCACTCACCAGAGTTATCAGCACGGGAAATTAAAGCAAAAGCACTTGCGACTTTAGAAAAGGTGAAGATTCCTGCTAGTCGTTGGAATCAGTATCCCCATGAGTTTAGCGGCGGAATGCGACAAAGAGTAGCGATCGCTTTAGCTTTACTTCTCAACCCCAAGTTAATTGTTGCTGATGAACCTACTACCAGCTTAGATGTTACAGTCTCCGCGCAGATATTGCAAGAATTAACGCGACTGTGTACTGAAGAAAACATGGGACTGCTGCTAATTTCTCATGATTTGGCAATGGTGGCAGAGCATTGTGATCGCATTGGTGTAATGTATCAAGGCAAGATGGTGGAAATGGGTGCAACAGCAACTGTATTTAGACAACCTCAGCATGAATACACGCGATCGCTTTTAAAAGCAGCTTTGCACATTCAAGCAGTAAAAGATAATGGCGAATTGGTAATTGCAAATGCAGAAGACAAACAATTTACCATTATCCATCAACAATCCCCAATACTGCGTGTCAGTAAACTACAGCAATATTACACGATAGAACCTAATTTTATTGAACGGCTGTTTAAAGCCCAAGGTCAAACAATTAAAGCAGTGGATGATATTAACCTAGAACTTTATCCAGGGGAAATTCTGGGATTGGTTGGGGAGTCAGGCTGTGGTAAGAGTACCCTGTCACGAACGATATTGCAACTCATTCGTCCGACAGGTGGCAAAGTTGAGTTTTTAGGAAGAGATTTAACTAGCCTATCACGCCAAGAAATTCGCTCATCACGGCGACAAATGCAAATGATCTTTCAAGACCCTCATGCTTGTCTTAATCCAGCGATGACAGTAGGACAAAGTATAGCTGACCCTTTATTTATCCACAAACTTGCTGACCCTGTTAAAGCAAAAGAACAAGTGCTGTGGATGCTTGAGAAAGTAGGGTTAACACCGCCAGAAATTTATTATCAACGTTATCCGTCAGATTTATCTGGTGGACAGCAGCAGCGAGTAGCGATCGCGCGTGCTTTAATTACTCATCCCAAACTTTTGATTTGCGATGAACCAGTGAGTATGTTAGACGCCAGCGTGCAGTCACAAGTGCTGGATTTGATGTTGCAATTAAAGGAAGAGTTTGAGTTAACGTATTTGTTTATTACTCATGACCTCTGGTTAGCAAGATTTTTGTGCGATCGCATTGCTGTAATGAACAGTGGTCAAATTGTAGAACTTGGTTCTACAGAACAGATTTTTACCAATCCTCAACACCCATATACCAAAACCTTACTAGCAGCTGCTCCTTTACTAGCACGAGCTTAAATAAAGTTAGGAGTTAACATTGAGTAGTGATAAGTTAAGAATTTCTAACTCCTGTAGAGACGCGTAGACCTCGAAGAGCGGCTTCTCGTAAGAGTATAATCGTGTCTCTACTCCTAATTACTTCCTTCAATTAATTTAGTTGTTTCACCAGTCGAGGAACCGTACAATTCAACGAATCTATTAAACAGTAATGCAGTTTCGTGATTGGAAGTCTTACCTAATTTAAATAAACGGCCTATATTTTTCTCAGCTAAAGCCCGTAAATACGGTAAGTCTTCAAAAAGTGTTAGACAAGAAGCAAAATGCAAAATTATTTGCAATATAGGTTTTGGCCACTCTAAGTCACTATAAATGTCTATAAAGAATTGATGCTCCATGTCATTTAAAGGGAAGGCATGAAATATCACAACTATTCTTTTGTTGTCATAGACAGGAATATTCAATTCAATAGTATAAGGACTATGCAAAATTAAATCCACTTCCACAATTGGTTGTCGCCAAATTCTTAAAGGATTAACTGGCGAATCTAAAAGCGTTTGAAACTTGATGGTTCCACCAAAATCTGTAGCTTGAAAATGGCTAATACTCACAATTCTCAAGTTATTGAGACTAAAACTATGTACTGTCTCTAAATGTTTTAAACTTAATAAATGATAGATTTGGCAGAGATACGGAAAAGGTAAAATATACTCTTGGCTAATCATGTGTCTATTTTTCAACTTCAGCTTATTAGCTTGAGTCCGATTTAGATATTCTTGATATTGGCTAGGTTCTAAATCGTTACTGCTGAAGCTTTCGCTTGGTTTTAGATATAGCCAACTAATAAAAAAGAAAAAAGTTGTAAATAGCTGAAAAATTTCTATAGGGGATAAATAACCATCAGAAAATGATGAAAGACTTCTATCAGTTATTCCAAAAAGCCAAGAAGGAATGCCAACAAGCCAAATACCATTCTTTAGTTGATCTATAAGAAGAGCAATCTCTACTGCTGTTGAGAGATTACTATTTTTATTTGCACTCGAATCTTTAAGATTATTTTTAATGCAATTAATAGGCATAGTAACTCTAATTAAGAATTTCGCTTGCTTGACACTAAAGCCTAGCTTATATAACTAAATTAATCTTAAGTAAAAGATAAATATATTTACCTCTATCTTGAGCTGTAGATAGAAACTACATTCATATGCAATTGAATAAAAACAATTTCTTCTAACTTTAGGTGAAAAAACTATATATTTTATATATCTTTATACATACAACTTCAATAAAGTATGCTTTGTAAAGCTTACTGCTAAGGAGTTTAGTAATTTATACTCTGATGCCTATGTTAAAAATAAAAACTGGAAAATCTTGCTATTAGAGAGTACAAAAATTAAGTTGTTAAAATTTGATAAAAGAGATATATCTATGATTAGAGGAAAAAGTTTATTCTTATTAAACTCATCCAATCATCTGTTTCTCATGGATTAATACTGAATGAGGAGTTAAGAATAAACCCACGACTTAAGATTAACCAGTTGCGTAGCACAGAGAAGTCTGAGTAGAGGCTTCCTTCGTTACCGTGGTTCCTGCGGAGTAGCTTGTCCTGATAGAGTCGCTGACACCAAGCCTACGCTTTGCGTTTAGCTCCTCAGAATGTTACTCTCTTGTTCGTCAAAAAGAATGATGTAGTCAGGAACTTTGTACATCTACTTTCATCAACGGGTTTAAATATTTTCTAGATTCTCCTGAGAACAACCTGTAATAGTTACAGTAAAAGCCGTAGAATTCTTACTGTTAAAGCTGTATTATTTTTAAATATTTTCTGAAGATTTTCTCCAAGACGGCAGCAATGACTATCCGCCATGCCATAGAAACTGACTTGCCTACAATTGTGGCAATTTACAATACTGCGATTCCCACCCGTATGGCAACTGCTGATTTAGAGCCAGTCTCTGTAGAAAGTCGCCTTGCTTGGTTTAATGGGCGATCGCCTTCACAACGCCCACTCTGGGTAATTGAAGTAGAAGGAGTAATTGCTGGATGGCTGAGTTTTCAATCCTTTTATGGACGACCAGCTTACAATAAAACTGGCGAAATTAGTATTTACATAGCCCCTGCATTTCATCGATGTGGTTTGGGAAGGCAACTTCTAGCACAAGCAATCGACGAAAGTCCTAGCTTGGGTTTTAAAACCTTAGTAGGCTTCATTTTTGCCCACAATCAACCGAGTCTCAAGTTATTTGAAACATTTGGTTTTCAGCGTTGGGGACATTTGCCAAAAATCGCTGAACTTGATGGTGTTGAACGAGACTTAGTTATTGTCGGGCTGCGAATTAGTAAACCTACTGTCTAATTATGAGAAGGGGTCAAAAGACAGAATTCAGAACACCCCATACCTGAAGTAAATTTTAAGTAGTGGCGTGGCACGGCTAAATTTGTGCATTAGGATTTATGTTTTTTGGAGCTAAAGCCCAACTACGTGCCTTTAGCCTAACGCACCTAACTCTTACTGGCAGTGCGTTAAGCGCTTTTACCATATTTTTTGTGACAAATCAGATTGAAATATGCCCTTAACACAACGCCAGTTGTTTCTCCCTACAGCCCTTCTCCTAAAGGAGACGCACTTGCGTTCGGGCATCCTACGGCAGGCGCTAGTCTCTCCCTTTGGGAGAAGACCCTACTGCCTCACGAATTACGAATTAGACGCTGTTTAGGTTCAGGGATTGAACGCCCTAAATCCTTAGCAATTTCTATCCATTCCTGCATAACGACTTCTATATTATTTAGCGCTTCTTGATAAGTGTCACCATCAGCAGCACAACCTGGTAATTCTGGAACTTCCGCAATAAAAGCTTGGTCTTCTGCACTCCAGTAGAGAATAATTTCATAACGAAACATCAATTTTACTCCCTAGCTGATACTTGATAATCACTGCACGAACTAGTTTAATTTGATAGCCTTTAGCTTTACCTAACTTGTGTTGTAGGCTCAATATTTCTTCTACACCTTTTTTAGTAAAGATTCGGTGAGAACCACGAATCTGCTCATCAAACCCTAGTTTATACAAGAGTTGCCAAAGTTGAGCAAAGGGAATATCTGTGTCAGAAGTCCCTGAAAGGATTTTAGCTAATAGTTTGTCTTGCTGACTCACGTTTTTTGGAGTGTCTTAATATTTCTATAGTCTCATATTTATTCCAAAATTTGTGTTGTGAAGAGAAATACATAGACACGTAGCAGCTTCTGATCAGACTTTGCCTGTTGCAAAAAAATCAGACAAATAAATTTAAGTACAAAATCAGTAAATACAAGAGTAAAGTTAACAGTTAAAGCATTTTTCAATAATTTGAATACAGGATTGTTGCTTAGTAAGGTATTAATAGACAGAAAGTTTAGGCGATCGCCTTATGCAAATATTAAATTCTCAATTTTCTGAATACGAATATTTGACAGTATTTTTGTATTTATTGCCAAATTTTTTCTAACTTCAAAATAAACCCATTCATAACATCTTCTCCTGATAAACTAGCAGGAGATTGTAGTATTTCAATATCTCTAGCAGAGCGATAAATTTCTACTTGCCGAGTCTCCAAATCAATTAACCAACCCAATTTAGCACCGTTGTCTCGGTACTCTTGCATTTTATTTTGTAGCCTTCTTAAACAATCAGTATGAGAACGCAACTCCGCTACAAAATCAGGACATACAGGCGGAAATCTCTCTTTTTGCTCCTGTGTGAGAGAATCCCATCTGTCACGTTTTAACCAAGATGCATTAGGAGAACGAACTGCTCCATTTGATAAAATAAACCCAACCGAAGAACCAAAAGCTATACCTAGTGACTCATCACGATTCCACACTCCAAGTTGAGCAGTTAAATTAGCATTGCGGTTGCTGGTTAAACCTCCCACTAGAGGCATTAGGAGCAATGCACCATCAGCATTACGCTCAAATCTGGTTAATTCATTTATCTGACATAACTCGAATAATTGCTCATCTGTTATTTGAAGAACAGGAGCAAAGTTGATAGTTAATGCATCCATAGAAAAATTTAAACTTGAATATTCCTATAAAATTTAAACTAATTTATTGCCGCCCTTTAATTGATGCTTTGATTTTCTTCCAAGTCAGCACATTATCTGAATTTGAATCATAGTCAGCAGTTCGATAATCAAGCTCTTGCTTTTGTGCATCTGTGAAATCAGGGTAAACTTGCTCTGCTGCGATGCTATCCCAAATTGCCTGCACAATACGGATTCTATCTTCAACACTAAGAGTTGCAATTTCGTTCAAAGTAGCTGTGATATCCATGCTGATTAACTTGGAGTGAGGAAGCAACTGGTACACATTAAATATAGCGGACAAGATTTTGTCCATCAAATCAAACGCTACATCTGCCTTGATGCCCAACAGAGTGATCGCTTTACAGAAAAACTCAAAAACAAAGCGATCGCCTATTGTGGAAGAGTGAGTGCGATCGCCTTGTAGAAAACCTCAAAAACTAAGCGATCACCTGTTGTCAAAGAGTGAGCGATCGCCTTGCAGAAAACCTCAAAAATTAAGCGATAATTTGTTGTAGAAGAGTGAGTGCGTTAGCGAAGCTCACCGTAGGTATCACCTTGCAGAAAACCTCAAAAATTAAGCGATAATTTGTTGTAGAAGAGTGAGTGCGTTAGCGAAGCTCACCGTAGGTATCGCCTTGCAGAAAACCTCAGAAACACGGTGATCACTTGTTGTGGAGGGGTGAGCGATCGCAATGGTTATTCTGATAAACAAGCAGATATCAAGTCTGTCTACGTTTATTTATAAAATAAAGAAACGCAGTCTGTCTGTGTATATTTGAATTAAAGTCCAGAGAAGTGGCAGTGTATATTTTATGTCTAATTATCAAGAAGTACTATTGCAAGCTCAAAGCTTAACTCCTGAAGAGCAAATACGCTTAATTGAAGAATTGTCAAGCTTAATTCGTCAACAGGTGACGATGATACCTAAGCAAAAGCATAGCATCCTCGAATTACGTGGATTAGGTAAAGAAATTTGGAATGGCATTGATGCTCAAGAATACATTAATCAGGAACGTGATTCATGGAATGGCTAGTCCAGCTACAGGGGCAAATTGTAGGTTTGGATACTGCTCCACTAATTTACTTTATTGAAGAAAATCCTAATTATTTGGATGTTACAGATGCTTTTTTTCAAGCGATGTTTCATGGTGATTTTAGCGTTGTAACATCAGCTTTGACTATCACGGAAGTGTTAGTCTATCCCTTGCGACAAGGAAACACAGCATTAGCTCAACAATATCGTGAAATTCTATTTAATTCCCAAGGTTTAACAGCTATCGAGGTTTTTCCCGACATCGCTGAAAATGCAGCACAATTAAGGGCAAATTATAACTTAAGAACCCCAGATGCTAAACAGAAAAGCTACTGCTATTCGTGGAGGTGCATCATTTTTCTTGACAAATGATGCGCGGTTGCCGTCTTTACCAGCGTTAACAGTGTTAGTGTTGGATCAACTGATAGTTTGAGTCTTTTTGTCTGTTGCGATCGCTGATTGTATGATGCCATTTTAGGCGTAGACGTGTAGCGGCTTGCCGTTAGACATTGCCTGCATGGAAAAGTGAGCGATGTCAACGATGGGCTATTCGGCCTCGCCTTGCAGAAAACCTCAAAAACAAAGCCTAGACCCGTAGCGGCTTGCTGTTTGTTAGACATCGCTTGTTGTGGAAGAGTGAGTGCAATGTCTACGACGGGCTACGCGTACGCTTTGTTTAGGCATTCAATTCTCAATTTTGCGAAGTTGCCAATACTATGACAACCCCAACCAACACCGCAAAGATTGCTCTAACAGTTCAGTATCAGCATCAGTTAACTTGCCGATCGCTTTTACAACTAAGCTTTTATGCACTGTGTATAAACCTCTCTTGACTGCTGTAGCCACGTTTAGCCCTGCTGCTGCCCATTCAGACAAGATAAACTCACCTTCTAGCAATGCTCCAGTTTTGCTCGTCAAGGGTGTAATTAGGATGTCTTGAGAAACGTGTGGCGCACTAACAACAACAGCAGGTCTAACTTTTGAACTGGACAAATCTGAAAAGGGATACTGAACCAAAATGATGTCATTTTTAGAGTAGTTCGGCATAGACATCATCCTCAGCGTTATCCCAAACTGATGAGAGTGATGTTTGACTGGTTTGAAGCCAAAATTCAGTTTCATCATCAGGAAGCAGCGTCACTAACACTCTTGTCCCTTCCGGTAATTCCTCTGACTCCAGCAATTCGATTTTTCCTTCCCGAACAGTAGCCCAAAGCGTTTTTAGCATATCTGTTTTATGAATAGTCATGCTTTAATTTTATGCTTCGATAGTTGATGAGGAGCGATGTCTACGACGGGCTACGCCTACGCCTTGTAGAAAACTTCAAAAACAAAGCGATCGCTCTTGTGGAAGCGTGAGTGCGATCACATTGTAGAAAACCTCAAAAACTAAGCGATCGCCTATTGTGGAAGAGTGAGTGCGATCGCTTTACAGAAAACCTCAAAAACTAAGCGATCACCTATTGTGGAAGAGTGAGTGCGATCGCCTTGCAGAAAACTTCAAAAACAAAGCGCTCGCCTGTTGTCTAAGAATGAGCGATCGCTTTGCAGAAAACCTCAAAAATAATGCGATCACACTTCGTATGTTAATCAATTCACCAGATATCTTCAAAATTAAGCAACCTCAAAAACAAGGCAATTGTCTGTTGGGGAAGAGCAAGAGCGATCGCCTTGCAGAAAAGTTCAAAAATAAAGCGTAGACGCGTAGCAGCTTGTCGTTAGACATCGCTTATTATGGAAGAGTGAGTGCGATTGCTCTATGTAGACACAATGCAGGGTTAGCTTGTGCGCTTCTCCCAACAAAGAGGCAACTCGAAATCATTTATCAACAATGGTTTATTGTAATCTCCAGTTCCAATAAATATTTTACTTGGTTGCCAAGTGTCTACCACTTTTTGCATAATCTTTGTAGGTTGTGTTCTAACACTTGGACGTTTTTTGACCTCAAGACGCTCGTCATAAAAATCGCCTGAGTAGTGAAGATATTTGCCTTGACACAGATGAAGATTGCTTTGGTATATTACTTCATCTCTAAAAGAAATGATGAGTGCCAATGATGATTGTTTTGGATTGATGTATATCGAACAAGTTGAGTCAGTAGACCAGTTTGGCTCTGTCATTTTTACAGCAATCCCTTCTTTAACTGTTCTACTAAATCCCTTACCACAACATGGACAACGTTCAACTGGAAGCGGCTCATTAATAATAGCTACTTTAATATTTTTTCCAAAATCATGAACTTCACGAATAATTTCTTCTGCCCAATACTCGTAATCACCCTCAAGAAGATGAAATATTCTCTCATACTCAATCTTCTCGTCAAACCACTGCATAACTAATTGAGCTGCATGGATATGTTCATAATTTCCATATGCGCTAATAGTAGCAATAATCTTTGGTTTATCTTGCCTAGCTTCTGTGACAAAGCTTTCCCAGGAACTTTTAAATTCTTTGATCTTCTCCCCACCTAATTCGGCATGCTTTACACGGTCATAGGCATCAGGTCTGTGATGCAAATCATGATCCTGAACACACAAAACAGCGAGATTATCGTCAACGGTATTAGAAGAATCTTCATCAATATGATGCAAATGAAGACCGACACTCCCTCTTTTACAGACACAACACCTATATAGATTCTTCGTAAGCAAACGTTCTCTTTGCTCTATTGAAGGATGCTTTCTTTTAGGCAACTGTAACCTCCACAACAAGTATTAAAGATTTGTTGACAGATGTACACTATTATATTTGCTAATTTGTTTTCTTCTTCTACATACAGTGAAAAGTTAGATTAATGCAGAAGGCACGGTATTACCCCGTGCCTCCTACCTTATTAGTTATGTATTAAACTTACTCAATCCCTTCAATCTGGTCTTCAACTTCTTGTACAACTCGCGCAGGCAATCTAAATTCTCCTCGCTAGTCTCCCAATAACCGCGTCCATTCACTTCCAATAAAGTTAATATAATTTTATTTCTTCTAAACCAATGTCATGACTTGCTCATATTCTTCTTTATGGCTTTGCAAAGCATCCCAAAGATCAACTTTTTGCTGAAGATTGAGCCAAAGTCTTGGGCCATTTCCTAAAGCTTTACCAAGACGTATTGCTATATCTACTGTAATTGCTCTTTGACCATTAATAATTTCCTGAATTGTTTGATTAGATACTCCTAAATTTTCTGCAAAATTTGCGGTATCAATATCTAAATAATCTAAAATATCTACAATTACTTCACCAGGATGTATTGGTCTTACTAATATATCATCAGTAATATCTTGCCAATTATCCATAATTAACCTTATCTCATTATTAAGGCAGGCATAAAGCCTGCCCATGTAATCCTAGTCTATCCCTTCAATCCGGTCTTCAACTTCTTGGTACAACTCGCGCAGACGATCTAAATTCTCCTCGCTAGTCTCCCAATAACCGCGTCCATTCACTTCCAACAAAGTTGATACAATCTTGCGGAAAGAATGGGGGTTGAGGTTCAGCAAGCGTTTCTGCATTTCTTCATCTTTAATGAAGGTTTCATTAGTATCCTCATAAATCCAGTTATCCACAGCGCCGGCTGTCGCACTCCAACCTGTTGTATTCACCAACCGCTTGGAGAGTTCGCGCACACCTTCGTAACCGTGAGACAGCATCCCCTCGTACCATTTGGGATTTAATAATTTGGTACGCGCATCTAAGCGCACGGTTTCTGATAATGTCCGTACTTGGGCGTTAGCTGTGGTTGTATCTGCAATATAAGATGCTGGTTTTTTACCATCACCCCGCAGACTTGCCACAAGCTTAGTGGGATCTGAATCAAAGTAATGAGAAACGTCCGTTAAGCTAATCTCGGAAGAATCCAAATTTTGGAAGGTTGCATCAGCAGTTTTCAATGTGCTTTCAAAAATCTGGCGGGATTCGTCCATCATTCCAGGGTTATCGGAATTGAAGGAGAAGGATTTCCGGTTGAGATACATTTCCTGCAACTCGGCTTCGCTATCCCAAGTGCTGTTTTCTACCGCCAAGTTGATATTTGACGAATAAGAACCAGAAGCATTGGAGAAAACGCGCGTCGCTGCTTGACGAAGATTAATCCCCATTTCTTCAGCTTGTTGCAAAGCGTGTTTGCGAACAAAGTTCATTTCTAAGGGTTCATCTGCCTCAGCTGCCATTTTCACGCCTTGATCTAGCAGGTTCATTTGGTTGATGAACAAGTCGCGGAATACACCAGAACAGTTGATTACCACATCAATTCTGGGGCGTCCCAACTCTTCTAAGGATATCAATTCCAACTTGTTCACCCGTCCCAAGGCATCGGGAACTGGACGCACGCCCACCATCCACATGATTTGCGCTAGGGATTCACCGTAAGTTTTGATGTTATCGGTTCCCCAGAGGACGCAGGCGATTGTTTCTGGCCATTTTCCATCGTTTTCTGCCTTGTTACGTGCCAAAAGCCTATCTACAACAATTTTGGCTGATTGTACTGCTGCTGTTGTAGGGATGGATTGCGGATCTAAAGCATGGATATTCTTACCAGTGGGCAATACATCCGGGTTGCGGATGGGATCACCACCAGGCCCAGGTAGGATGTACTCGCCTTCTAACCCTTTAAGTAATGCTCCCAGTTCGTTGTCAGCACAAACTTGCTGCAAGCAGAATTCTAAGTACTCAAACAGGGGTTTTAAAGCTGTGGTATCAACTTTGGGATAGCCTGCTTTATGCAATGCTTCTACCCAAGGTTCTTTTTTGCCCATGTTGAAGAAGTTGAGCCGAGAAACTAGAGAAACTCGCCCTTCGGCGTCAATTTGCTCTTGAACAAGGGCGGTAACTGCTGCACGGGTTGCCAAAGTAATATCTTGCAATAACTGGACATCTTGTAAAATGCCTCTGTCGTTACTTTGGTAAATATCGTCAATGTTGCGTCCAATGCTGTTAGCGATAATTCCGGGTAAGCCTTGAATGCCTTCTTCCTGACGATCTAGACTAGCAATGTTGACGAGAGTTGCGATCGCTTCTTCTGCACTTGGCGGTTTACCAATCACGTGCAATCCACAAGGCAACAACCGCGACTCGATTTCCATCAACTTGCGGTAGACGTTGCCAACAATATTATCCCGCTCTTCGGCAGACATTTCCTTGGCATCGGTTTCTGGCAGGTTAATATCCTTATCCAGATTCACAATCCGGCATTTATCCATAATGCTATTAACAATGGGAATGCCGCGTCCACTGTCTTTCAAGGTTTGGTAAGAAGCAATTAACTCGCTGAGTTCCTTCAAACCTTTATACAAACCAGCATTTTCTGCCGGCGGTGTCAAGTAGGAAATTGTTTCGGCATAACTCCGACGTTTGGCAATTGTCGCTTCACTCGGATTATTCGCTGCGTAGTAATACAGGTTAGGAATTGAGCCAATCAAGTTATCTGGATAACAATCACCAGACATCCCCATCTGTTTACCGGGCATGAATTCTAAGGAACCGTGAGTACCAAAGTGCAGCACGGCATCAGCTTTCCAAACTTGCTCTAGGTAAGTGTAGTAGGCAGCAAAACCGTGGTGAGGACTAGCTGAACGGGAGAACAACAGCCGCATCGGGTCACCTTCGTAACCAAATGTTGGTTGCACACCGATGAAAACGTTACCAAATTGCTTACCATAAATCAGCAAGTTCTGCCCGTCGCTGTTGAGATGTCCAGGAGGTGGCCCCCAGTTTTCTTCTAAACGTTGAGAATATGGGGTCAGCGCCTCATACTCAGGAACCGACATTTTGTAAGCAATGTTGAGTTCTGGGCTGTTGTACTGCGCTTGGGCGTCATGGATGACTTCTTGCATCAACGCTTCGGCTGATTCTGGCAATTCTGGTAAGTCGTAACCGTTATTTTTAAGGGCTTTCATCACCTCGTAAATTGAGCCGAATACATCCAAGTAAGCGGCGGTTCCGACGTTGCCTTTATCTGGCGGGAAGCTGAAAACGGTGATGGCGACTTTTTTATCAAGCTTCGGCTTGCGGCGGAGGTTAGCCCATCTTAAGGCGCGTTCGGCTACCGCTTCAACCCGATCGCGTAGTGCGATCGCTTTACCGGTTGTGCCATCTCTCCCTGATAAAATTATTGGCTCAATTGCCCCATCCAATTCCGGAATTGCAATTTGCAAAGCGACTTGAATCGGATGTAACCCTAAATCACTATCCATCCACTCTTCTGTGGTTTGGAAAATTAAGGGCAACGCTACCATGTAAGGACGATTTAGGCGTTTGAGTGAATCAATTGCTTTGGGATGATCTTGTCTGGCGGGGCCACCCACCAAGGCAAAACCAGTCAACGATATAACTGCATCTACCAACGGCGTGTTAGTCGTCGGTTCATAGAAGTAAGCATCCACAGGCTTGGAAAAGTCCAAACCACCAGCAAAAACAGGAATTACTCTTGCCCCTAGTGCTTCCAACTCCTGCACCATTGCCACATAATGGGCATCATCGCCGGTAACTAGGTGAGTGCGTTGTAATACTAACCCCACACAGGGAGCTAAAGGATCTTTGAGATCGCTAGAGATATCTTTACGAGCTGTATACCAGTTGAGGTATTCTCTTACATCCTCAAACATACTGGCAGCTAATGGATGCCAAATCCCCAAATCGGGATAAACCACCGGCTGTTGATATGTGGAAGGTGCAAAATTTTGTTTCTCTAAGCCTTTAAATATGTATTTATCAGCTAGCATCAGCAAGAAGTTTTCCAGATTTTCTGGAGAACCTCCTAGCCAATACTGAAAGCTGAGCATGAAATTTCGGGCATCCTGTGCCTTGTCCATTGGTAGGAACTTCAGCACTTGCGGCAATGTTCGCAAAAGCTTCAGCATCCCATCTTGGAATCCTGCACCGGATTTTTCTTTACGTTTCCGCATGAATTGGGCGATCGCACTCTTGGACTGTCCCAACTGTGCCAAGGAAAAACTGCCCATTTTGTTCAGGCGCATTACCTCTGGCATGGAAGGAAAGACCACGGCAACATCTAAGCGATCGCGGTGTGGTTCGACTGCTGTTACTACTTTCTGTGCTAAGTCTTCGATAAAAATCAGAGAGGCGATGAAGATGTTGGCACTCTCCATATCCCGTTTGAACTCCTCGTAGTTCTCTGGGTCGCGGAGTTCTTCAATCAAGTAGCCGCTGATTTCAATCGCCAGGTTGGGATTGTTCGAGTTAATCGTGCGAACCGCTTGCGACAATGCACTCTGGTACTGAGACTCAAGCACGACATAGACCACCTTAATTAAATTACGTCCGCGCAGGTTATCAGGCGCAATATGTCTAATGGTGGACTTGACGTGGGTGAACATGCTGTCTTAGGCTCCTTTGATCCGTGTTCTCTGGGGGAAGTTATTAGCGGCTCAACCGCCACTGCTGACTTCTTCTCTGAAAATATTCGGCAATAAGAGTTTTTTATCAGAAAACGCTTACACAGTGAGGATTTTATCCTCTTTCTGACACAAATCGATATATAAAATGAAATATTTTTTAACTTATATTGACAAGTAATCATAGTGATTACTCCAGTTTATGTAACGAAAAATTAATATTTGGGGAATGGGGACTAGGGACTGGGGGCTGGGGATTCGGGACTGGGGAACTAATTAGTTTTCACCAGTGACAAATGACAAATGACCAAGGACTAGGGGCTGGGGATTGGGGACTGGGGATTCAGGACTGGGGAACTAATTAGTTTTCACCAATGACAAATGACCAATGACAAATGACAAATGACAAAATTTGATATTTTGATTCTCTCGAATGGGCCTGGAGAGGTTACGACATGGGTGCGTCCAGTTGTTAAGGCATTGCGGCAACAGTTGGGTGATGACCGTTCTGTGGTAAGAATTTCTGTAGTATTATCTCCTTGTCCAAATGCTAGTGGCAAAGAAGTTGCGATCGCTCAGTCTTATCCAGAAGTAGACAGGGTTCAGGGAGCAGAGCATTTTTGGCAATTTTTGCTTCGGGGAAAAACATTTGAAAATTGGGACTGGAGAAGTCGCGGTGTAGTAATTTTCCTTGGTGGTGACCAAATTTTCCCTGTAGTCATTGGCAAAAAACTAGGGTATTGCACAATTGTTTACGCCGAATGGGAAGCACGTTGGCATAAATGGATTGACCGCTTTGCAGTAATGAAGCCTGAAGTCGCTGCCCGTGTTCCGCAGAAATATGCCCACAAATTGACTATTGTGGGAGATTTGATGCTAGAAGCACGCGACGAACTTTTTACTTGTGCAGACGCGATTAATCGCGTTTCTACTGAACTTATTGGTATTTTGCCTGGATCGAAAGCGGCAAAATTAACGCAAGGAGTACCCCTAAATTTAGCTATTGCTGAATTTATTCACGCAAAAAGACCTCAAACAAAATTTGCGATTCCTGTCGCCCCGACTTTAGATTTACAAACTCTAGCTAGTTTTGCTGATCCCCAAAAAAACCCTTTTGTCAATATCTTTGGTAGTTCGCCAGCAGTCTTAATCGAATCAGAGTATTCCGTCCTTAAAACAGCAACGGGCTTAACTGTAGAGCTATGGCAAGAGACTCCTGCTTATGGTTTATTATCCCAATGTTGCATTTGCCTGACTACAGTAGGAGCGAACACTGCTGAACTCGGTGCTTTAGCTGTGCCAATGGTTGTATTACTCCCAACACAACAACTCGATGCCATGCGTTCTTGGGATGGTTTACCTGGGTTACTGGCAAATTTGCCAGGTGTAGGTACTACCTTTGCCAAAATGATTAATTGGTTTTTTTTAAGACGTAAAGGTTTATTAGCATGGCCGAATATCTGGGCAAAAGAAGAGATTGTGCCAGAACTTGTAGGCAAACTCCAGCCGCAAGAAGTGGCGGAAATAGTTTTGGACTTTTTAGCTAATCCAGAAAAACTGGAGGAGATGCGAACCAAGTTACGCAGCGTTCGTGGTGAAGGTGGAGCCGCGCAAAAGATAGCACAGATTGTGTGCGAGGAAATCGGAAAGTGGGAGAGTGGGAGAGTAGGGGAGAAATAAATGCCCAATACCCCATACCCAATAACTAATCTGAAGATTGCCCATCTCGTCGCCCCAGTTCATAAATACCAGAACCAATAGAGGCAAGTATGCCAGTGCTGACTGCCCAGCCGCGACCTAAACTAATTTCTATACCCCAGTTACAGAAAGCGCCAATTATCAAGAAAGGCACAATGCTAAATAATGAGGCGTAGAAAGCATTTTGCGATTCTCTAGCTCGACGAGTCTTTTCAAATTCTGATTGGCTGGTGTAAAGCGATCGCTCCGCAAAATTAAACCAGCGGTTTAGTTGCTCAATTACCCATTCACTGGCTGGGGAAAAAGCTAGATATATTGCCAAAGACCACAAACTCGCTCCAGCGATCGCGATCGTGTCTAACTCAACGCGGAAAGGTAAAATTTCAGTTAGCATGGCTTGGGTGCGTCCTGCAAATAGTCAACTTGACTTTTTTATCAATGCTCAATTGACCTTTTCAGCAATTTTTAGCATAAAAAATAGCAACATTTTGACAGTTTAGCAACTATCACTTGGGTAAACTTACTTCATTTGACTAACGAAATTAGTTCGTAAATGTATTATTTTGACATTTTTTTGTAGATTAAATGCATATTATTTTCTACTTAGTATCAGGTAACACTAGTTAAATATATTTACTACTTCTATTATTTATGACTACTATTCTGTCAAGTTTGATTTGAAACATTAGTAGTTGTGCTTTAGCGCTAAAACGCAACAATTTTTGTTGACAGTCAAATTATTTCTTATAATAGTTTTAAATTTATAGCAGAGATTTAAAACTATCTTTTCCGGAAAAAATAAAACATTTTATGCATATTTATATTAATGGTTTGAGGAATCAAAAGAATGATTAAAGAGCAAAAAAATATAATCATTTGCGGAGCCACTCTATTAATATTAGGATTTGGTGTTGTAAATTTAATTCCTCTATCGCCTAAACCAAGAATAATTAGAGCTAAAGAAGTGCAGCCAGAGAAAGCAAATGTTGGTGATAGTAAGTTAGCAAATTATTCATCACCTAAGCCAGAAAGTATTAAAGCTAAAGAAGTGCAGCAAAAAAAGGTAGTGGAGGTTAACAGTTGGATAGCAGCTTCATCGCCTAAGCCAGAACCTACTAAAGTTAAAAAAGCGCGACCAAAAAAAGCAGCGAGAACTAATAGCTGGTTAGCAGCATCTTTCCCTGTAGAAAACTTTCAATCTTATACATCTGGCTTTGGCTATCGTGTGTCTGCTACTGGTGGGGTGAATTGGGAATTTCATGGTGGCTTAGACATGGCTGCTCCACAAGGTAGTTACATTCGCAACTGGTGGGCTGGTACAGTAGTTAAAGTTAGCGATCGCGACGCCTGCGGCACTTATATAGTAATTAAATCAGGAGAATGGCAGCACACTTATTGCCATATGGAAGGATATGTTGAAACCACAGAAAATGGTCGCTATCTGATTGATAGTGCAGGTGGAATTCAAATTTGGGAAGGTCAGCAAATACCTACTGGAGCCAGAATTGGCAGAGTAGGGATGACTGGACGTACCACTGGGCCACATCTCCACTGGGGACTTAAGTATGCTAATAACTATGTAGATCCTGCACTCGTTTTACGGGAAATGTTTTCTCAGCAGCAACTTGCCAGAAGCGGAACAGCAAGAGTTAATTCGCAACAGTCACAAGTAATAATTAAAGAATCAAAATCTACTCGTGATTCTGGTTACTAATTAGGTTAAGTAATATTTATGCCTATCTACTTATTAGTAATATAATTTCAAAATATTTCTGAATTTTGACAAAATTATGCTTAAAAGCCCACTTCGTTATCCTGGTGGTAAATCAAAAGCAATAACTCAAATAGCTGAATACTTACCCGAGAGTTTTTCAGAATTTCGAGAACCTTTTGTGGGTGGTGGCTCTGTATTTATTTATTTAAAGCAAAAATTTCCTGATTTGAAGATTTGGATTAACGATTTAAATCGTGAGCTATTTCTATTCTGGAAGTTTGCTCAATCTGATTTAGTTCGGCTAGTTTCAGAAATTCGCAGCATTAAATATAAATATACTGATGGCAAATTACTATTTTCAGAATTGACAAGTGTGGATATAAACAGTTTATCTGATTTTGAAAGAGCAGTTCGCTTTTTTGTTCTCAATAGAATTACATTTTCTGGAACAGTAGAATCAGGTGGTTTTTCAAATGAAGCTTTTCATAAACGATTTACTGATACATCAATAGACCGTTTAGAAAAGTTAGAATATATTTTGTCGGGAAATATCAAAATCACTAATTTAGATTACAGTCATCTACTAAATACAGATGCAAAAGATGTATTTATATTTTTAGACCCACCATATTTTAGTGCAACTAAATCAAAACTATATGGCAGAAATGGCGATTTACATACATATTTTGACCATCAGAGATTTCCTGAACTTTTAAAGCACTGTGATCATCTTTGGCTAATTACTTACGACAACTCGCCGCAAATTAGAGAAAATTTTAAATTGGTCAATATTTCAGAGTGGGAATTGCAGTATGGCATGAATAACTATAAGCAGAATAGTGCTGCAAAAGGAAAAGAACTATTTATTGCTAACTATGAAATTAAACGAGATTTAGATAAAAAATTAAACGATCAGTACGTTGCTAGCCCAATCCAGTTGAGCCTTGATGTTTTAACCTAAACTTTGCTGTTACTTTGCATTTTTCGGTAGGATAGCTCGCATACCCTTCAACTGAGCTACATCTAACAACCGACAAACCTAATTCTATGACGAATTCCCTAATCTCTGCTCCAGAATCTGCCGCTAACTGGTGCATCCTACTGCAACAATTAATTGATGGTGAATCATTGTCCCGAACTCAAGCTGCTGAATTGATGCAAGGGTGGTTAACTGAGTCTGTTCCTCCAGAATTGTCGGGGGCTATTTTAACAGCATTGAACTTTAAAGGCGTTTCTGCTGAAGAATTAACTGGGATGGCTGAAGTATTGCAATCTCAATCAAAACTGGGGACTGGGGATAAAGGGCAATGGGGACTGGGGACTGGGAAATCTAACTCTTCCCAATCCCCAATTCTTAATCCCCAATCACCTCCTGTAATAGATACCTGTGGCACTGGCGGCGATGGGTCATCAACCTTTAATATTTCCACAGCGGTTGCTTTCGTTGCCGCGGCCTATGGCGTCCCCGTCGCTAAACATGGCAATCGTTCGGCATCAAGTCTTACAGGAAGTGCTGATGTCTTGGAGGCTTTAGGCATCAACCTCAGTGCGTCTAGCGAAAAAGTACAAGCAGCACTACCAGAAGTCGGGATCACCTTCTTGTTTGCCTCTGGTTGGCATCCAGCACTTAAAGCAGTTGCCCCATTGCGACGAACTCTGAAGATACGGACGGTATTTAATTTACTAGGGCCATTAGTGAATCCTTTGCGTCCAACTGGGCAGGTGGTGGGGCTATTTACCCCAAAGCTTTTAGCTACGGTTGCTCATGCATTACAAAATTTAGGCAAGCAAAAGGCAATTGTTGTGCATGGGCGAGAAAAACTCGATGAAGCAGGGTTAGGAGATGTAACTGACTTAGCGGTGTTATCTGAGGGTGAGGTACAGTTAACTAGTGTAAATCCCCAAGAATTGGATATAACACCTGCTCCCATAGGTGCGCTTCGGGGTGGAGATGTCCAAGAAAATGCGGCGATTCTCAAAGCGGTTTTGCAAGGTAAGGGAACTCAGGCGCAACTAGATGCAGTGGCGTTAAATGCCTCATTAGCGTTGCAAGTAGCGGGTACGATCGCTTTATTAGACCACGCCCAAGGCATCAGTATTGCTAAGGAAATTCTACAAAGTGGCGCGGCTTGGTCGAAGTTGGAGGAGTTAGTCGAGTTTCTGCGGGATTAATTTCGCTGCGTGATTGGGGGCGAAATTCCACGACATTACGTTTAATGGTGACATCATAGTTACCAAAAAAGTCGTGTCCGAGCAGTCCAGTTTCGAGATCAACGCCAGCGATCGCTACTGGTACTCTATTCACTTTTATCCCACCAGCTTCCATTGACTGAATATAGCCCACAGGAAATTCCACAGCTTTGGAACTTGCCGTATTTGCCTTAGCTTTCCCCACCGGTATTACTCCCAAAGCGTTCGCTATCTGTTGGGTAATAACTGTGCCACTGGCTCCTGTATCCACAATCATTTCAAACTGCCTGTATCCATTGAAAGTAACTTCAATAATTGGTGTTCCACCCACTCGCCTTTTGATTGGGGCTGTAAACACTTCTTGCTCTTGGCTAAGTAGGGCTGATGAGGGCAAAGCAGGCTCAGGTGCTGACAGTTTTCGTCGTAGAGGAGGATACAAGGGCGGAGCGTACTTTGGTGTAGTTGCTGTTTGCGGAACGACAACTATCTTCTGGGGTTCGATAACTGGTTGTGAGGGGGTAGGAGTGGATTTTAGTTGGGCATATTTAATTTGGCGCTGGTATTCTCTGATTTTTGTTTGAGCGATCGCAAAGTTCGGGCTTTGCCGCCGCACGTTTTGCATCAGCGCGATCGCCTCCTGGAACTGACTCGCTACCAGATCCCAATCTTCTCTTGATTGAGCAGATTGACTGATAGTCACAGCACTAGCAGCTTTGTCTAGCGCCAGTTCAAAAAAACTTGGTTCAATTTCCGACGGCTCTAGTGGCAATACTTCTGGTCTAGCTGGTGGTATTGTTGGTTTGGCAGTGGGCTGTACCGCCGCCAGACCGCCGATGGGTGTGGGTTGCTCATTGTCAGCATTTGCGGTGTTTTGTTTGCCTTCATTACAGGCAACAGTCAAAACCGCTAAAGCACTTGACAGAAAAATTAGGACTGCACGGGATAAAAAGGGCTGAAGCATAGTTAACTCTAATCTTAAACTGCCCAAGCTTCTCCAAATCTACTCTTAGTTAATCAAATCGCTTGTTAAAGATTGTGGATGTTTAATTTTTAATTTTTAATTAATTCTCCTGAAAAGTCTCAATCACTAACTTGTGGGATAATGGGTGACTGCGGTATTAGTGACTGGGGACTAGGGAATAAAAAGGGATAGGGAGTAGGGAAAAAATAGCTAAATTACCCAATCCCCAATTCCCAATACCCCAATCCCCAATCCCCAATCCTCAGTCCCCAATCCCAATCTATCGCTTATGCCCCTATCTGATGCAATACCAGCTTTACTTGTCCTGGCAGATGGCACCACTTATCGCGGTTGGTCTTTTGGTGCTACAGGAACCGCGATCGGGGAAGTGGTGTTTAATACTGGCATGACCGGATATCAAGAAGTACTGACCGATCCTAGTTACTGCGGTCAGATTGTCATTTTTACCTATCCTGAATTGGGTAATACTGGCGTCAATAGTGAAGACGAGGAATCAGTTCGACCACAGGTGCGAGGTGCGATCGCTCGCAATATTTGTTACCAACCGAGTAACTGGCGATCTACACAATCTTTACCTGATTACCTCAAACAGAACCAAATACCAGGTATTTATGGCATCGATACCCGCGCCCTCACCCGCAAAATTCGGATGTCTGGAGCCATGAACGGTGGGATTTCTACATCCATTCTGGATGAGGCAGAGTTGCTAGAGCAAGTACAGGCAGCTCCCAGCATGGCAGGATTAAATTTGGTTCGTGAAGTCACTACGCCAACGGTATACGAATGGTCAGATCCCACAATCCCCGCGTGGGAATTCAACCTAGAGGCTGCGGACAATCCCAAAGAATCGTTTACAGTTGTCGCTCTTGACTTTGGCGTCAAACGCAATATATTGCGACGTTTAGCAAGTTATGGTTGTCAAGTAATTGTTGTTCCTGCTGATACAACTCCAGAAGAAATCCTCAAGTACAATCCAGATGGTATATTTCTTTCCAATGGCCCCGGCGACCCGGCTGCGGTCACCGAAGGGATAGAAACAGCTAAAGCGTTGCTGCTGAGTGAAAAACCCATCTTTGGTATTTGTATGGGACACCAAATTTTGGGTCATGCCTTGGGTGCAGAAACCTTTAAACTCAAATTCGGTCATCGGGGTTTAAATCAGCCTGCTGGGTTGCAAAAACGGATAGAGATTACCAGTCAAAACCACAGTTTTGCTATTGACCCAGATTCCTTACCGGAAGCAGTCGTAGAAATCAGCCACCTGAATTTAAACGATCGCACTGTTGCTGGAGTACGTCATAAATCTCTACCTGTGTTCTCCGTACAATACCACCCAGAAGCCAGCCCAGGCCCTCACGATGCTGATTACTTGTTTGAGCAATTTGTCGAAACAATGCGAGCAGCACGCAAAGCTGCAACAGCAGAAGTAAGGTAAAAATGGGGTATGGGGCATGGGGACTGGGAACTGGGGACTGGGGACTGGGGACTAGGCAAATTTCTTCTCCCCTGCTCCCTTGCCCCTCTGCTCCCTGCCCCCGCTCGCCTTACTCCAGCAGATTGTAGACAACTTGCTCAAAAAACATCTATACTTGAGCGTTCACTTTAACTCATGAGGAGGGAATTATTGCTGAGCCACTGAATCTAACCGTGAGCCTGAGAGGTACTCGCGAAGTCCGGGATAACTGTCAGCTATTCCGCCTCACAGGCTTGTTAGACGCCTTTTCTGAGCCGACATTTCGTAAGGTGCTAGGCAGTAAAATTGAAGAGGGGCCAAAGCACATTATTCTGGATCTCTCACAAATTGATTTTGTTGATAGTTCCGGCTTGGGTGCTTTGGTGCAGCTAGCCAAGCAAGCTCAAAATGCCGATGGTACCTTCCAAATTGTCACGAATGCTCGCGTCACTCAAACGGTCAAGCTTGTTCGCTTAGAGAAGTTTCTCTCCCTGCAACTATCAGTTGAAGCGGCTCTAGAAAACGCCAAGTTGTCTTGATTGCTTGACCTGAGAGTTGAATTCAGCTATCCAAGGTTGTATCTTGATAGCTTAACTTTTAAAACTTCTGGCGAGAAAACCTCTCTCCTTGTGGGAGAGGCAAACAGCCAGTTGAACTATTATTTCTAAAGAAAGTTATCTAGATAATTACTATAGACACCTAGCCGATAGAGGTGTGATAAATTAACAAAAAGCTTGCAGATTAATTTGACAGCTATATTTTACTTAATACCTTACACCTGGAGATTACTTTTACCAACCTAGTATGGCAATGTATCCAAGTTGAATAGGCGTTTAGTTGTCAAGATTTTACCCTATTTTAAGCACACACTACAAGAACTAGCGCAAACATTAGTTAATTATCATCTAAACTCAGGGTAAGCTAAAATGCCAACTTTTCCTCAAAAAAATAAAATTATCTAAGTAATTTTGATAGTGTTGTTTATGCTAGGTATACTAGCATGGCATACTTTAAAAAAATCAATCTTTGCAAAGAATGCCTTGAAATAATGTAGTGAGTCAAGGAATGATTTATTAGTGAAGTCAAAGGACGAAGAGCTATTAGATGGGCAAGATGAAGCTCCGGAAGAGAATTTGTCTTGGAGTCAAGCGCTCTTAGCAGCCACAGCACAATTACCACAACAGATTTCCCTGTCACAACTGCAACAAATTTCTCCCGCGGCTTTAGCTTATTTGGGGGATGCAATTTATGAACTTTATGTTAGGATGTTTTATCTACTACCACTACAGCGACCAGAAAAATACCATCGACTGGTAGTGGAACAGGTAAGAGCAGAAACCCAAGCGCTACACTTGCGATCGCTGACTCCTCATTTGAGGAACACCGAATTAGAAATTGTCCGCCGGGGTCGAAACGCAGCCACAGGACGCCCGAAGCGTGTAGATCCAGGAATTTATCAACAAGCAACAAGTTTAGAAACCTTAATTGGCTACCTATATCTCACCGATTACCAACGCCTAACTGAACTGTTGCAAATACTCAATCTAGAGAAAGAATGAGAACTCAACCTGACAATAACCAAATCAGTAAAGTAAGTTCAGTAGATTGAGCTAATCGGGATGCCTATTCACCAGCTATATCTAAAAATCACATGGCGAATCACCCAAAAAAAATCAATTCTTCTAGCGAACAGAACCGTGGGCAACCCATAAAAACAAAGGGTAAGCGTATTATTGCTGATCCTGTTCGCAATCCCCGAAAAATAGATGCTAAACCCATGCCTGGCGGTTCGCGTCAACATCGTAATTTCTCCCATCCATCTCCATCTCCATCTCCCCAAGAGACAGAAGATAACGATCTGATCTACGGTCGCCATCCAGTATTGAGTGCGTTGAAAAATCAGCGTAGTCTCAACCGCATCTGGATTACTCCCCGTTTACGCTACGATCCCAGTTTTCACCATCTGATCCTCCAAGCCAAAGATCATGGCACAGTTATTGACGAAGTTGAACCCAAGCGCTTAGATCAAATCACCGATGGGGCAAATCACCAAGGTGTCGCAGCACAAAGTACACCTTACGAATACATCGAATTATCAGAGCTAATTGAACAGGCAAAATCTGTAACTGATCCCGTAATTATAGTGGCTGACGGGATTACTGATCCCCATAACTTGGGAGCAATTATTCGCACTGCTGAAGCAATAGGCGCTCAAGGGTTGGTGATTCCTCAAAGAAGAGCATCCGGAATCACTTCTACTGTTGTGAAAGTGGCAGCAGGTGCTTTAGAAAGCTTTTCTGTGGCTAGAGTAGTTAATCTCAGCCGCGCTTTGGAACAATTGAAAGAAGCAGGCTTTTGGATTTACGGCACTGCTGCAACCGGTAGCGAACCATTGCATACAGTTAGTTTTAGTGGGCCAATCGTTTTAGTAGTTGGTTCTGAAGGCGAAGGTCTGGGTATGTTGACTCAACGCTCCTGCGATGTCTTAGTATCAATCCCCCTTCAAGGCAAGACTCCCAGCCTGAATGCCTCAGTAGCCGCGGGTATGGCGCTTTATGAAATTTATCGCCAGCGATCACTAAATACGCATTATTTAGATAAATTACAAAAAATCTCTTTAAAAAAAGCTTAGTAAAAGAGTATAAAGAAATGTAAAAGATAAATAAGTAGCATACTGTTTGACACCCTGTACGACGTTTATAAAACAGCGAAAACTATGAAAACCATTTGGCATAACCTCAAAGAAGGGTTGATTAATATATTCGACAACTTTGGATTGGCTTGGTGGGTAGAGATTGTGACGCAGAATCCCCGTTGCACATACTTCTTCGGGCCATTTCTCACTTCTTCTGATGCAGCATTCGCAAGTAAAGGCTATGTAGAAGATTTAGAATTTGAAGGAGCGCAAGGAATTGTGGTGAGTGTCAAGCGCTGCAAACCTTCTAATTTGACGATTTCTGATGACTTGGGGGAAAGGTTTGACCGCAAAGCCCAGCCTGCCTTTGGCGGTCAAATTTAACTTAGGCAACATTTAAGAGTAGAGACGCGATTATACTCTCACGAGAAGCCGCTCTTCGAGCGTCTACGCGTCTGTACAAGGGTCAAGGATCAAAATCAATACTTGAACTCTTGACTTTAGACTTTGGACTATTTGACTATTAACTACCAATTACTTGCGGATGTTCTTCCAGCCAACGGTCAATATCACTCAGTACCTGCTGGGGAACTTCCCAAGGGAAAAGATGGGCGGTATTGGGGTAGAATTGCCACTGACAATTTTGGAGGTGTTGAGCAGTTTCTAGGCTGGAATCCGCTGTGATGTGGCGGTCTTGATCACCGGCAAGCACAAGACTAGGGCATTTAATTTGCTCTAGGTCTTGAAGTCGGTTGTATCCGGCTTGAATTGCACTGTAGAGGGCGCGAGTAGCCGCAGGAGAAGTTTTTAGATAGGCTGGAACTGCTTCCTGGGCAATATATTCATACGCTGTTGGCGTATGTTGTTGAATTAGGTAGCGAAAGAGCGATCGCTTGGCAAAAGTTTCAATATTCCACTGCCAACTAGGTTTTAGATAATTCAATAAGGCAGCAACACCAGTATACAAATTATCCTGCAAAGTGATCGGAGGATGACTTCCGCGAGGTCTTGCTGCTGTTGCCACCAAAACCAGCCCAGTCACACGCTCTGGTAAGCTTAAAGCTAGTTCCATTGCCAGAATGCCCCCAAGAGACCATCCCAATACTAGACACTTTTCAATTTCAAAGCGGTCTAGCAGAGCTTCTAAGTCGGTCAAATGGTCAGCCATATTAAAATTACTGTTGAAACGACTTTTGCCGTAGCCACGTAAATCAGGGGCAAAAGTTTTGCAGCGTTTTGATAAATGATTAGTGAAAACAGAAAGACTACGACCAGAACCAGGATGACCATGTAAAGCTAATATGGGGAATCCTTGACCTTGGATGTAGACATTAAGACCTTTAGCATCAGTAGTGCTATTCCTATAGCGATCGCCCATTACTTGTTCTCCTGTCTACCGAACAAGAGATTTTGTGAAATAGTATCACGCAGAGGCGCTTTTGCGTAGCGTCTGTCTGCGACACGCTGCGCGAACGCAGAGAAGACACGGAGAAAATTATTCATATTCAAATTTAGCAACGCCATGATTCTTCTAATTGTGTCACATGGTTAGTTGCAAGGCTTTCCAGCAATCTTTTCCTACTTTTCTATATAACCTCCAGCGTAAGTAATCACGCACATCTGTCTGTATGTAGCGTGAACACCAAAAGCAACCCCTGTGATTTTAAAAGCAGGGTTAAAGATGTTTTGACGATGACCGCGCGACGGTACGCCATCATCAATAATTAACTGCATGATAATATCTTGCGCTGTATGGGAACCGTAGCTGATGTTTTCACCTGCGGTAATTTGCCAATTACCATAGCGATTAATGCGAGTAAAGGGGCTACTAGTATCGCTACCATCATGACCTGTAGCACCTGTTCGCCCTTGGTCTTTGACGTGATCTCTTGCGCCTAAAGACATCCCTTGAGATACAGTTAATGCACCCACAGCACGCGCTGATTTAAGAAATGCGATCGCTTCATCAACTGCTTTCACACCTTCTTGAGTTATTAAATAACTATTTTCAGAAATTTTGACTCGCTTACCCTGAAAAAGTTTTCTATAGTTTTCAATAATAGGTAGATATGCTTTAGGATTTGCCCGCACTTGATTCATTTCATCAATCACCTGTTGTTCTAACGGTGAAAGGGTATACTCCCGTGCTAATTCACTAGAACTTTTTTGCGGAATTTCTTCGGGAAAAAGTTTTTCAAATCGCATCCGATTCTTGAATAACCTCATAAGTTAGGAGAAAAAATATATATTAAATTCAGATAATGAATAGAAGATTTCGGATGAATAGAAAAATATGTAGAGACGTTGTAATACAACGTCTCTACTACAATGGTCTATTTGTTACATTTTTTCAAACTGTATTATTTTTCTTTATATGCTCCGGCGTAATCAATCACGCATATTGTTTTGTATACTTTGTGAGTTCCATAAGCAACGCCAGCAACTTTAAAACTGTTATTAAAGATATTTTTTCTATGACCGCGATCGCTTACACCATCATCAATAATTAATTGCATAACAATATCTTGGGCAGTGTTTGGCCCATAACTGATATTTTCACCTGCGGTCGTTTGCCATTTACCATAGCGATTAATCCGAGTAAAAGGGCTGCTACCATCGCTCCCATTGTGACCTGTAACACCTTTTGGGCCTTGGTCTTTAACATGATCTTGAGCACCTTGAGACATCCCCTTAGATGCACTCAAAACTCCTACAGGACGGGCTGATTTGAGAAATGCGATCGCTTCATCAACTGCTTTCACACCTTCTTGAGTTATTAAATAACTATTTTCAGAAATTTTGACTCGCTTACTCTGAAAAAGTTTTCTATAGTTTTCAATAATAGGAATGTATGCTTTAGGATTTGCCCGCACTTGGTTCATTTCATTAATCACCTGTTGTTCTAACGGTGAAAGGTAACTTGCTTTTGCTAACAAAGTCGGACTAGTTGTTTGGACTACAGGCGGAATAGATTGTGCTACGGATGGACGAGATTGCAATAGTTGATTAGAGCAGCCAACTATTAAACTAACTGGTAAAAATAGCCAAAATCCAATACGACGCATTAATTACCTCACATTTTTTCTAGGGTTTTATTTAGTGAATTAGATGCACCGCAGGATTGAAGAAATCGGAATTTTCAACGCTAAGAAAAATCTTTAGAAGTTTCCGAACTTTTACTGGTGACATTTATAGTCATATAAAGCACAGGCGAACCTGTAATTTCTCTACTATCTTGGTTGTTTTAATTAATTCACTTATATACTTACTGTAGTTTCAAGAACCTAGTAACGTAAAGATCGGTTTTTAACTAAGTACACATGACCTTCAAAAAAAAGTGAGTTTGAGGTGCGTAATTTTGACATTTCCCCAAACCTTTCTTTGTGATATCGAGAGGTGGGAAAAAGACATTAATCGAACTCAATTTAAAAAAAGGGTTGAAAATACACGAAGATAATTTTTAGAACTTAGGCAGTGAATATGAAAAATTAAGGGTTTAGGTTGTGGTAAAAAATCAAAAATCCTCACTACACTCAGTCTTCATACTCCGCTCTGGGTACGTAAGTTCTGATTTATATAGTGAGGACTCAATACCTTTCGGTTAAGTAACTTTTTGGTTGAGGCAGGCGGGGGGAGTAGAGGGGCAGGGGAAGAAATGGAAGAAGAATTAAAAAATGTCTTCAATATTTCCTCCAATTCTCCCCCTGCTTATCCGAAACGTATTGAGTGGGGACTAATACCTCAAATCCGAATTGAAGTGATTCTTAGTACAGATTGGTATAAGCAATGACTCAAAAAGCTGCTCTGTCTCGATTCGCCTTAGCATTTATTGCAGGCTTTGTTTCTGTTTTGCTGTTTCACCAAGGGATGTTGGCGCTGCTGCACACGATTAATTTTGCACCTCGCGCACCTTATTCGACGATACCGACGCAGCCGTTAGGAATTCCTCAAATCTTGTCAAGTGCTTTTTGGGGAGGGATTTGGGGTTTGATTTGGCTAGTAGCGATCGCCCCTCGCTTTCGGCAAGAAAAAAGCTATTGGTTAGCAGCGTTAATATTTGGTGCGATCGCCCCAACATTAGTAGCTTGGTTTATTGTTGCACCACTTAAAGGTCAGCCTCCCGCTGGTGGTTGGCAACTTGTGGGAATAATTACAGGTCTATTAGTTAATGGTGCTTGGGGTGTGGGAACCGCTGGATTATTTAAATTGTTAACTAGAAGGCAGTCATACTAATTCGTAATTCGTAATTCGTAATTCGTAATTCGTAATTAATACTAGTGACGGATAGACCATTGTAGAGACGTTGCATTGCAACGTCTCTGCTGTTTTGAATTTTTTAACTTTCTCCGCCTACTACTACATCTCGAATTCGCAAGCTGGGGCCACCACAACCTACAGGCAACCCGTTTTGTCCTCCCTTACCGCAACCGCCAGATTCATCCCAGTAAAAGTCATCACCTATTGCCTCAATATCGGCTAAGGTTTGGAATACATTACCTGAAAGCGTTACATCCCGCACTGGTTCAGCAATTTTGCCATTTCTAATCATCCATGCTTCCCCGGCACTAAAGGTGAACATTTCTCCATTCGTCATGCCACCCAACCAATTACGGGCATATACTCCTTCTTTGACACCCGTAAACAAGTCATCAACAGGTGTTTTACCCCGTTCAATCCAGGTATTTGTCATCCTCACAATAGGATTAAAGTGATAATTAAGACAGCGGGCATTACCTGTAGGCGCTTCTTCTAATTTGCCAGCAGTTTCGCGCGAATGTAAACGTCCAACTAAAACACCATCTTTTATTAATTGGGTAGTAGTCGCAGGTGTGCCTTCGTCGTCATAAAAATAGCTACCACGATGTCCCTCTGGGGCAGCACCATCAAAAATTTGTAGTTCTTCTGGGCCAAAACGCCGCCCGATGGTCATGACTTCCAACAAATCGGGATTTTCGTAAGCCATATCAGCTTCCGAAAGATGTCCAAAAGCTTCGTGAACAAATAACCCGGTGAGAATGGGGTCAATGACTACAGTGTAAGTATTACCTTTGACTGATGGTAAAGATAAGGCTGCAACAGCTCTTTGAGCTGCACCCTTGACTTGTTCGTCTAAATTAGTTAAATCTTCATAGGCTTTACGAGAGCCTGTAGTTTCTCGTCCAGTTTGTACAGTTTCGCCATTTCTAGCGGTGGCAGCAAAGCGCATTTCCATGTCCACCCAAGATTGATCAATTAGCGTACCTTCTGAGGTAGCAAGAATAATTCTTTGGGCGCTGTCACCATAACGTACAGAAGTGGTGGTTATCCGGGCATCAATGCTTTTGAGCAACTCAGTATAACGAGCGCACAATTGTTTTTTCTGAGAAAGCGAAATTTTTCGGGGGTCAGTGCCTGTCAGAGGTAGTTCACATATTGCTTGCACTGGGTCAATAGGAGCGAGTAAAGTTTCTTCATCACCAACCATCCGGGCGGCTGCGATCGCTTCTTCAATCCGCTCTTTAATTGTCGAAAGCTGGTTAAAGCAACTTAAACCCCAACCACCTTTATAGCAAGCACGAATATGTCCACCAATTGAGATGCCTTCGCTTAAGGTTTCTACCTTGTCGCCACGCAACAAGATATCAGTCCCTTCTGCTTCTTCAAGGCGAATCATCAAATAATCTACACGGGATGAGTAGCGAGTGATGAGGTCAGAAAGCAAATTTTGTGCGTCAGCAAGTGTAGTCGGCATTTCGGGGTAGTGACCAAGAGTAACTACTTTTATTTTAGGGAATTTTGCTAGTATACGATAAAGTTAACTGACACCAAGTTACGCTAATTTAACAAGAATTTTGCAGTCAGAATTCCAAATTGAATTGGAGTGTGGCTAATGGATAAATAAACAGGTTTAATTAATGTGTCCTGAATTCTGCATTCTGATTTTTGCTAAATAAACAGGTTTAATTAATGTGTTCTGAATTCTGCATTCTGCATTCTTCTTCAATTATTCAAAAACATATTTTTCTGCAACTTTCCAATAGCGCGAGAAGCGCTTCAAGTCGATATATCCGTCATACTCAAAAAATGGTTCCACTTCAAATATCTCTAAGTTCAAATAGCGCTCAATTTCTTCACAGATATTCTCAAATCGTGGGCTAGGACTATCAACTGTCACAACTAGCTTGGCATCATGTTCTTTAGCGAAGGCTAAAATTTCTTGTGCTACATCTCCACGACGAATCACAACGGGTAACTCTAGCAGACATTCGTAAATAAAAGTAAGGCGTTTAAGGCTCAGTTGCCATTCCTTAAGCAAAGCATCGTCCCAAACCCAGATTGCTGGAGCATCTGGGTATTCTTGTAATGCGGGGTTGTATGGACTAAGACAGTCACCATGTACCCAAACAATTGGTTTATTCATAGTATTTTAAATTGTGGTTTATTGATAGTTTAGCTGACTATATAAATTTTTAATTGTTTAGCGTCGCTTCTTACTACGCTGCCAACTTTGACTGTTTGATTGTTTATTAAATTCTCCATTGGGAAAAAGTTGTTGTTCTAATTCTTCATAACTGCCTTCAAAATCGCAATTACCGTAAAGGGGACATTGCTGGCAATAGACGCCTTTCGTATAGCGTTCTAAGTTTTCGCGATTGAAGAAATAAGGCTTATGGCTAAAAGTACTAGCAACCCATTGCCATGACATATTATTACTAGCTGGATCTCCATCTAAAAGATGTTCCAGAAACCATTTGGCTCCCATTTGCCAACGAGTACGTCGCCAATGAATAATATATGCTGCTAACCACATCCGGGCGTGATTGTGCAAGTAGCCAGTTTTGCGTAAGTCATTGCTAAAGCTGTCGATGCAAACTCGTCCTGTAATGCCTTCTTTAATATCTTTTGGTAAATCAGTCGCGTATTGTCTTGCGGTATAACCCGTTTTGTATTCCTCTTGGTCTTGCCAAATGCTGTCACCTAGCTTCACATATAACCGTTGCCAGTAGTCTCGCCAAGCTAACTCGTTAATTAGTTTAGTGGCATCTTCTGAATTTTCTACATGGTTAAGCACATAATCCCGAATTTCTCGCAAGCTCAAAACACCATAACGAATGTAAGGCGAAAGTCGCGTGACTGCACCTGTTAAAAAGTTTCGTGTTTTACTGTAATCTAATGGGTCTATTTTTTGTAATGCTTGTTCAGCAGCTTTACGTCCCCCGATAATTTCACCGATATTGTCATCACGCTCTGCTGCATCTGGAAATTGTTCCCGAAGGTAGGCTATTAACTCATTGCGGTTAACAAATTCATTTAGCATATTTTGTTCCTTATACGATAATTGCATTTGACAGAGTATTTATAAAGTAAAAATAAAGTTACTGTAGGGTGTGTTAGGCGCATATTTCAATGTGCAGGAGAGAAAACTATGGCATGGATTTATCTTTTTATTGCTGGTTTACTTGAAATTGGATGGGCAATTGGTCTTAAGTATTCACAGGGGTTTAGCAAGATTGGTATAAGCATCGCTACTGTTGCTTGTATGATATTGAGTTTTGCTTTCTTGTCAATAGCACTCCGCACTCTGCCAGTAGGTACTGCTTATGCCGTTTGGACTGGTATAGGAGCTGTTGGTACTGCTGTGCTAGGTGTAGTTTTGTTTGGAGAACCTGCTGAAATGAAGCGCTTTATCTGCATTGGCTTAATTCTGGCAGGCGTAGCGGGGCTTAGGTTTGTCTCTTCATCTTCACACTAAGGCAAGGAACAGATAGAGAATGATAACTTAGGACTCAGCACTTTTAAGCCAGTCCCAATAAAAAATCTCACTACTATATATAGAAAAGGAATATTCCTTACACCTTTTTTCAAACCAAGAGATGTAATGGCATAACCAAGCAATGTAATGGCATAACCAAGCGATGTAATGGCATAACCGAGCGATGCAATGGCATAACCGAGCGATGCAATGGCATAACCAAGCGATGCAATGGCATAACCGAGCGATGCAATGGCATAACCAAGCGATGCAATGGCATAACCAAGTCATGTAATGGCATAACCGAATGATGCATTCGCAATGCAGCCTTATGAACTTCGCATATCACCAAGTATGAAAAAGCAACAAGGAGAACAATAATAATTGTTTTAACTTCTAACTCAACAAGACCAGTTGCTTGAATGAAGGGAATCTGCTTAAATACGCTGGCTTGTTAGCGCTTAGCGCTTTCACAAACAATAGGTGCAAATGTTTCGTGTATAAATAAATTTATTGTTTATTTTCAATTTCATCCTGGTTAGCCTAAAATTTAGGCAGTTACTGTATTGCTCATTTCTAAGCTCACAATTCTAAGCTCACAATGTCTGAACATTTCTCTGCTGAAATTAGCTCGCGCATTTGCAATCACATGAATGAAGATCATGCTGAAGCTGTAGTTCTTTATGCTCAAGCTTTTGGCGGTGTCACAGATGCCACGTTAGCAGAAATGCTCTCAATTGATTCTGAGGGTATGGATTTAACAGCACAAGTCAATGGAGAAGCTGTACCAGTTCGCATTCAGTTTGATCATGTTTTAGCAGATGCTGAAGATGCTCATCAAACTTTGATTGCAATGGTGAAGCAGGCACGAGTTAAGGCAAAGTAGAAATCAAGGCTTGTGCTGCAATAAACTAGGAGTATATGCTGTCCGTAGTTGGTGCTTTAGGGAAGACAGCGCTAACTATAAACTTATCAAATCAAACTTGACGCAGTATAGCAGGGAATAGGGTTGAAAGTCTTTTGGTATCCGGGTTTTATGTTCAGTTGATGTCCTAAACTACCTGGCGACAACTATATCTCCTAAACTAGAAAGTCAGGATCAAGAACCTGTCGGATAGAAAAAGGACAGTCAATAGGAAAAGTTTCGATTGGCTTTTGGGTTTCCTTAGCTGCATCTCGACGGGAACGCCGATAATATTTCTGTATCCACTCCAAGTCTTCAATAAAGCGTTGCAAACTGGGAGTATCTTCTAAGCAATCCTGAATTTGGTCTCGGCAGTTTGAGATTGTGTTAACCCAACTTTTGGTTTTTCGCTCTGGTTGATATTGGCATTTGAGTAAGTGCATTAAAAGTACTTGTAAGTAACTTCCAAGTTGCTTTTGTTCACTTCGACCCAAAGCTTCAAGTTCCTCTACCAAATGTTCCACGTCTAACTCAGCCCAGCATCCTTTCTTCAGATACTCAGCCTGTTGCTGCGTCCATAGCAGAAAGTCGCTTTTGTAGAGCGTTGCTTTACTTATCAACGGTTGCCTCCTCTGCTTTGAGCAACATTTTCTATATTTTCGCCCAATGGAGAAAGTAATCCCTTATCTTTTACCACGCTGATGCAGCAATGTGTTTATGT
Organism: Nostoc sp. UHCC 0302; assembly: GCF_038096175.1. NCBI lineage: Bacteria > Bacillati > Cyanobacteriota > Cyanophyceae > Nostocales > Nostocaceae > Nostoc > Nostoc sp. UHCC 0302. The sequence continues at coordinate 4,300,260 of NZ_CP151099.1, forward strand.
TATGCCGCTATTTCCATATTATATAAATTCACAAATAATAAATGAAGCATGAAAGAGTAATATTTACAACCTTCATGCTTCACATTGATGAATTCTTAGCAGCTTATGATTCCCGTCCCGATGCCCATGTATCACGCCATTTAACTGTGCCTTCTTTAGCAATTACCCAACGACGAGGTACAGTGTTTTCGCGCAGAGGCGATTGCCCTTCGCGCCACATAGCGTATTTGTAACTGATCAAATTACCAGTACTTTCATTAAAAGGAATCTCTGCAAACCAAGTATTGGTGTTGATGTACTCTAAAGGATATGCCTTGCTGATATCCCAGTTACCCAACTCTGGACAATTCCCGGTAACTACAATGGTTTCACCAGGTTTGGTTTGCACGCCATTGAGTTGTACACGCACAATTGTCTCTGCTTTAACCCGTTCCCCAACGTGGCTGAAAACTATCACGCCCCGTTCTTCTAGTACTAAATCAGAAATCTTACCGTCTTTGACCTCATACTTATTGCGAGTTATTACACAAGTATGTTCGCCATCGGGTAGTTCTGTTTCCACTTCTGGTAGAGTAACTTCTCCTCCCCGGTTTAGAGCCACGAAGCATAAAGAGTCACGATAGCGGCGCACGTAACAATAAACGTCAGGTGTCAGATATTTTGCCCAGTGGCTACCCATCGATACGGCTGGATTCAGCCGCCGTAAGCCAGACAAAAGCCTGATGGTGCGATAAACTTCACTCTCAGTATCCCAATTTTCCATCATCGGGCGGTTATATGGGTCGTTACCGCCATCGCTGTCGTTGTGCAGATACTGTTCTGTGCCGTAGTATATGCAGGGAATGCCACGAGATGTCATGATTAAGGCGATCGCAACCTTGAGCATCGCTGGATCGGGGTTCAGCGATTGGAAGCGAGACATATCATGGTTATCGATGAAGGTAACTAATTCTGTTGCCCCACTGTAACGATGATCTTGGTCAAAAATATATTGAATTGTGTGGAATCCATTTTCTGAACCTTGCGCCAGTGCAGCTCGAATCGCCACACACAACCCAAAGTCTAGAAGTGTCATGCCTGAGTTGTTAGCAAATTCTACAGAGCGATCGTCGCTAGGATTACTGTAAATCCATTCACCAAAAATAAATACATCTGGTTTGTGATTGCTCATATCGCCAGTGAATTCTTGCCAAAACCATATGGGCATATGCTTGACAGTATCTACTCGTAGTGCATCCACACCCCGGTCTAGCCATTGTTTAATTGCTGACTTAATATATTCACGATATTCAATATTATTTTCATTAAAGGTTGCTAGACCAGCTAGTTCACAGTTCTGCACTTGCCAATCGTCTTCCCAATTTTGCACTTCGCCATAGTGGTGATACCAGTTGTTGACATCATCGTTGAAGTCAGCAATTTTCACGCCATCGTCATACAATTCACCCTTACTACCGCTGGTATCAGGAGTACTATGGTTGCAGACAATATCTAGCACCAGCTTCATATTACGCTTGTGCAGTTCATCAATTAACCGATCAAAGGTTGTATTTCTTTCTTCTTGGGTTGCGTTTAAAGAAGGGTTCTCTCCGTTAGCAATGTAGCGAGGATTCAGCCGCTTAAAGTCTTTTGTCCAATAGCCATGTATCGCAGCATTTCCGACAAATAACTCTTCAACCTGCTCGAACAGAGGAGTCAACCAAAGAGCAGTCACTCCCATGTTTTTGAGATAGTCCAATTTATCAATGACGCCTTGCAAGTCACCACCCCAGTACTTACCCCAATCTTGTCTTGTGGGATCGTACAGTTCTGAGTTAGCACCTTCGCTATTATCTGGGTCGCCATCATAAAAGCGATCAACTACAAGAAAGTAAATTGTTTCCTGGCGAAATTCAATATCTCTGGTATAAAGAAACTCTAGGTTAATTTCAGTATCTGTTGGCGGTGTTTGTATAATAGCTTCTACTTCTGCTTGTGCAGAATCAACTGTATATTGATCTGGCGAGAACTGAGATGGAGGGGTTTTTACCATAAAAGATTTTAAATTTTATGAAATTTAAGCTTGTAGAGCTATCCGTACAGCGTTTCCGAGTAGAATGTATAACTACAAACCTGGGTATTATGCCATCCTTCTTGCGATGTAAGTATCTATCGTTAGCTAGTTTATTGTTCTATCTATAGATATATTTCAGCAGCTAGAGGATAAAAACAGCAGGATGTAGCAGCTATGAGTGATGGTTGCTTATTAATATAATTTAACAATGACTAACTAGAATAGCAGAAAATACTGAAGTTAGCTGATATTCTAGTAGGTAGAAGTATTCTGCTATGAATTGCTTAAGCTTATACATAATTAAGTAGAATTCTTAATTTTAAAGAATGGGTAATAAGCTCCCAGCTTTTGAAATTCAATAGGCTGAAATTAATTATAAAATCTCTAGATTTAGGTACTATATTTCATTAGTAATGACTTAATGTCAAGCTACTATTTTTTGTGTAATAAATAATCACAGCTATAATGGCGATCGCTCAAAGGTTAAGTGTCAAAGGCGATCGCAGTTTTTCCTGTTTTTAGACTATAATTCTGACAAATTGTCAATATTTTATTAATATAAATATTTTTAAGCCTCCAGGAAGATAAGATTTTTTGTCTCTAGGCAAGGTGAGAATTTATAGAAGTGTTAAAACAATTGATAATTAGATTTTTTATGATATGTAGTATTTTAGTTTCAGCAAGCGTAAAATAACTAGCATTTTTCCTCTTACAAAAGGCTAAAAAGCAAAATGAGCAGTCACAACTGACTCATCAAGACCAACTATTAAATCAAAAGTTTTTTCTATAAAAATGGTAATTATGCATGACCGATTAAGATATTAGGGCGAGAGTCAGAATTTGCACTGTAAAGTCTATACTTAAGCAAAAACCCAGTAGTATGCCAACTAGAACAAGTTAGTTGGGTTAATTACTACCACATGAAAGATCCTATCAGCGGTCACTTGGATTACTATGAAAACCTAGATAACGTGGAAATGAAATATCAGGGCATCTTGGGGAGTCCAAGGACACCAAAGTTACTGGAACGATCCAGGTTTCTACGAAGATACCGCTGAACGCTTCCTGTATATTTCAAATTAAAGATAGGCCAAGCCAAGAGTTAATGCAGCAAAGGAATTATCAGAAAGCTTATTTAGCGCTGGCGATGCGCTTCAACAAAGTTTTATTACACATGACGATATTAAGTAAGCCTCGCGTTGTTGAGCCTTCTACAGAGTAAGTTCGTTGCCTCGCTCAATTAAACTACCAATTGTCACTTTCAATCTGTTATTACTAAAAAGCCATTAGCTGAAGTAGCAATTATGACCAAATACGACAAGATTTTTAACTCACCGAAAACAGCAAAAGCATCACTAAGCCCAGAAGAAGCAGTTGCAGCAGTTGCAGTTGTCAGTGCGATCGCTGATTCTTCTATTGAAGAGGTGGATGCAGAAAGCCTAGCAGGTATCCTTTGGGAGTTCGAGGTTTTTGAGGAATACTCAGAAGATGAAATTGTGGAAATAGTCGATAAACTTTTGGGCATTGCAGAAGACGACGGACTCGGCCCTCTGTTTAATGTAGCAAAAGAAGCCCTCTCAGATGAGCTAATACTAGATGGTTTTGCGGCTGGAGTGATAGTACTTTTAGATGGAGAAGAACTTGCGATCGCTAAACAGAAACAACCTTACCTCAAAAAGCTTCAAGAAGCCTTAGAACTTGAAGATGAAGAAGCAGAAGAAATCATCAAGGAAGTAATTGCAGCCTTTCAAGAAGCAGAAGACGAAGAATATGCAGACAATGACGATGAAATAATCGCAGTAGAAGACTATGGGCAACAAGTGTATGAGTCGCCTTTAGGTAACTTTTCAGTCCTCATTCCAGTTGATTCCCGCCAAGGTGGTAAAGTTCAAAGTCAAGAAGGGGTAGTCGGATTTTCCGATGACTTTGGTACATTACTGAGAATTGATTATTATCCTCTCCCTCCAGATCAGCTAGAGGAAATAAAATCTGTTGGACAGGAAGAATATTTCCAATCAGTTTTAGTAGATAAGTACGTACCTCAAGCGATTTTTGCTAATGTACCAGATGCTTCTGTAGAGCATACCGAATATCTTCAAGATACGTTAAAAGGGTCTTACTACATATTAGTTGATATGCCCAAGGGTTCAACTATTTCCAAACAAGAAAATAACGGCTCTGCTACTAGATTAGATGCGTATCGAGGGCTACTCACTTTTATCAGTGGGAAATTTTTGTACATAGTTAGTAGCCAACGCAGCTTTTTTAATGGTGAAACTCCGGGTTCTGTAGAAGAAGAAGCCGAAAGCATTAAGGAAAATATTTTAGAGTTTGTTGAGACTATAGAGTTCACTTAGTTTCAAAATCTGCGCGATGTTTGGCGACATGCTATAAATATCTACGCTCTTAATAGATTCCAATAAAGGGGCGATGTTTAACGACAGACCCCTTATAAGTAATCTATGTACCTAATTCTTAGTCTTCATCAAGCAATGAAATTCTGGTTAATTGAAACTGCTTATATTAATCACGTCAAAATCGCTCCACCCATCAAACGTTCATACCGATATTTCAACTCTTCTTTCATCAAATGCCACCGCTCTAACGTTGCATCCATCTCTATCACTTTCTCCGCTGCTTGCCGGGCTAAAAGCAATATTTCCTCATCTTCTACTAAACTTGCCAAGGTAAAATCTGGCACTCCTGATTGACGGGTTCCCAGTACTTCCCCAGGGCCGCGAAAGCGCATATCCATTTCAGAGATAAAAAAGCCATCTTGGGACTGTTCCAACACTTTCAATCGTTGCTGAGCATCAGGACTTCTAGAACTACTCATCAATAGACAATAAGACTGAGCCGCGCCACGACCGACACGCCCCCGAAGCTGATGTAGTTGCGATAAGCCAAATCTCTCTGCATTTTCTATGAGCATTACCGTAGCATTCGGCACGTCTACACCCACCTCAACAACGGTGGTTGAAACCAAAATTTGCGTTTGATTATCCCGGAATTTGGTAATGGATTCATCTTTATCGGCTGAACTCATGCGTCCGTGCAGCAGTCCCACTTGAAAGTCAGGAAAAACACTTTCTTGTAACTTTTGATGCTCCTCTACAGCCGATCGCAAATCCAGCTTTTCTGATTCTTCCACCAGTGGTAACACCACATAAACTTGTCTTCCTTGGGCAATTTCCCGGCGGATCAGGTCGTAGGCATGGGTGCGTTCCTGACCTGATAGCACAGTTGTCTGAATTTTTTGCCGTCCTGGTGGTAACTCATCAATTTGGCTGACATCTAAATCACCATGTATCGTGAGTGCCAGCGTTCGAGGAATAGGTGTCGCTGTCATTGTTAATACATGGGGCTGTTCACCTTTTTGCTGCAAACGCGCCCGCTGTTGTACTCCAAAGCGATGCTGCTCATCAATCACCACTAACCCCAGTTGACGAAAATTTACAGGGTCTTGAATCAAGGCGTGAGTTCCAACTAATAGGGGTAATTCACCTGTTTCTAACTCAGCGTGAATTTGTCGCCGTTTAGCTGTTTTGGTGGAGCCTGTCAGTAATTCTACTGGCAAATGCAGCAGATTAAACCAGCTAACTAACTTGCGGTAATGCTGTTCTGCCAAAACTTCTGTAGGGGCCATCAGTGCCGCTTGGTAGCCAGATTGAATTGCTGCCAAAATAGCCAGTACGGCGACGACAGTTTTACCAGAACCAACATCACCTTGCACCAGACGATTCATTGGTGCAGGTTTTTGTAAGTCGTTGAGAATATCATTGATAACTCGTTGCTGTGCGCCTGTGAGTTGAAAAGGTAATATTTCATGAAATTTTTCCAACAACTGACCTTTTGGGGCAAGAATGGCACTGGTTTGAATAGCTTTTGCTTGCTGTTGACGTTGCAGTAACCCAAGTTGTAGGTAGAAAAATTCATCAAAGACTAAGCGACGACGGGCGACTTGTAGAGTAGCGCTATCAGTGGGAAAGTGGATGTTAGCGATCGCATCTTTCAATTCGATCAAATTATACTTCTGCCGTAACCCGCTTGGTAGCGGATCTTTCAAGTGAGTCGCGGCTGGCAAAACAGCTATTACTGCTTGTCGCACTAAATTCGCTACCACTCCCTCTGTTAAAGCATAAATTGGCACTACGCGACCGATAGTCAGCGAATCAATGGCATCTCCAGGATTTGCCAAAACTTCTAATTCTGGATTATCCAGAGTTAAGCCGTATTTACTTTCTTTCACCAACCCACAGGCTGCCACAATACTACCCACTAGGTAGCGGCGTTTTAAACTTTCTTGCCAAGCGCGACTGGTAAAGCGCGTACCAGCAGAAAAGCGACTAATTTTGATTTGACCACTGTTATCTTTGAGTATCAATTCTAGAATTGATAATTTCTTATTCTTTGGGCTAGTAAAGCAGTTACAACGCTTCACAGCAGCTACTATTGTCACTGTCTCACCAGCTTGCAACTCACGGATATTTACTTGACGTGCATAGTCAATGTGGTCACGGGGATAGTAGAAAAGTAGGTCACGCACAGTGTATAAACCAAGACGCGCCAAACTGTCAGCTTTTTTGAAGCCTATTTCTGGCAAATCGCTAAGTTTTTGGTCAATTCTCGGAGCTAGCCTCCGGCTTACCTCAGCAACAATAGGAGATTTAGGATTTGAGATTTGGGATTGATTAATTCTCCTCTGCTCCCCTGCTCCCCCGGTTACTGAGCGCAGTCGAAGTATGCTCTCCTGCTCGCCATCTTCCTGCTGTAGCTGATAGAGATACCTGCGAGTCTCTGCTATTAAGTGTTGTCTTTCTTCTAATGCCAGATGTGGATAATTAGCAAACTGTACTGCAAGACCTTGCCAGCGGCGGCGTTCAGTTTGGGGCAACCCTGTGGGAAATTTGCCCAAAGTCAAGCTGAGAAATTCACTGAAGCGGTATTGTTTACCCAGCAAGTCTGTAAAACCATGTTCTGCCTCTACTGCCAAGGCTTTCTGCAATCTTATCCAATCTGGTTTGTCATTAGTCATTGGTCAGCTGAGTGAAGAGTGAAGAGTTAGGAGTTAGAAGTAGGAAATTTTAAGTTTTGAATTAATAACTCATAACTTATAACTCATAACTTTTATTCAAACCAACTAGCACGCCATGCAGCTTCAGCTTCAGCAACTGACCTTTCTCGCTGTCTTTTTTGATACTCCCGTCCTAGCTTGTTAAGCTGAACTAAGATATTGCGGATCTGCTTACGCTCAGATGAAAGTGTTGTATCAGCAAATTCGATTTCTCCTAGCCGCAGGTTAATAGCCATGATTTGTGTTAACCCAGAATCTTCTGACTGCTGATCATTTTCAATTGCAATTACTAAGTTTAATAAATTAGGCGGCCCAGGCATTACCTCAGCAGATGCTTCTGATGCAGCTGCCGCTGCCGCTGCTAAAATCGGTTCTGGTAATTTTTTGGGTAATATCCCAGATTTTTGTAGTAACAGATTAGCATTGTGCGAAAGATTTTTTAGCGTTTCTTGGCTAGTTTCCTCTACGTTCTGTTGCCATTTTGCCAGTTCTATAGGATTAGACAAATTGGGGACGAAACGTTGAGGATTTGAGATCCTAACAGATACAGGAGATAGAGAAGATGTTACCGCTTCATCTACCTGATCTACTTCATCTTCCTCATCTACCTGATCTTCCTCAACTTGTTCGCTACTAATATTACTGAGTAACTGCTCAGCTGCCTCTTGCCCTAACTTGCGTACGTTTTGTTGTAATTGTTGCCGCTGATTTAATGACAAACTCAGGAATTTTTCGGGATATCCTTGGGTACACAGATGGTAACTTGCCAGAATCAGCTGCTTGCGTGCAGCTTGCCCCAAAGTGCTTAGATAACTGGCATAAGCGCTTTGTAGTTCTATTGCGATCGCGCGGATCGCCTCTTCCAGCACTGCAATATCTCGCTCAATTCGCTCAATAGCTCTTGCCATATCTTTTAGTTTTGCCCAGATGAACCATTATATGGTACAAATGTACGAATTTTTTAGAAAATAATCATCCAGAGGTTTTTAGATTTTGATAGAGAATCAATGAATATCCATCACCTCTGTCTACTTAATTGCTAATAAAATACAGGTCAGCATAGTTTGCCTGACCTGTCCTAAAAAAGTCAGAAGTTAAGACTTGTGAGTTACAACTCCTAACTCCTAACTAAATATTACTTACTGCCCATTTGTGCAGCGACTTCCTCAGCAAAGCTAATTTCTTGCTTTTCAATGCCTTCGCCCAGTATATAGCGGACAAAGCGACGCACTTGGATGTCTTCGCCTACTTTAGCTTTTACTTGCTTTACTAAGTCTTCCACAGAAATACTCTGATCGCGAATGTAAGGCTGATCCAGCAAAGTCAATTCTTTCAGGCGTTTTTCAATTCGTCCCTGAACAATTTTTTCTTTGATGTTCTCTGGTTTGTTCGCCAAATCATCCCGCCCCATTTCAATGTCTTTTTCTTTTTGAGCAACTTCAGCGGGGATTTGGTCTACGCTGACATACTCGACATTTGGGCAGGCCGCAACTTGCATGGCGGTATTCCGTGCCAAAGCTTGGAACTCTTCGTTACCAACTGCTGACTGACTCTGAGAATTCAGCTCAACTAACACACCAACTCGACCGCCAGTGTGAATATAGCTGTCTACTATACCTGATGTGCTTTCTGCTAATGCAAAATTGATAAAGCGACGAACTTGAATGTTTTCACCCAGCGTGGCAATGGTTTGCTTGATGAATTCTTCTACAGTCACGCTTTCATTTTCAATATAATGTTGAGCCAACAAAGACTCAACACTATCAGCAGTTGCTGCTTGCTTGGCCAGATTTTTAACTAGAGCTTTAAAAGCATCATTACGAGCAACAAAATCGGTTTGGCAGTTGACTTCTATAAGTACACCTACCTGACCACCTGGCTGAATGTAGGTGTCTACTAAACCTTCTGCCGCAATGCGATCGCTTTTTTTACCTGCCGAAGCGATGCCCTTTTTTCGTAACCAGTCTGCGGCTTGTTCTATATCGCCATCAGTTTCTTTCAGCGCTTTTTTGCAGTCCATCATGCCAGCGCCAGTTTTTTGGCGTAGCTCTTGGACTAGTTTTGCAGATATTTCCGCCATGTTGCCTCAATTCCTAACTTGACCTCGAGTTGTAATCGCTCACCAAAACAGCGCTGAGTTAAAAGTGCTGAGTTACCATTTGCCCTTGACGTCTTTGGGAGAAGTTTGAAGCAGAGGCTTCCTCTGCTGCAAACTTAGTCTTTGCACAGCGCTTACACATCATGACTCTGAACTCAGCACTACGCAAGCGTGTTGAGTATTTCTATCTTACTTAGGGTTGGCGAAGAAAAAGTAATGAAGTACAAAGTATGAAGAATGAAGTATAAAGTGTGAGCTTTTTAGCCTCCATTCTTCAATCTTTGGTTAATTATTCTTCTTCCTCTTCCTCATCGGGAATTACCGAGTTGGTGTACTCGCCTTCTTCGTAATCGTAGTCTTCCTCAGAGCCTTCGTAATCTTCGTAGTCGTCTTCTGCATCCAATTGACCGTGACGACCTTCATAAATGGCATCTGCCAATTTTCCTACTATCAACTTAATCGATCTGATAGCGTCGTCATTTGCTGGGATGGGAATATCTACTACATCCGGGTCGCAGTTTGTATCCAACATGGACACAATGGGAATTCCCAATTTTTGACATTCTTGAACTGCGTTATACTCCCGCCGCTGGTCTACAATCACAACGATATCAGGGACTTTCCGCATTGTTTTAATGCCGCCTAAGTATTTCTGAAGCTTCGTCATTTCCCGACGCAGCATTGAGGCTTCTTTTTTCGGCAATAAATCTAGTGCGCCAGTTTCTTCCCGGCGTTCCAAATCTTTTAGGCGGTCTACCCGTGTTTTGATGGTTGCCCAGTTGGTTAGCATTCCACCTAACCAGCGCTGGTTAATGTAGTGTGAACCACAACGGCTGGCTTCTTGAGCAATAATTCCAGCTGCTTGCCGCTTTGTGCCAACAAAAAGAAATTTCTTGCCTTGCTCAGCGTGGGTTCTCATATAGCTGTAAGCATCTTCCATCAACTGGGCAGTTTGCACCAAGTCAATGATATGTACACCGTTGCGAGAAGTGTAAATGTAAGGAGACATTTTTGGGTTCCAACGGCGGGTTTGATGCCCAAAGTGAACCCCTGACTCCATCATTTGAGCCAATGAAACGACTGGCATATTCTTATTCAACTCCTATTCGGGTTAAACCTCCATCCAGGCGTATTTCCCAATTAGGAAACACCCGAATCCCTGAATGTGCGAGATTAGTTAACTCTACTAGGCTAGCATATTGATGACTGTAAGTGGAGCATTGGGCATTAATTTAGTTATTCTCCCTTATCTCCCAGCCCCCAGTTCTCTCTTTTGAGCATAGGCTTCATAAACGCCCTTGACGTTATACCAATTCAGGAAAATTCGGGCAACTTCTAAAGCTAATTGAGGTTTGCCTAAATTAATTAGCCATTGCAAAAATGGGGCCATTGTCTTTTCGTTAAGTGTGCCATTAAGAGAAAGAATTCCCCAAAGTAAGCGATGTAACCAAGTCATTTGAATCATCATTCGTACTTCCCATGTAGGATGCTTTTGATAAAACAAAACTCCCATACGTCCGCGTTGAATTTCTTGGTCAATCAAACGTGGAATTTGCTCTAATTTAAATGCTGGATGCCAGTGATAACCTACAGCTGCTGGACATTTTATAAGTTGTAAACCCAATTGTTTAAGTCTGACGCCTAATTCTAAATCTTCCCAGCCATAAAGTTGAAATCTAGTGTCAAAAAGTCCAGCTTTTCGTAGCCAATGTTTGGGAATTGCTACATTCCCTGTAGCAAAAAAAGCTGCGGAAAAATCTGTTATCTTATACGGTTCGGTAGTTGGATTTTCGAAATTACAAGTATTAACAACTGCACCGTATGTAAAAAAGCGATCGCTTCCTAATTTCTCGTTTCCTTGTAATAGTGCATCTGCATGAGCTTGCAGGAAATTTTCTAGCACCACTAAATCGCTATCAATAAATATAATCGTGTCTCCCAGCGCCTGTTCTACTCCTAAATTCCGAGCCATAGCCGGGCCCGCGTGGTCTTGCTGAAACCATCGCACATGGGGAAATTTTTCTTTGTGTGCTGCTAACCACTCCAGTGTGCCATCAGTAGAACCATCATCCACTAAGACAATTTCGTAATTAATCACTGAAGTTGGCGTACTCAACTTCTGCACCTCCAAAGCACGGAGACATTTTTCCAAAATCGGCTGGCGATTATAAGTCGGTATCACAACGCTGAAAAACACAGTCCCACCCACAACGCGTTACACATCTCCAGGATAGGACACCTGCGGCACAGACACTGTTCCTTACCTAAATTTGGCTAGGGCAAACTACTAAAAATAAAGCAATAACGATATGAAAAGGCTACTGGATAATTAATGAAAACTAAAAATTCCTGTTTTTATACTTTAGTTAGCTGATTGGAACTTTGTAGAAATTAGAGAGACTTGAAAAAGAAGACAGAATTCAGAATGCAATTAGCGAAAAGTTATTTTTAATAAATTCGAGTTAATCAATATATAACCTAATTTTAATTTTCGTTATTTAAATTTAGTACGGCTTGAGGATTTCCTGCAAAAAGCGGCACTAATAAGCTCGCATTGCATTTTTATAACAGATTATTTGCTATTCAAACTGCATGGAATTTCAAGTAAGTAAATACTGCTCGCTTTGTAAAGTTTATCTCTATTAAATTTTTCGTGTCACCCCCTTAGAATTTTATGTCTACATTAAGCCGGAGACGACTATTAATATTTTTTGCAGGCAGTGCTAGTGCTGCTGTATTGAAAGACACCATCCTAGATGGTATTTCTAATATTGCAGAAGCAAAAAAACCTTCATTGAGCTTTACACCAGTACGTTTACCTCATCCCTTAGCTGCTTATCAAAAGTGGAAAAGTTATTTGCCAACAGCAATAGATCAGGGGCAAGTACGTAATGCATCAGCGGATGTTAAATTAGATAGCTACAAAGTAATTGATGATGTTGTAGTACCGCCAGAGTACCAACGTTATGTAATTATTAGTTGGGGCGATCGCGTCTTTCCTAACAACGATGATTATTTTGGCTACAACAACGATTACACAGGCTTTGTTCCCCTTGGTAGAACCTCAGATGTAGGCTATTTGTGGGTCAATCACGAATATGTTAGTTTCCCTTTTTCTGTATTAGCACCAGCAACTCCCTCTGATATACAGGAGCAAAAATTCCCTGATGCTTTTGAAAAGGTGATTGGTTGGGCTTTACCCTCAGCTAAAAATCTGGAAGTAGAAGGAGAATTTTTATATAACCAAGGCGGATCAATTGTGCGTATTGATCGCCGTAACGCTTCTAAACGTTTTGTTGTGGTCAAAGGTGATAGCAGAAATCGCCGCCTTCACGGTCTTTCAGGATTGGCAATTAATAGCGGTCGGACTGATGGCTATCAATCCATTACTTCATGGGGAACGCGCAGCCACCAAATAGGTGATCAAAACTATTTAATTGGTACTGGCCCAGCTGCAATTCAAGTGTTTAACCTCAGTTCTGATGGATTGGGTAACAAAATTATTGGCACTGCCTTCAACTGTTCTGGTGGTACAACTCCTTGGGGGACTATCTTATCTGCTGAAGAAAACTTCCAAGATAGTGTTACAGAAACAGTCAATCCTGATGGTACTCAAACAGGTTACAAGGACGAGTCTATTGGCAAGACTTTTGGTTTAGTTGGAGAAAAATACGGCTGGATTGTAGAAATTGACCCCGTAAATTTAAATTTCCGCCCGCGCAAACACACTTGCTTAGGTCGTTTCCGCCATGAGAACGTCGCCATCCGCGCTGAAGCAGGCAAGAAATTAATTGTTTACATGGGTGATGACAGACGTGGTGGACATACCTGGAAATTTGTCAGCACAAATACTATTTCCTCACCAACCAGTAAAACTAATAGCAGCTTGTGGGAAAGCGGTATTTTGTATGTTGCCCGTTATAACCCAGACAAAACGGGGAAATGGATACCTTTAGTTTTAAACACTCCCACCAATCCAATTCCGCCAACTGTAATTTCTTCTGTGGAATTTGACGCTTTGGGTTCGGCACAACAAGATGGTCTGTTACCACTACCGAGACGCAATGGCGTTGCAGGTGAAACTAAAGATGGTGGTAGCTTCAAAGCTAATCGCACTAACGAAGCGAAAGCACTGCCTGATTATCAAAATAAGAAGTTATCTGACTTCTATCCTAATCAAGGTGCTATTCTCAGCGATGCATTCTTAGCAGCAAACTTAGCTGGAGGAACTCCCACAGCACGTCCAGAAGATTTAGAAGTGCATCCTTTCACTAAAGAAGTATTTATTTCTTATACCGATGGTGCGCCAGGAAGCGACGGTTATCCAGATTCGCGAATTTTCCAGGTTGCGAAGTTAACTACGGATGTCAATGCTACACAGCAGTCTGGCGGACTCTACAAGATTATTGAAGATAGTTCTGATGGTACAGGTCTTACCTTCCATTGGGATAGATTTGTCCAAGGTGGGGAAGCCGGATCTGTTGATGGTGCTGGTTTTGCGAATGTAGATAACCAAGTGTTCGACAGTCAGGGTAACGTTTGGGGTGTCACAGATATGTCTACCACCACCCACAACGGTTTTAACGTTGGTGCTGCTGCTACCCCAACGACAATAGATCACACAGCTAAAGGTAATGTTTCCAATTTCACTGGAGTTTTTGGTAATAATTGGCTGTTTTACATTCCTACCAGCGGCCCCGATGCGGGACACGTAATCCCGTTTGCCCAAGGCCCAGTGCGTTGTGAGTTGACTGGCCCAACTTTTGTGGGAGATACGTTGATTATTTCGGTACAGCATCCTGGTGAAGATTGTCCAATCAACGATGGCACAATCCTCAACCGCAGCATAGAATTACTAGATTTGAATGGTAAGACATTTAATCAGACTCGGACTGTACCTCGTGGGAGTAGCTGGCCAAGTAATATCTCAACGAATGATGGCGGTAACAATCAATCTACAGGTGTTCCCCTTCCATCTGTAATTGGCATTAGTCGTAAAAAACCTATCGATCGCGATCATTTCATTTAACGCCATTTCTGCTTAAACTTCATACCTAAAAGCCTGCAAAAGCAGGCTTTTTTAATAAGTAGGTAGACATAAATAAATTAAAAATTCCTAGTTGGTGCTTAAGCGCCAACTAGGAACCTCAAAGCAGCTATAATCTCTCATCTAGGATACTTTTTTCTGGCGTTTCATCCACAATCCTATAACACCTGCGATCGCTGTACCGCCCAAAGTAAAGGGTTCTGGAACTTTAGAGTAACTTACTATACCTACCTCTGTTGCAGATGTTAACTCAGCACTAAGAATGCTGTAAAATTTGTTTCCTCCTCTCCGTGCAGTCTCTGAATTAGCTGCTATTAAAAACTCATCTTCAACCAAATAGCTTAATCCCAAAAGGTTGCCGTTTTGAAAGCTGGCTACAGGATAGCCATAGCCGTAATCAAAGTCATTTGTCTGCCTATAAGGCTTATCTAAGTAATTAAACAAAATAGATAATCCATTGCTAACTCCTAAAGTCTCCTCACCTATGCCGGTTAAGGTCGAGTCGTCATACTCAAAAGAACCGTAATACTGACCAGGATTTTCACCAGATATGGCATTCACGGTGAAATTGTAATTAACCACAGCAGCTTGTGTTGGCTTAGTAGCAACAACGACAGAGATGGCAGTTGCAGCAGTAGCGATGCCAAGATTTATGGCTAATTTCATCATAAAATACTCCAAAGCTAAAAGATGAATAGTTCTGTAATTTCACCTAAATAATCTTTGAAGCAGTGTATACAGGTTAAGGAATATCAAACAAAACATTAAACTTGTATTGAGAATAAGACATAGGGTGTTAAAAGAAAGATTATCCTTCGTGGCGTATGAAGTAGATGAAGTTCTATCTTGAAAATTTTGTAGAAAGCTCAAAAGTTAGATATATAAAGCGATCGCTCTGTGAGGAAACTATGATTAAAGTTAACTGTAAATTAGCCTATAGAGAATGTGCTGTAAGAGTTTGTAGTTAATTGACCTATAGGTTGTTGCATGAAGAAAATCTACATAGACTTAGTTAGATATAATAATGACTCATTCTTTGTTTTCCTAACTGGAGAAATCAATGGGTCGCGCCAAAAAGGTTGTCCTGGCATATTCTGGCGGAGTGGACACATCAGTTTGCATTCCCTACCTGATGCATGAGTGGGGTGTAGAAGAGGTAATTACGTTAGCAGCAGATTTAGGCCAAGGAGATGAATTAGATCCAATCCGAGAAAAAGCTCTGAAATCGGGCGCAAGTGAATCTTTAGTGGCGGATGTCAAAGACAGTTTCATTCACGATTACGCCTTTGGAGCAATTCAAGCCAACGCTCTTTATGAAAATCGCTATCCTTTAGGAACTGCCCTTGCTCGCCCACTAATTGCCAAGATATTAGTAGAAGCAGCACAAAAATATGGTGCTGATGCGATCGCTCACGGTTGCACTGGCAAAGGTAACGATCAGGTTCGCTTTGATGTTTCCTGTGCTGCTCTTAATCCCAATCTCAAAATACTTGCACCAGCAAGAGAATGGGGGATGAGCCGTGAAGAAACTATCGCCTATGGCGAAAAGTTTGGCATCCCCGCAGTAGTAAAAAAATCTTCTCCCTACAGTATTGACAAGAACCTGCTCGGTCGTAGTATAGAAGCTGGTGTGCTGGAAGATCCCGCAGCTGAACCACCAGAAGAAATTTATGAGATGACTAAGGCGATCGCTAATACTCCCAACGAGCCAGAGTACATCGAAATTGGTTTTAATAAAGGTATTCCCACAACTCTCAACGGTACACCTAAAAAACCAGTTGAGCTAGTTGAACAACTCAATCAGGTGGTAGGAAACCACGGCGTCGGGCGGATTGACATGATAGAAAACCGCCTAGTGGGCATCAAATCGCGGGAAATCTATGAATCACCCGCTATGTTAGTGCTAATTCAAGCACATCGAGATTTAGAAAGCTTGACTTTAACAGCAGATGTTACTCATTATAAGCGCGGCGTTGAAGAGACTTACAGTCAAATCGTTTACAACGGTTTGTGGTACAGTCCACTCAAAGCCGCACTAGACGCCTTCATTCTCAAGACACAAGAGCAAGTATCTGGAACTGTGCGAGTGAAACTATTCAAAGGCAACGCCACAATAGTCGGGCGTTGGAGCGATAATTCTCTCTACAGTCCCGATTTAGCAACCTACGGAGCTGAAGACCAATTCGATCATAAAGCTGCTGAAGGTTTTATCTACGTTTGGGGACTACCAACTCGCGTTTGGTCGCAGCGACTTAAGAGTTAAGAGTACAGACGCGACGCCAGTCACTACAACGGGGAGCCGCTGCGTTAGACAGGTTCCCCGGCTTAAAGCAAGTGGCGTGGGAACCCCCCTTCGGGTGACGCGACTGCGTCGCTAACGCTGCGCTAACACAGTCGCCTGCTCCGGGAAACCCTCCCGCAGCGCTGATTCACCACAATGCACTGGCTCAGTAATCGCGTCTGTACAGGAGTTTGAAGTTAAAAGAAACTACTTCTGACTCCTATTTGCTGTCTCCTTACTTCTCACTGCTAACTTCTTTAACTTGGCGAGACTCCCACCACAGAGGTACAACAATTAGGGCTACTAGTATCAATAAAGCTGCGATCGCAAATTGACTCACCCAAGTAACTAATTGTTCTAGGGAGATAATCTTGCCTGCAAAGAAAGCTAATGTCACCATTAAACTTGCCCAAGCAACTGCCCCTAATAAGTTGTATAAAAAGAATTTTCCAAAGGGCATTTCGGCTATACCAGCTAATGGCGCAGCAAAAACTCGCAACAATGCAAAAAACCGCCCTAAAAATACCGCTTTAGCAGCATTTTGACTAAATTGATCTTTAATATTCAGCAGTCGGACTTCGGAAATCCGAAATATCTTGCCAACTTGTACTAAGAAAGACCAGCCGCTAGCTTTACCAATCCAATAGCCACAAGTGCCGCCAATTACTGCACCCATAATTGCATCACCGATAACCAGCCAGAAATTCAGTTCATCACTGCCAGCCAGAAACCCACCTACTAAGGTCACGGTTTCACCAGGTAGGGGAATGCCTAAATTTTCTAGCAAAATTCCCAAAAAGATTGCCCAGTAGCCATATTTCTGGGCAATTTCCTGGATGTTTTCTAGTGAAATCAGCTCTAAAGACATCCCGCACCGCCGCCTTTACAAAATTTTACTTTTACTTTATATCTTTGCTTGTTTTTATGAGGGGTGTCAATCAAGCCGCTACACAGATTCATGAATTTCCTAATTTTACAATCTATAGTTTCTAGTCTAAAGTAACTATTAAATTTTGAGTATTGACTATTGATATTTTTGCGGTTAATAGCACACTTTTATACTTATTAATCAAAAAACGTACAGTTTTTATAAAATATTTATAAAAATCTCGGAAAAATATAAAAATCTTGTAAAAGATACGGTTGCTACTGAAATTCATAGGCGCTTATGCCTATATTGATGACAGTTAACACAAATTATACGACATGAATACTGAAAAAACTATCTCAATTGCATTACTGTAAACCTAAGAATATCTAGGTAAAGCAGTTTTGTGCCGTTGAAAGAGAAGCGGTATTGATGTCATTTTTCGTTTTCCAATGAAGTACTCCAATTACCAATTAAATTCATGACTCTCACACAAGAAATTCAAGTGATTTTGTTTAAACCCCAAGGAAGCATAGATTTAGAAGGTGGTACAGCCTTAAGCGAACAGATGGCTGCTATAGCGCCTCAGCCTCATCAGCTTTGGGTAATTGACTTAGCCGGAGTCGATTTCATGGATAGTTCCGGCTTAGTTCCTTTAGTAACAGGATTGAAAGAGGCACGTCAGAGTGGTTGTAGATTGGTTCTTTGCAATGTTCAAGCCCGTGTAAGGTTGATTTTGGAACTGACTCAACTTGATTCAGTGTTTGAAATTTTTGACACTTACGAAGACATTCTCTCTACCGTTAAAAATAACAGCCTGGTGCTAGCAGGCTGATTTTCTATTTCATCTAGAAAAAGATAGTGAAGTCAGGCAATGTTTGCTTTTTTACACTATAAAAAAATGTCTTCTTTCTATTGGCAGAGATTTTAGTCTGGTGCTAGCAGATTATTTCTCTATTCTGCCTATAGAAGGATGACAAGGTCAATTAATTTGTTTACGGCTAGACCTTACCAATGCCAGTTGAATCAGTTGGCTACTAGGCACCGCTACTAGCTAATGCAACTTAAGTAAGTGTTAAAGCATATTTTGCAATTAACATTTTGAGGCTAACACCATAAGGCTTATAGGGGACAATTAGTAGTAATTTATTGTCCCCTTAATATTTCATCAAAATGCTCACATTAGTACAACGCGGCGTAAATACACCAATCATTTAAAATTACTAAAAAGCTTACTATATTAAGCTCTCTGAATTTTTAATTTTTAATTCTCCACAGCCATACTAGGCATTTTGGGGAGTAGAAATGCTACTTGGCCCGGATGCTGGGCGAGGAAAATTCGGCAAATCAATGCCGCTGTGACTGGCGTTACGGTTTTTGAGTGCTAAACGGTAACTCACACTTTGCAGTTCTGCTTGAAGTTGGCGATTTTCCCGTTGTAAAGTTACTACCTTTTCTCTCACAGGGCCCATGCGCTCCTCAAACTTACGACGGTAAATTTGAGGTAGTTCTTGAACTACCTGCTCCAACATCCGACTGCGATCAGTAAGTTCTTGAACTGACTGCCGCAGTTGGTAAATTTCGGCATCACGAGCCGTAATTTGCTCTTGGTAGAATGCCACCTGCTGCTCTACAGCTTGAAGTTGTTCTCGCAAGGCTTGTAACTGAGTCAGATCAAGTTCAGGCTCAGACCGCTGGGGCATAAAATTGGCATTACCCTTTACCAGGCGGAAGAGTTCTTGAGATAGCTGTTGCACTAATTGATCGCGAAGTTGCAACTCTTGGCGCAGTTGCGATACTTCCGTAGAGAGAGCTTGGATGTTGGATGTATCAAATTGACTCACAGTGGCTTACAGCTCCGATTCAGAATCTTGTCCACTATTAGGTATAACTGCGGTAGTACTGCTTTTGGCAAGTATTTTTTAATTTAGCACTCCGAACCGAATCTTGGGGATTGAGGATTGGGCATTGAAGAGGTACTGCATTGGACGGCTCTGCCTAAGTCTTGGCTGTTAAGCTAAGCGTTCCAGTAAAATAGCTGCGCTTACCGCCTTAGTCTTTGCCAGGAGGAGGGTAGCTAGTGGCGTTATTAGGCATGGGCAATAATTAAATCTCTCGCGCCCAATCACCCAGTCCTTAGTCCCCAGCCACTAGTCTCCAATCCCCAGTCACTCATCCTTAGACGCTTACAGCCTCTTCCTTGGCGGCTTTTGCCTCTGTAACTTCCTGCTTAATAGTTAGGTAGCGAATTACTTCTTCGCTTAAACGCATAGCACGTTCAAAAGGAGCGATCGCAGTTGCAGGCGCAGTATAGTTTAACTGAATGTAGATGCCATCCCGGTGCTTTTTAATCTCATAAGCGAGACGACGCTTACCACGATTTTGAATTTGGATATCTTCTGCACCTTGTTCGCGGAGCAAGTTTTGATATTTGGTTACTGCTTGCTCTACCTGTTCGTCACCTAAGTCAGGACGCAGGATGTACATTGTTTCGTAAACTGTGGTCATAATTTTCAGTCTCCTTATGGACAAAAAATGGCTGCCGATGTTAATTTATACAGCTATTGTGATAACGATACTTGCATCAATCAACATCTGAAGCAACAAGGAACTATAATCTTACCAGTTTTCAATTTGAATCATTAAGCCAAAACGCCAAAGTTTGGATCTCTAATGAGAATTATTTTGGAAGCAAATCCTCAAATCTCTCTATTAAGTAAGAATCAAGCTTTTAGCGCTCAGCAGCAAATGGATCAAGCTATAAGCTTAGTCAAAGCGAAGCTTTCTCCAAAGATGGACATGGTAGCACGCGATTGGCGAGAGCCACTGCCCCTTGGGCGATCGCTTTCTGGTTCAAGGCTCAACTGATTTCTCAAAAAGCTAACTGAGGATTGCTCCTAGTCACAGCTGTTAATTGCAGACAAAAGGATATTCATCAAGGTTATGGCGCAGCGCTATGTACGAGTTCAAAATCAAGAAGGACAGATTTACTACGGGTTACTACAACTATCTCTCAACGTGCAGGTGCTAGATGCTCCACCCTGGATGCAAGGGCAAGCTACTGATTTAATTTTGACACCAGAAAACTACCAAATTCTGGCTCCCTGCGCTCCCTCAAAAATTGTGGCGGTGGGAAGGAATTATGTAAATCATGCAGCTGAATTGGGAAACACTGTGCCTTCTGAGCCACTAATTTTTCTCAAACCGCCTACGTCTATCATCCCGTGTGAGACAGAAATTAAATATCCACCGCATTCGCAACGGGTAGACTACGAGGGAGAGTTAGCAATTGTAATTGGCGATCGCACTTTTGACTGTACTCCAGAGGAAGCCCAAACCAAAATTTGGGGTTATACCATCGCTAATGATGTGACAGCGCGGGATTTACAAAAACACGATGGTCAATGGACGCGAGCCAAAGGTTTTGATACATTTTGCCCATTAGGGCCTTGGATTGTGCGAGAACTCAATCCAGGAGCCAGATTGCAGACTTTTTTAAATGACGAGCCAAACCCAGTACAATCTAGCTGTATTGATCAAATGGTGTTTCCCCCGGATTTGCTGGTGTCTTATATCAGTCAGGTGATGACATTGCTACCGGGAGATGTAGTACTAACGGGTACACCGGAGGGTGTAAGCGCATTGCACGTGGGCGATCGCGTTCGTGTAGAAATTGAAGGTATTGGCCGTCTCGAAAACACTGTATCAGCCCGTTAATCACTAACGCACTTGCATATAAACTGCATCAGAAATTGCTGGGATTTCTGCGTAACGCCCAAGCAGTGACTGGACAACGGAATATCCAACTGCTGCCACTATACCAAGGAAAATAGTGTTTGCTACTGTTTCTACTGCAAAACCAGCACCTGGAATTGGAGTCATAAGTCGTAGCAGTAGGGAACACAAAAATATAACAATATCTAAAAGAATTGCCTGCATTGTGTTGAAACGAATAAAGTGATTAATTTTTTCGTTTCTCACCACCAGCATAAACAAGGCAAAGAAAACAATTAGTTGACCAATTTGTCCTAAGCTACCGTACGCTATTAGTATCGGTTGTAACGGTACTAGCAGTACTCGCAGTGCTGGAAACTGTGTGAGCAAAAAGCTGCCAAAGACTAGACTATCAATTAAGGGCAACAGATAGGGTAAGCAAGCAAAAATCCGATCTGAAACCGTTGTTGTAGACCCGCGCCAAGACATTATGCGTTCTCCTGTGGTTAAATTTCAATAGTTACTTGAGCTTAGGATAACGCAGTTACTTGGTCTTGCTGACAAATCCGATTATTCTACATACGCAATGCGGAAGCCCATCATGCACTCATACTGCTCTGATTGCTGTTCAGTGTTTTTGCGAATGGCTTGTCCGCAACGCAGTTGACCTCCTCGCCAGCGAGGTTGTCCACTGCGATCAGCCATTAAACAAGTCTGGCAAACCTGCTCAGGGGCAAGGATTTGATCGTCCATTAAAATGACTAGCATCCAATCCCTCCTGTAAATCCTCATTGTCAACCACATTTGACTTAGAAGACACTCCTCGTAGCAGTCCGAAGAGTGGCTTAAGGCTCTTAGGGCGCACTGCACGTCGGAAACTATGGTGATTTTCGATGGCGGAGGACGCCTAAGAGGAACCTCTTACGCTCTTTCTGGCAAAAATGTGGTCTAATAGCATAAAATTGCCAAGCGAACCTTAATTTATTGTAAGTTGTGTATGCTGGAGATTAAATTGTTTAGTAAAAACTAATACTTAATTTCTTAAACCCAAGTAGCGATGTCTGACGACAAGCCGCTTTGCGTCTACGCATCGCCGTGTCTTCTACTTCAATGCTTTCACGTTATCGTGAAAATTGATGATAACCAACACTTTATTCAAGCTAGTCCTAATTAATAAATAAGTCAGCACTAATAAACGTGAATAATATTACAGCCGTGATTAGTCGCGTCCATATAGCAGTCAAAAATATTAAACTATAAGACCCTGGGCTTTTACTTAGGTGCTATACCTAACCGAAATCTACCGTTTTGCAAATTCCTACAAGGATAGTTGAAGTGACTAGGACTAACTCAGACTTTCTCGCCTCCAGTGATCCGACTATTGCAGAGCTAATTAACCAAGAGCTAAGACGTCAACGCGATCATTTGGAGTTGATTGCTAGTGAAAACTTTACCTCCCCTGCCGTACTTGCGGCTCAAGGTTCTGTACTGACAAATAAATATGCGGAAGGATTGCCTGGTAAACGCTACTATGGCGGTTGTGAATTTATAGACAAAATAGAGCAGCAAGCAATCAACCGTGCTAAAAGCTTATTTGGTGCTGCTCATGCAAACGTACAGCCTCATTCTGGCGCACAGGCGAATTTTGCAGTGTTCCTAACCCTACTGGAACCAGGAGACAAAATTATGGGGATGGATTTGTCTCATGGAGGACATCTTACCCACGGTTCACCTGTAAACGTTTCGGGTAAATGGTTCCAAGTTTGCCACTATGGGGTTAGCCAACAAACAGAACAACTCGACTATGACCAAATTCGCGAGCTGGCGCTGAGGGAGCGTCCTAAGCTGTTGATTTGTGGTTATTCGGCTTACCCTCGTGTAATTGACTTTGAAAAGTTTCGCAGCATTGCTGATGAAATCGGTGCTTACTTACTGGCAGATATTGCCCATATTGCTGGTTTAGTTGCCAGTGGGCTTCACCCAGACCCCATTCCTTACTGTGATGTGGTGACAACAACTACCCATAAAACCTTACGTGGGCCAAGAGGTGGTTTAATTTTGACCCGCGATGCAGAATTGGGTAAAAAACTAGATAAATCTGTTTTCCCTGGTAGCCAGGGTGGCCCATTGGAACACGTTATTGCTGCTAAGGCAGTAGCTTTTGGAGAAGCCCTCAAGCCAGAGTTTAAAACCTATTCTGCCCAAGTAATTGATAATGCTCGTGCCTTGGCAGATCAACTGCAAAATCGGGGCTTAAAACTGGTATCAAATGGTACAGATAATCATTTAATGCTGGTTGACCTCCAGTCTATCGGTCTGACAGGTAAGCAAGCTGATCAGCTAGTGAGTGGCGTAAATATCACTGCTAACAAAAATACAGTTCCCTTTGATCCGCAGTCACCATTTGTGACCAGCGGACTCAGGTTAGGCTCTCCAGCAATGACCACAAGAGGGTTAGGAGTAGCAGAATTTACAGAGATTGGAAATATTATTGCCGATCGCCTGCTTTCCCCAGATTCAGAGGTAGTCGCCCAAGATTGTCGGCAAAGAGTCGCAGCATTGTGCGATCGCTTTCCTTTATATCCTCACCAGGAAATTCCTGTAGCAGCTTTAGCATAGGGCATGGGGCATGGGGCATAGGGTCTTGATGATTTCCTAATCCCCAGAGGGAGCCCCACCCTCCCCAATCCCCAGTCACAAATATTTAAAGATACAGATGCCTCCTCAGATTTATCATCTGATTGCCTTCCTTGTCGCAGCAGTAGTCGTTCTCTGGACTACGCCTGATGTTAAAAATATAGGCATAAAAAGTGGACGTGTAGATCAGCCTGGCGATCGCAAAGTCCATCAACACCCAATGGTACGCTTGGGAGGGGTTTCTATTTTTGCTGGTACTATCATCTCCCTAATAATTGTTTGGCGGTTGGGCGGATTTGCAAATCTGCCGACTGAAAAAGAATGGCAAATTTTGGGTGTCACTTTAGGTGGACTAGGCTTTTTTCTGATCGGTTTAGCAGACGATTTGTTAAATCTTTCCCCTCTAGCACGCCTACTTATGCAAGTTATTGTGGCAGTGGGTGCATGGAAAGCGGGCGTAAGTATAGATTTTATTAGTATTCCCACAATCGGTATAGTTGACTTAGACTGGCTCAGTTTACCGATTACAGTTGTTTGGCTTGTGGGGATGGTTAATGCCATCAACTGGATTGACGGTTTAGATGGATTAGCTGCTGGTGTATCGGGGATTGCCGCTGTAGTTATGTTGGTTGTGTCCCTATTTATGCGACAACCAGCAGCAGCCCTGATTGCCGCAGCTTTAGCTGGTGCTGCCCTGGGATTTCTTCGCTATAATTTCAACCCCGCGCAAATCTTTATGGGAGATGGCGGATCTTATTTCATGGGATTCACCCTAGCTGCTGTGGGTGTAATTGGTCTGGTAAAAATCCCGGCTTTCACTGCCGTGTTACTGCCTTATCTGATTTTGGCAGTGCCAATTGTAGATATGTCAGTAGTGATTTTGGCACGGCTTTGCCGTGGTAAGTTGCCTTGGGCAGCTGATAAACGCCACCTGCATCACCGACTGCTAAATGCTGGTTTATCTCATAGACTGACAGTTTTATTTATTTACTCTTTAACACTGTGGGTAGGAAGTTTAGCATTAGCTATTGCTGGTATACCCAGTGGCATTACTTACGCTTGTGGTGCAACTTCGTTGCTAAGTTATGCTACATGGCGTGTCTGGAAATTGTCTCGGCAATCTTAGGTATCGGGTACTGGGGACTGGGAACTAGGGACTGGGTATTAGTTATTTTCCCTTGTCCCACCGTACCCCTATGGGGAAGCAAGCTACGCCTTTGTCTCCGTCAGGAGAAGTTTGACCGAAGGCTTCCTCCGCTCAAACTTCTCTCCTTGTCCCTTTATCTCTTATCCATGCCCAATGCCCAGCCCCTAATCCCCAATCCCTAATCCCATGAGTGCAGAAATTATTTGTGTTGGTACAGAATTGCTGTTGGGAGATATTCTTAATGGTAATGCTCAGTTTTTGGCGAAGCAATTAGCGCAGCTAGGTATTCCTCACTACTATCAAACTGTAGTTGGGGATAATCCAGAACGGTTGAAGCAAGTTATAGAAATCGCTATTTCAAGAGCGCAAATTCTTATTTTCACTGGTGGTCTTGGCCCGACACCAGATGACCTCACCTGCGAAACGATCGCCGATTTTTTCGGTGTCCCTTTGGTAGAACGCCCAGATATCATCGAAGATATAGCTGATAAATTCTCCCAACGTGGTCGGGTGATGACTCCCAGTAACCGCAAGCAAGCCTTGATTCCCCAAGGTGCAGAAATTTTACCCAACCCCACTGGAACAGCACCCGGTATCATCTGGCAACCCCGTCCTGAGATCACGATTTTTACTTTTCCTGGGGTTCCGAGTGAAATGTACCCAATGTGGGAAGAAACAGCTGTCCCCTTTCTTAAAAACCAAGGTTGGGGCAAAGAAATTATTTACAGCCGCAGTTTAAGATTTTGGGGCATTGGTGAATCTGCTTTGGCAGAAAAGGTCTCCTCTTATTTGAAATTGCCCAACCCCACAGTAGCGCCTTATGCAGGTAAGGGAGAAGTAAGATTGCGCGTTTCTGCTAAAGCAAATTCAGAAGCAGCAGCAGAGTCTTTGATTTTACCTATTGAGAAACAAATTAAAGAAATTGCTGGGCTAGATTATTATGGTGTCAATGACGACACACTTGCTTCTGTTGTCGGTCAGTTATTGCATGCATCGAAAGAAACGCTTTCAGTAGCAGAATCTTGCACTGGTGGCGGACTAGGGCAAATGTTAACTGAAATTTCTGGGAGTTCTGATTACTTTTGGGGTGGGGTCATTTCTTATGACAACTCGGTGAAAGTTAGGTTACTAGGGGTAAACCCAGAAGATTTAGATAAATTTGGAGCGGTGAGTGCTACTGTAGCAGAGCAAATGGCAGTAGGGGTAAAAACGCGTCTTGCAACTACATGGGGGTTGAGTATCACTGGTATTGCTGGCCCAACTGGGGGGACGGAAACTAAACCTGTGGGTTTAGTTTACATTGGTTTGGCTGGGCCAAAAGATGAAGTGAAAAGTTTTGAATATCAGTTTGGTACAGCGCGGGGACGCGCTCTAATTCGTCATGTGAGCGCAAATGCAGCCCTGGATAGTTTGCGGCGCAAGTTGTTAACGAGGTAGCAAGTAACAATCAATAGCTGTTGGTAAAAATTTTATCTGTCAGATTTTTCGGCTTTGCTGAGTAAAAGTATGAATTTGGATCATGCACAGAAAAGTCTGAGCGCGAACGGTGGGCGCAGAGACACAGAGAATTAGAGTTTGAGGATTGAATTTTTGACTTTTCATACTGAAATTCAGCAACGCCGATTTTTCTGTAGCTTTATTTTAAAAATTTGCTACAACCTGTCTGACTAGGATACTGATCATTTTTTTTGACTAAAAAAATATCCCCTACCTTGGAAGCAAGTTGTTAGCAGATACCAAAGGCAGGGGGTTTATTAAATTGTATTTTATTTAAAAGCCTACTTGACAGACACGGCATCAACATCGATTGTATCGGCTGTGGAGGTAGAATTCTTGCTGGTGTTTGGGGCTTCAGTGTCCAGATTACCCTTACGAGCTTTCCAGCCTTCAATGACTAACCCAGATACCTCAGTAACTAGTAAAGTCAAAAGAAAAACGTCATCAACTTCCCCGACAATGGGTATAAAGTCTGGAAGAATATCAAATGGGCTGACCAAATATACTAGGGTTCCTAGAATCACCCACCAACGGTACTTTGGATTACGAAGTACATTGCGATACCAACTATAAAGTGATTGGATTGAGAATTTCATACTTTTGAACCTCCAGTTATCTTTAATTTTGACAAATTATGCTAATAATTTCCGGTGGGAATAACCGTCCTAGTTAGTCGGGAAGACGCTACCAAAAAATTAAAAATTAAAAGTTATGGCAAGCATCCTGTCTGCTGCTATCTGGAAACCTAATGCACAATATAATCACCCTACGATTTGGTAACACGAGTATGGTGGTTGTGCATTAATCTCTAAAATTAAAATGCTTTGACATAGTTGCTCTAATCATGGAGGGAGGAAATTTAAACAGTGGATATTTTAGATTTATTTAAAAAGGGCGGGCCAGCAATGTGGCCTCTGCTGGTTCTGTCGATTTTGTCTTTGAGTGTAATTTTTGAGCGCCTGTGGTTCTGGTTGCGAATTTTGTCTCAAGAAAAGGAAATAGTTAATCGCATTCTAGATGCTGCTCGTGATAATTGGGAAGTAGCTGCGGAAGTTGCTAAACGAGCAACAGATCAGCCTATAGGAAGGTTTCTCTATGCGCCTCTCAGCTTCCCAAAAAGCGATGCAGAAACCTTTCGATTAGCGCTGGAGTCTACAGCCGAAGATGAATTGGCAGGGATGCGGCGAGGGGAAAAACTTTTAGAAGCTGTAATTGCCCTTGCGCCGTTGCTGGGATTGTTAGGTACAGTTTTGGGTTTAATTCATTCTCTACGCTCAATTCGAATTGGCGATTTGGGAACTGAATCTACAGCTGGGGTAACCACTGGTATTGGTGAATCTCTGATTAGTACAGCTACGGGACTAATAGTTGCGATTATTAGTTTGGCATTCTACCGCTTATTTCAAGGTTTTGTTGTCAACCAAGTTAAAATTTTCCGTAAAGCAGGAAATGAAATGGAGTTACTCTACCGCCAATCTCCACCTGACTTTAGCAATAGGACATCAGCGATCGCGCGGGAATCTTTGCCAGAGAATATCACTCCACCTCCACCTCGCAAGCCAGGGAAAAACAGATTTCCTGAACCTCCACAACCGCCTAATGTACCTAATTAACTTAGATTCTCAGCAATAGTCAAAAAATTAATCCTCGAACTAGGCATTAGAGTCAGACGATGAAAGTTAATTTACATACTCCAATTGAAGAAATTCAAGTTCAAATTATTCCTTTAATTGATGTTGTTTTTTGTATCCTGACATTTTTTCTGTTGGCGGCTTTGCAATTTACGCGACAACAAGCGATTAATGTTGATTTGCCCAAAGCCAGTCCAAGTACGACATCTGGGATAACATCACAAGGTGGAAGTCTAATTGTCACCATTGATGCTCTTGGCAACACTTACATAGAAAAACAGCCGATAAAAAAAGAGGATTTAGGACAGAGTTTAAAACAGTATCTTGAAGCTAATCCTAGTGCTGTTGTGGTGCTGAATGCTTCGCGAACTGCAATTTACAACGATGTGGTCGAAACATTAGACTTGCTGCGGCAAGTGGGAGGCGATCGCGTGTCTTTAGGAATTATTCCGGCTGCGTCTCAAGCACCGACATACGTGCCAAACCAACCTTTGGCTCCTTCATTCCCCACTGCGCCTAATGTACCACCTGTACCTAATACTTCACCAGTTCCAGGCATTAATCCCCAGGGTAATTTTAGCCCTAACTTGCCCTTAACACCTAATCAAGTACCTTTTCCCAGGATAAGTGGCCAACCTCCAACTGGAAAAAGCGTAATTCCCGCTAATCCTGGCATTTCTTCTGTACCCAAACCACGGACATTTCAAGTGCCTGTAACACCCAAACAAACCCAACCTACTCCTCAAAGGTGAGATAAGGGGCAGGGAGCAGGGGGGCAGGGGACAGGGAGCAAGAGTAAAAATCTTCACTTACTACTTAAGGCTTTCAACTCAGGAGACACGAGTTATTATTCTGCCACTCCCTCACCCCCCTCTGCCTTCAGCTTTTCCCCAAACCTAAAGATATCTAGAATAAATTCTGGTTAGCGAAAAAATTTCTGATAATTTACAAATAATTGGTCAAGCTTCAAAATTTTTTCTCCGATAAACTCAGTAATTTACCAGCAATCACCATTCACGTTTCAGGGGTTGTGGCATGAATATTGTGACGCTTTTTATTGTTTGGGTAGTAACATCTCTTAGCTTATTGCTCATTAGTAAATTGCCTTTAGGAGTTGAAATTGACACTCCAGGTAAGGCATTTTTTTCCGCAGCAATACTAGGTATTGTGACGGCAATAGTTCGACCGATTTTACACTTCGTATTTGCAGTACCAAATGCTCTCACGCTTAACTTGCTATCCGGCATTTTCACATTTATGATTGCCGTTGTTTGTTTTAGTATTGCTGCTTGGTTAGTAGAGGGCTTTCGTTTACGCTTCGGGATTTGGAGTGCTGTTATTGGGGCATTTGCACTTACTATAATTAACAGTTTAATTTACAGACTATTAGGTGTTTAAAGTGAAGAGTTATGAGAGATGAGTAGTGAGCTATTGCTAACTCCTGTACAGACAGACGCGATTAATCGCGTCTCTTAACTTCTAACTCATAACTATTCGTTGGCAGTAGGCGGTACAACTGAGGTAGTTGATTGTTGTTTGCGCTGTTCGCGTTTTTTGCGATCAGCCGAGAGCATATCTGTCATAACTACCAATGCCTGTGCCATCTTGTCTAGATTAGAGCGGTATAGCTCTAAATCTTTGTTGAGTTTGTCCTCAGATAGGTGTAAACCGCTAGCGATCGCTTTTAGTGCCTCAGTACGTTGCTTTTCGTCTTTGACTACTTCGGGAGATGATAATTCCAATAATGAGAATAAACCAATCGCAAACAAACGGTTGTATTTAAAGTTAGGATTATTGGCGATCGCTTGTAGGTGTCCCTGCAAGTCAGCATCTCGATCTAAGTGAGTCGTTTGGCTAAGCCACGCAATTAAATCATTAATTGGCAAACTTTCAGCTAAAACTTGCAATCTTTCTGCATCTTGTCGATAGCGTTGCGGCTCTTGTTCTACAGCCTGACATAGGGCGTTAAAAAGAGATTCTAGATCCCGTTCTGGTAGATAGCCTTGCATGAAGCGGTCAAAGGTAGTGACGACGCCCAAGGCATAAATCGGACTGTAGCTAAAATCAACATTTACTGACAGCAGATGCATTTCCACCATCAACTCTTCCACTACCCGACGATAAATAGTGTTAATCGGACGGGTGTGAAGAGTGTAGAAAGTTCGCTTTGTATCAGAGACTGTACGGACGTTATTCACAAAGAAAATATTAAGGGCGACGTACTTTTATTTTCTCGCTTAAAGGCTACTTTGCCAAGTTCGGGTTTTTCGTTGGTGACCACTTCATGTACAACAGGGAGCTAAAATTCAAGATAATTCACAATTGGCGAATGACTGTTAGTTTAAAAATACGCGTATTGCTAGCTAAATTTCCTTTATCAGCTAAATTCACTCAGAAAGGGTTTGCAAATTGTCAGCCATAAAGGGACATTAGCTTCTTCCCTAAAGAACAACCAAAAACTATAATGTTTTTTTGTTCATGCATCACATTTATGAGCTTCTCGCCACAGTTAATTGCCTTAGGTGAGTACCTAGCTGGTGAATTTGATAATCGAGAACAAGCCATTGCAGAACCCGTTTGGTACGTTCACCTACGCCTGTGGCTGAGGCCAGTTAATCTGTTTTCAGAAGACAGCATTACCTTGTTTGCTGAACAAGCGAATATTGTCAATCTAGCTCAACCTTACCGCCAGCGAATTATGCGGTTGCGTCAGGGGAATGACTTTGATGCACCCCTGCAAGTGCAATTTTATATGCTTCATGCTCCAGAAGCATTTAAAGGCGCAGGTGATAATCCCGATTTACTCAATACACTGACACCCAACCAATTAGATTTACTACCAGGCTGTATCCTCACAGTTACTCAGGAAAGACTAGGCTCAAACGGCTATAAGTTTGCCGCTACCCAACCGCCAGACACTTGTTGCAGCTTTACTTATCTTGGCAATAGTGTGCAGGTTTCCTTAGGGTTTGAAGCCACTGCAACAGAATTTTACAGCTACGACAAAGGAATTGATTCAGCAACTGGAAAAGCGACTTGGGGAGCCATTTTAGGCCCTTATCGCTATATGAAGAGAAATCAGTACTGAGAAAGAGAAAGTTACTTTTAAATGCCAGTTGCCCCATTTGGAAAACCACTCTTGTAGTGAGTCAGTGCTTTAGGCTAGCAATGCTCTGACTTGTTCGCTTTGGTGTCCCTAAAGATAGGGAACTGCCGAAAGGGTTTCCCATGCTACTTACCACAAGGAGGGAGACCCCTACAGCCCTTCTCCTAAAGGAGACCAAGGCGAACGGGCATCCTACGGCAGGCGCTAGCTTCTCTCTTTGGGAGTACCGTACTGACTCACTGCACTGACTACTCCTAACTCGTTCTTTAGCTGGCGATGCTACGAGGTACACCTTCTAAAGCTTCCTCTTCTGTTTCAAATATTTCAAAGACTGTATCCATCATTGTGACTTCAAACACGAGTTTGGCTTCTGGATGCACATTGCAGATGCGGAAACTGCCCTTGACTTTATCAGCATCACGCATACCAGCTACCAAAGACGTAAGGCCAGAACTATCAATAAAATTAACCTGACCGAGATTGACAACTACATGACGACTAAGTTTTGAAATACACTCTTGTAACTTTAGGCGAAATTGCCAAGCAGTGGTAATGTCTAGGCGTCCTGTTGGCGTTAAGACAATAACGGTATTGCTATCTTGGGTTGTATAAGTTTTTTGGTCTATCTGAATCACTGAAGCCCCCCGTGGCTCTCCTCTCAAGATTAACTAATGCTAAATTGAAATTGAAACTGGTAAGCCAAAAGACTTGCTGTGTCAGCAAACTTGATTTTTATTATTCCTGGAATGACTTCCAGAAATTTTAGTAAACCAGAAAGAGAGTAAATGAGTTGGCTTACCAGCTACAAAATTTTTTAATGCTGATACTTGAGGTTAACAAGCTAAAGCTAAAATCGTCACCTTTTTTTGCTAAGTGCTTCCTTGTAGTAGTTTAACTCACAAAAATGTGCTGAGTATGCTGGAAAGTGCTGAGTTATAGGTGAAGATAGCATTTATCGCATTACTAACTCCGAATTCTTTTTTTACACAGCGATAAATCTGAGCGGAGGCTTCCTCCGCTCAGAAGTTCGGTGACTCAGCATTCACTACTTAGAACTATTTAGTTGCTATCCAGTTGATCCAATCTTGAGGTTTGAGGAAGGTTTCATACAACTCGGCTTCAGGCGAATTAGGTTCCGGTTGATAACCGTATTCCCAACGCACTAGGGGTGGTAGGGACATGAGAATTGATTCGGTACGTCCGTTGGTTTGCAGACCAAAAATTGTGCCTCGGTCATAAACCAAGTTAAATTCTACATATCTTCCCCGACGGTAAAGTTGAAAATTTCGTTGGCGATCGCCATATTCCATCCCGTGTCGTCGTTCTACAATTGGTGTGTAGGCTGGCAAAAACGCACTAGCAGCGTCTTGCACGAAAGCAAATAAATCTTCCCAACTGCGGGTTGGTTGTTCTCCCAGTTGATTACTATAAGTAGCTGCCTCCCCATTTGGATTTGGGCCGTGATATAAAACACCTCGACCATCTTGGTAATCCAAAAATAAACCGCCAACACCCCGTGTTTCACCGCGATGCTTAAGGTAAAAATATTCATCACACCAGTGCTTAAACACTGGATAATAC
The DNA here is from genome assembly GCF_038096175.1 of Nostoc sp. UHCC 0302. Lineage (NCBI taxonomy): Bacteria > Bacillati > Cyanobacteriota > Cyanophyceae > Nostocales > Nostocaceae > Nostoc > Nostoc sp. UHCC 0302. The sequence goes on from NZ_CP151099.1 coordinate 4,332,994, forward strand.
TCTGGGTGGTGTTTGTCGCAAGCCTGCTTTAGTGTTTGATGGAAATGGGTTGCATCTTCGGCAAATGGATAATATGGTGTCAAATCAGAACCGCCACCAAACCACCATACTGGGCCGGCCTCAAAATAGCGATAATTCAGGTGAACAGTAGGTACGTAAGGATTACGCGGATGTATCACTAGTGAAGTACCCGTGGCATAGAAGCCATGCCCTTCTGCTTCAGGGCGTTGGGCTAAAATTGAGGGTGGCAGATGAGAACCCCAAACTTCAGAAAAATTTACACCTGCTTGTTCAAATATTGCACCATCACGTAGGACGCGTGATCGCCCTCCACCCCCTTCTGGACGTTCCCAACTATCTTCGTGAAACTTACCTGCACCATCCAGTTTTGCCAACGCTTGTGTGATTTCTGCTTGCAACTGTTTCATAAACTGACTCACCCTGGATTGAGCGTCAGTTGGCGGTAAAGATGTGGATGATGGTGTTTCCACAGTTGGGATTTGCGAGTTGGTCAACATAAGATTCCCGAACCTAAATTACAATTTCCAGAAAGCCACAAATTTCTCATTTTAAAATTTGGGGGAAACACGCGCCAACAATCAGGCTCAATTTACCCAACCTGCTTTTTTCTTACTGGTCAAGGATTTACACAATTGATGGACACGACTAAAGTTATTTTCCCTCAAATGCGTATAGGCTTGTATATTGACTAAGTTTTTTTTGGACTTGTTGATTGAAATATTCTGGTATCAATATCAAAACTCTAGCAAATTAGTCTACTAGCGCTCTCGACCTTGAAAAATCAAGACTCGAACCGATCCAAGCTAGACTTCTGTGCTGTACCCGACACACTGTGCGATCGTGTTAGCTTCTCTAGCCAAGGGGACTTGCTATGTTCAGGGGAATTTTGAGAAAGTTTTGATTCAGGAGCTGACCACAGTTGCCCACCATACCAGAGTGACCAGAAAGTGTCTAGCGAGGAGGAGGATTAGGAAAATGCGAGGTTGGTTATCCAAATTCATCCATCGCAAACGTCGTCGGTTTTGCGCTTCTCTAATGCGGACGTATCGGGAGATAAGTTCTGCTTCTGTAGATGAACTATGGCAAAAAGTGGTTGATTTAACAGATGTTTCCTGGCATCCACTACTCAAAAGTACCAATGTTCCTTACGGATTAGTTCCAAAACCGGGATTAATTTATCAAGCAGTAACGCGCTTTTCGCCAATTCCGATCAGAATTTTTGTGGAACGTGTTAATCCTAGAGAACTGCTGAGTATTCGCATAATGACGATTCCTGGGGTTGAGGAAAGAGTCACTTACCAAGTAGAGTCTACAGTCTGTGGCACTTGTTTATCTTATTCTGTAACGCTACGCGGTTGGTTATCGCCCCTGATTTGGTCGTTATCCCGTCCTTATGCCGATCGAGTCGCCCGCTCTTTAGTAGAGGCAGCAGAAAAGGCAGCATTACCTACGGTTTCAGCTAAGAAAAAATCTCTTAACGATAGTTGTTTTGATTTTTAGTCAGGGGGACTGGGGAAGGTAGGACCCCCTCTGGGGATAAGGGGTAATGGGGGCTGGGGATTAGGGATTGGGGAAGAGTTTTTCCAATACCCGATGCATAATATCCAATACCTAATCCCCATTGACCTAAGAAAGTTAAGATTCTATTAGGTGAACTTGAAAATTAATTAAGTTTAGTTACGGCAGCAACGGTGAAAACACTATACTGCCCCTACTTTAATTCGCATTCAGTTAACAGTCCAGATGCCAGTCAAGATTGTATTTTTTCATTTTGAATTTTGAATTTATTATGTACGATATCCTTGATGCCCATTCTGTCTTAGAAGTCTTGCGACCAGTGGAAGATCCAGAACTCCGAAAAAGTCTGGTTGAACTAAACATGATTCGCAACGTCAAAATTGACGCTGGCAAAGTTAGTTTTACTTTGGTGTTAACGACTCCCGCCTGTCCTTTACGGGAATTTATCGTTGAAGACTGTAAAAAAGCTGTTAAAAAGCTACCAAGCGTTACTGATGTCAGCATAGAAGTAACAGCAGAAACACCACAGCAAAAAAGCTTACCTGATCGTACTGGCGTAGCTGGGGTGAAAAATATCATTGCTGTTTCCAGCGGTAAAGGCGGCGTTGGTAAAAGTACAGTAGCAGTAAATGTGGCAGTCGCTTTAGCGCAAACTGGGGCGAAAGTTGGTTTGCTAGATGCTGATATTTACGGCCCCAATGACCCCACAATGCTTGGATTAGCCGATGCCCAAATTACTGTACGCTCAACTGAAAAAGGTGACATCCTGGAACCTGCTTTCAATCACGGCGTCAAATTAGTTTCAATGGGCTTTTTGATTGACCGAGATCAACCAGTGATTTGGCGGGGGCCAATGCTGAATGGAGTGATTCGCCAGTTTCTCTATCAAGTGGAATGGGGTGAACTGGACTATCTGATTGTAGATATGCCACCAGGAACGGGAGATGCTCAGTTAACTTTAACTCAAGCAGTACCAATGGCTGGGGCAGTCATTGTGACCACACCGCAAACCGTAGCGCTGTTAGATTCTCGTAAGGGATTGCGGATGTTTCAACAGATGAACGTCCCAGTATTGGGAATCGTGGAAAATATGAGCTATTTTATACCCCCTGATCAACCGGATAAGCAGTATGACATCTTTGGTTCAGGCGGTGGCTCAAAAACAGCGGCTGAATTAGAAGTACCACTGTTGGGGTGCGTACCACTAGAGATTTCTACACGAGTTGGTGGTGACAGCGGTGTGCCGATAGTCGTTGGCGATCCAGATTCAGCTTCCGCAAAAGCATTAACAGCGATCGCCCTGACTATTGCTGGTAAAGTATCAGTTGCTGCCTTGTCATAAGAAATTTTAATTTCTATCTGTTTCCTGAACTACACCTAGTAATACAAAGTGGGGAGGCAGATGATGGAGCAGGGAAAGCAGGGGTATAATAATTAACTTAACTTAATGTCTAATGCCCAGTAACGCCACTTGCTACCTTTCTCTTGGTGAAGCCAAGGCGGTAAGCGCAGCTATGCCCGCAGAGCTTTACGGGAAAGCTTACTCTTAGGGAACAGCTCCGCCGAACAGTGCAAAAGTCGGGCATTGCCTGCCTAACGTAGTTGCTCCCCCATGCCCCATGCTCAATACCTAAATTTAATTTCTAAAAGCTAAAGTCTAAAATTGCACAATGTTATTAAAACGATCGCTTCCCAAAATTCGCTGGAAGTCTTGGGTTAAACCCTGGCAGTACGTAGATTGGTTACTATTTTTTTTACCAATTGCTGTCAGCATCTTTGGCGGCATGATGATTTTCAGTACTGAACTGAAGCAACCGGTAACTGATTGGTGGTGGCACTGGCTGGTAGCAGGTATTGGTGCGCTAATAGCACTGTTTTTAGCTCGTACCCGTTACGAAACTCTGATTCAGTGGCATTGGGTAACATACGCACTGACAAACCTCAGCTTGATTGCCGTGATGATTGCTGGTACTAGTGCTAAGGGAGCGCAGCGTTGGATTAGTGTCGCCGGCTTTAATGTGCAGCCCTCAGAATTTGCTAAAGTCGGCATGATTATTACCTTAGCAGCTTTGTTACATAGGCGTACTGCCTCTAGTATTGAAAGTGTTTTCCGTGCTTTGGCAATCACTGCTATACCTTGGGGATTAGTATTTTTACAGCCAGATTTGGCCACATCATTGGTGTTTGGGGCGATCGTGTTAGGAATGTTGTACTGGGCAAATGCCAACCCGGGCTGGTTGATTCTACTGATTTCTCCTGTAATTGCTGCCATTCTGTTTAGTATAAGTTGGCCGTTACCAGGGCTGATAATTCTGTTCAAAGATTTATCTGTTAGCCCTTTAGGGTTAGTTTGGGTAGTGGTTATGGGTATTCTTGGCTGGCTGACTCTTCCTTGGCGCCGATTTGCCCTTAATGGTATTGGTGCATCGGTTATTAACCTTTTGGGTGGGGAATTAGGCATTTTCGCCTGGAACCATGTTTTGAAAGAGTATCAAAAAGATCGGCTCAGTGTATTTATTAACCCCGATCACGACCCTCTTGGTGCTGGGTATCACCTAATCCAATCTCGCATCGCCATTGGTGCTGGGGAAATGTGGGGCTGGGGTTTATTCAAAGGGCCGATGACGCAATTGAATTTCGTACCTGAACAACATACAGACTTCATTTTCTCCGCAGTGGGCGAAGAATTCGGTTTTGTTGGTTGTTTGGTATTGTTATTTGTCTTTTGCTTAATTTGCTTTCGCCTACTACACGTTGCTCAAACAGCTAAAGATAATTTTGGCTCGTTGTTGGCTATCGGTGTTTTGTCAATGATCGTGTTTCAATTGATTGTTAACATTGGCATGACTGTTGGTTTAGCACCTGTGGCAGGAATTCCCTTGCCTTGGATGAGTTACGGACGTTCCGCCATGCTAACCAACTTTATTTCCTTGGGAATAGTAGAATCAGTAGCAAATTTTCGACAACGGCAGAAGTATTATTGATTTGTCCTTTGTCATAAGTCATTTGTGAGAATTAAGGACAAAGGACTAATGACTCTTAAGAAGTATTAAGCTATTAATCAGGAAACAAGCGAGGGTAAAAAGATGATCCTGCCTGGAGCAACTGTTCGCGTCAAGAATCCCGCAGATACCTATTATCGATACGAAGGACTCGTGCAACGGGTGAGTGATGGCAAAGTAGCCGTACTATTTGAAGGTGGTAACTGGGATAAATTAATTAGCTTCCGCCTATCAGAGCTAGAACTCGTAGAAACCACAGCGGGACGTAAAAAAGCGAAATAAATTTAGTTATGAGTTAGGAGTTATGATTCTTCAAATCCTCACTCATAACTCCTAACTCAGCACTCAGCACAGCCATGCGCCTTCCCCTACCACAGTTTGACAAAGGCGATCGCCACCCGAATCACATTGCGGAGGTGATCGAGACTACAACTACTGAATTTTTAGCACAGTGTCTGGAGCCGGAAGATTTGAGCTTTCCCTCCATGCCACCTTTTGGTAGTTGGGTCTGTTCTGTGGATGAAGAATCGGGCAATCAAGTTTATGCTATAGTATATTATGCTACAACGATGCCTATAGATTCTGTGCATAGGGCGCGGGCTTTGGGATTGTCCTTGCAAGATTTGCGCGAGGAACAACCCCAAATATTTGCCATGCTCAGAACTGAATTTCGAGCTGCAATTGTGGGATTTGAACAGACGTCGCTGATGATAGGTTCTAATCAAAGAGTGTATCAGTATCTACCACCTCGTCCTCCACAGATACATCAAGCTGTTTATCAGTGTCAACCAGAAGCTATAATTAAATTTACTGAAGAATTAGATTTTTTGCGGACACTACTTTCTATTAATGGTGCGCCAGTTGAGTCCTTGACCGCAGCTGCCATTCGAGACGTTTACCAGTTACGCAAAGCTGACCGAGAATGGTTAATAAAAGCTGGACGTACACTTAGCGTGTTGCTTAAAGACGACTATGATCGCTTGCGGTTCATTTTAAGTCAAATCCACCCGTAGGTAGTTAGTACCTAGACAATTGCCTAGGTAGTGTAAGTTAGGATTTTTTTATTTTTTGTTAAAGTAGCTTCTACCTTATATCCTTTAGGCGATCGCTTAAAGGGTAATCTCAGCTTTACCATAGCCCCTTCAAGTGCTACCTATGGAACTCGTGTTACAAGTTCTTGCTTTGGAACCAACTACCCAAGTTCTTGGCAAGGAACCAATTGTTTCCTTTGCTATTTTACTGCTGGTTATTTTAGTTGTACCCATCTTATTTGAACGGCTAAGACTACCAGGATTAGTGGGTTTGGTTTTCTCTGGGGTAGTACTTGGCCCTTCAGGTTGGAATTTATTCCAGTCCGACTCGCTAATGATTAATCTGCTATCTGAGATTGGGTTAGTTTACTTAATATTTGTAGCAGGGCTAGAAATTGATTTAGAACAGTTCCGCCGCAGGAAAGGTCGCTCCTTTGGGTTTGGCAGCTTTACCTTCTGTATACCTCTGGTGATAGGAACGTTAATTGGGCGGATTTTAGGTTTTGGCTGGAATACCTCAATATTAATTGGCTCTCTATTTGCTTCCTATACTCTTTTGGCATATCCAATTATTAGCCGCTTGGGAGTGGGAAACAACGAAGCTGTCACAATCACAATGGGAGCCACGATTTTTACAGATGTGGGTGCAGTGCTGATATTAGGCATTTGTGTAGCTGTCGGTCATGCTAAAGTATTCAGCTTTGCTAATCTACTCACTTTGTCTGGTTGGTTAACTATTTACTCCGTTGCCGTTTTGGTGGGCTTTGATTGGATAGGCAAAGCATTTTTCCGGCGCTCAGGAGACGACGAGGGCAACAAGTTTCTGTTTGTGTTGCTTTCTGTGTTTCTTGCTGCTGTGGGCGCTCAACTAATTGGAGTAGACAAAATTGTTGGTGCTTTTTTAGCGGGTTTGGCGGTGAATGAAGCTGTGGGTGAAGGCCCAGTCAAAGAAAAGGTGGTATTTGTTGGTAGCGTCTTGTTCATTCCCATTTTCTTTGTTGACCTGGGCTTGCTGATTGATCTGCCCGCTTTTGTCAAAAGCATTGCTACCCTCAAGGTAACTCTGTTGATTATAGTTGGTTTAATTGCCAGTAAGTTTATCGCAGCTTTGTTGGCAAAACTGGTTTACCGCTATAACTGGCAGGAAATGCTAACAATGTGGTCGCTGTCAGTTCCTCAAGTTGCAACAACGTTAGCAGCAACGTTAGTGGGGTACCGGGCTGGGTTACTGCCACCAGAAGTCTTAAACAGCGTTATTGTCTTAATGTTAGTCACATCAACGTTGGGGCCATTAATTACTGGTCGAATAGCTATTGGTTTGACTTCCTCGACAGTCGATGAGTTAGTACCTACAACTTCATCTGACCTGAAAGCAGAGGAAATAAACATTGCCTTTACGATAGTGGTACCTATCTACAATCCTCAGACTCAACAGTATTTGATTGAAATGGCGGCATTATTGGCACGTCAAGTAAAGGGCAAAATTGTACCGTTAGCAGTTGCAACTGCGGCGGCTCACATGGATGCACCACAGTTAGAAGCGTCTCTGCAACGAAGTGAACGGTTACTCTCCAAAGCCACTGCCCAAAGCCGAGTATTGAATGTGGAAGCAGAACCAGTGCTGCGAATTGATGATGCTTTTGCTGAGGGAATTAGCAGAGTTGCTCGTGAACAAAAGGCTAATTTAATTGTTATGGGTTGGGGTAAACGTACTGGGTTGCGAGCGCGTTTATTTGGCAATGTGATTGATGGCGTTCTTTGGGCATCCCATTGTCCAGTAGCAGTCACGCGTCTAGTGGAATCACCGAAAAAAATTCAGCGCATTTTAGTGCCGATAGAAAACTTAATTACACCTGCATTACAGCCTGTACAATTTGCTCAGTTGCTGGCAGAAGCAAATCAAGCTCAAGTTACTGTGCTGAATGTGTGCGATCGCCGCACCAGTTCCAGTAAAATTGCTGCTAAGCGATCGCATCTATCCCTATTAGTGTCCAAGCTGGCTTTAGCAAATAGCCCAGAAATTCAAATCATTGCTCATGAAAATGTTGCTCAAGCAATTTTGCAGGCAGCACGACTATATGATTTAGTCGTTTTGCCTTTTATTCGTAATCGTACAAGCCCTGGAGGGTTAGCTATTAGCGATGTCACAACGCAGTTAGCTAGGCAACTTACCTGCTCAATTGTCATGCTTGGAGAACCACAACGCGCCCAAACAGTAGTTATGACAACTGGGGTTCATAGTACCACAGCTGCTGTATAAAAACGTAGAGAGGCAAGAGAAGCAAGGGAAGAATTTCTAACTCTTGACTTTCTTATTTTTGAATCTTAATAATCCTAAAAATACTTTACAACAGGTTTCAAGTTAGTAAAGCACACAAACTGTGTCTCAAAGCCAAGCAGAAAGCCTATTTTACTTCTGAATTTAGCAATTTTGACTTCAGAATTCTGCTACATCTTGTTGAAGATTTGATGAATTCTCAGTAAAAAACTGACAATTTTCAGACGATGTTTGTTATTTTGCTAATTGACTTGTTCATAAAGCGAGTAAAAACATAACAAAATTACAACTGTAAAAAAATTGGTAAATTTAAAAATACCTTTTTAATTAGCCCTACTATTTCTATATTTTTGCACCCAAGCTGGGTAATCTATAGAGTAAGCGTAATAGCTCCTGAAAATATCTGTAATTAACTAAGAAACTATGAGAATTTTGGTGACGGGCGGTGCTGGGTTTATTGGTTCCCATCTTATCGACCGACTTATAACCGATGGTCATGAAATAATATGTTTGGATAATTTCTACACAGGTCACAAACGCAACATACTCAAATGGCTGGATCATCCATACTTTGAACTCATCCGCCACGATATTACCGAACCAATTCGGCTAGAAGTTGACCAAATTTATCATTTGGCTTGTCCTGCATCTCCAGTACATTACCAGTACAACCCAGTTAAAACCGTTAAAACTAACGTGATGGGAACGCTGAATATGTTGGGGTTAGCTAAACGCGTTAAGGCTAGGTTTTTCTTGGCTTCTACGAGTGAAGTGTACGGTGATCCAGAAGTTCATCCTCAAGTTGAAGAGTATAGAGGTAGTGTCAATCCCATCGGTTTGCGTTCATGCTACGACGAAGGCAAACGAATTGCTGAGACTCTTTCCTTTGACTACTACAGACAAAATAAAGTTGAGATTCGAGTTGCAAGAATATTCAATACTTACGGCCCCAGGATGTTAGAAAATGATGGTCGGGTGGTAAGTAATTTTATAGTTCAAGCTTTGCAGGGAAATCCGTTAACCGTATACGGTGATGGTTCGCAAACTCGCAGTTTCTGCTATGTTTCCGACCTAGTGGAAGGATTTATCCGCTTGATGAATAGCGATTATGTTGGGCCAGTGAATCTGGGCAATCCTGGTGAATATACCATTTTAGAATTGGCACAAGCTGTGCAAAATATGGTAAACCCAAATGCAGATATTAAGTTTGAATCTTTACCTTCTGATGATCCGCGTCGTCGCCGTCCCGATATTACAAAGGCTAAAACCTTGTTAAATTGGGAACCTACCATTGCTCTGCAAGAGGGGTTAAAACTGACAGTAGAAGATTTTCGCGATCGCCTCAAAAATGATTGAGCCGCGCTCAATGCCGCTCTGAATTTTTGTGCAGGCTAACTTCATCCTCAGCCTATGCTGTAGTGGCAGGGTTTCCCGCATATTTGTAAGTGTCAAATTTGACAACTTCTTTTTAAAAATAACTAACCCCAAAGAAGCGAGGAGTTAAACGAAATGCGTGTTTGCGTGATTGGTACAGGTTACGTTGGTTTAGTCACAGGCGCTTGCTTGGCTCATATCGGACATGATGTAATTTGTGTAGACAATAACGAAGAAAAAGTCAAGTTAATGAAGTCTGGACAGTCGCCAATTTTCGAGCCAGGCCTCTCGGAAATTATGCAGTCTGCCATTCAATCTGGGAATATTCAGTTTACCTCAGATATAGCCGCAGGAGTTGGCCACGGAGAAATTCTATTTATCGCTGTGGGAACGCCACCTTTGCCTACTGGGGAAAGTGATACTCGTTATGTCGAAGCTGTGGCTCGTGGAATTGGGGCAAATTTAAACGGTGGTTATAAAGTCATCGTCAATAAGTCTACAGTACCGATTGGCTCAGGTGACTGGGTGCGGATGCTTGTTTTAGATGGAATCGCTGAACGTCAGAAAACACTTGTACCCGCCGGTGGGGGGTTAAGTGAAGATAAATTGCCGGAAGTTGTAGCCCAATTTGATGTGGTGAGCAATCCAGAGTTTTTGCGCGAAGGTTCAGCGGTGTATGACACCTTTAACCCTGATCGCATTGTACTAGGAGGCAATAGCCAAAGAGCGATCGCCCTAATGCAACAACTGTACGCCCCAATTGTGGAACGCAAGTTTGCAGAAAATCAATCTTTACCTCCTGTGCCAATTCTGGCAACAGACCTCAGTTCGGCAGAAATGATTAAGTACGCCGCTAACGCTTTTTTGGCGACTAAAATTAGTTTTATTAACGAAGTTGCTAATATTTGCGATCGCGTTGGTGCTGATGTCACCCAAGTAGCAAAAGGCATCGGTTTAGATTCGCGCATTGGTAATAAATTTTTACAAGCTGGTATTGGCTGGGGCGGTTCCTGTTTCCCCAAAGATGTCGCTGCCTTGATTCACACTGCTGATGATTATGGGTATGAAGCCCAGCTACTTAAATCTGCTGTGAGTGTTAACGAACGCCAACGCTTGATTGCTTTGGAAAAACTCCAACAAGTTCTAAAAATCCTCAAAGGCAAAACTGTTGGACTACTCGGTCTAACATTCAAGCCTGATACCGATGATTTGCGCGATGCTCCAGCACTTAACCTGATTGAACAACTGAACCGACTAGGAGCCAAAGTCAAAGCCTACGACCCAATTGTTTCCCAAACGGGTCTACGTCATGGGCTTTCTGGTGTATTAGTAGAAACCGATGCTGAAAGACTTGCTGATGGCTGCGATGCACTGGTACTCGTAACCGAATGGCAGCAGTTTAGCACTCTGGACTACGGTAAGATGGCGAAATTAATGAACCACCCCGTAATTATTGACGGTCGTAACTACCTCGACCCTGAAACAATGGTAAGGGCAGGATTCCAATACGTAGGCGTTGGAAGATAGAAAAGTAAGAATTAAAAATATTTTAATTCAACATTTAATAATTACAGTGCCGCTTAGATTGTTCTAGGCGGCATTTCATTTGTTTTAAACTTTACGCCTTTGTAACAGACGTTTTGCTTAACGTGGGCAACCCTCTGAAGTTATGATACCTGTGGCAAGCCGCTCCGACGCCAATTGGGAAACCCGCCCAAGGCGTTGGATCGACTTTTCGCTGCGGCAAGCTGCAAAACGTCTCTGGAGGAAATCTCAGATCAAACTTATCTCCGCATAGAAATATCGTGGTCTTTACGTGAGACTCTGACCTCAAGAACTGTGTGGAATACGCTCAATCTCCGCATATCCACTGAAAATCAACTTTTGACCTTCAGTTTCTAATCGGTTGAGCCGCATTTTTACTCCATCGAGGTCAAAGCGATCTAAATCGACCATATTATCTAAAATTTCTACCAGTGCCACACTCAAGGTCTGTGAAATTTCTTTTTGTGCTTCTGGCACAAGGTCAAGTTCAATTTTTGGATCTTTAAAGGAAATTCGCCGCCGCCTTTCAATGCCTATGGTTAAGATCATGCTCAGCGGCACAAGTTCGCCATTGTTTAAATCAGCCTTAGCAGAAATTCGCAAGCGAGTTTCGGGCAAGAGTTCCACCTGGACTTCCGTGAAGGAAACTGGTTTACCATCAGATAATGCCGTTAAGGCTGGCAAGGTGAGGTTAAGCAGGCGTTTTTTCACTAGATCCGCTTTAAAAGCATTATTGATGCCTGCTTCTGATAAGATTACTTGGGCGATCGCTTGAGTAGGTTGCTTGAGAGTGAGTTTGCCACTCAAAACCGAACCGAAGTCAATGGCAACTGCATCGGTCTCAAAAGACATCTCCTCTACTGCGAAATCTTTACGAATCACTAGGCCACGACCGCTCATTTTGAAGCTATCAATGCTGCCTTGCAACAGTTTGCTAGAGGGGTAGCAGCGCACAAAGACTTCTACTGACTCGCTTTGGGTAAACAGGTGGCGAATCGTTTGGCTAGCGACTGTGTTTAGCATCCGCTCTCCCCAGTCTGTGCCTTTAGGATCTGTTAAACCAGTAAGTCCGCCGAACATTTGGGTTTGGTCTCTAGAAGTTCTTTGTACTTTTGTAACAAAATGTGAACAATACAGCAAGTGTCTGAAGATTGGTTGTTCTGATGGGCAAGTGTAGGATGACTGATGGCAAGAAGTTAAATGTAACAAAATGTGAACAATACAGCAAGTGTCTGAAGATTGGTTGTTCTAATGGGCAAGTATAGGATGGCTGATGGCAAGAAGTTAAATGTAACGTATTTTATCATTTAGATTGACTAGTTTAAAACACTACACTGCTAATAGGGTTCACCTAGAACACAATTTACAAGCACCCTAACGACTGATCAGTTGATCAGGAAAAATAATCAAGCCTTGAGTGGCAATAAAGGCGATTTTTAAGCACTTTGAATTGTAGCGATCGCCAAGCGTTAACAGTGACTCATAGGTGGGAATACTTCAATTAAGTTATTAGTTTGATTCTCACCGTTGTTAAATATGACACAAATTTATCTTCTGGAACTTGCAAAACAGGTCGATACCAATGCAATTAATACTTTGGTAAGCCAATGGTTAAACTTACCTAACATTACGGCAAAAACAAGTCTAAAACAAGACTGTTTACAGATAATGCTGGAATCAGTCAATTTTTCAGAGCAAGAATCATTAATTCCACTAATTCATTACGGATTGATGATTTAGGTATTCAGTCTGTTAAAAAGGTAAAATTAAACGAGAAATTAGAAAGTGGAGCTGAACAAAGGAAGTGATTTGCTGATCAAATTTTTCATAGAGAGAGAGCAGCGATCGCAACCTCTAGGGCGCAGTGCGATCACCATTTCGCCTAACTGATAGAATTGTTTTTAAAATCTGTGTAAAGCTTTAAAAGCGCAGGTTTGCGAAAAAACATGACACAAGCCAACTCACCTCAAGCCATTGCAGTTTATATTCCCCCAACGCTAACACTGATAGTCAGCCACGAGCAGTTAGTTGAATTGGCGATCGCTAACCGAGATTTACAGCTAGAACGAACTGCTAGAGGAGAGTTGATTGTCATGGCTCCAACTGGAGGAATCACAGGAAATAGAAATTCAGATATCGAAGGACAACTTTGGTTGTGGAACCGTCAAACAAAACTAGGTCAGACATTTAATTCCTCGACTGGTTTTCATCTTCCCAACGGAGCTGATCGCTCTCCCGATGCAGCTTGGGTGCGTCAAGACAGATGGAACACACTCACCCCAGAACAGCAAGATGGTTTTGTCCCACTTTGCCCTGATTTTGTACTAAAACTGCGCTCTAAAAATGACAATATGAAACCCCTACGAGCCAAAATGATGGAATATATGGAAAATGGGGCTTGTTTGGGTTGGTTAATTGATCGGAAAAACAAAAAGGTAGAGATTTATCGGCAAGGTCAAGACGTAGAAGTTTTGGATAATCCGGTAACTTTGTCGGGTGAAAATGTCTTACCGGGATTTGTCCTGGATTTGACCGAGGTTTGGAAGTAATCGTCAACTTTATTCGATTTTGTAGGTTAACTAACTAAGGAATATCTGGATGAGTAAAGATGTGATGACTACTGTTAACCCGTGATAGAGAAAATCAAAATGCCTCAACTAAAGTAACCAGTTCATTAAACTGAATATTTTTATAACCAGAAAGAATTTTCTCTAGTAATTTGCGCTTTTTGGATATTTCTACACCCTATCATCCCAAAGCCAAAAGTGCGATCACTTCTCTCTACTCTTCCTTACAGTTAAAAATCTTTGACAAATTCTGTTAAGAAGCGGAAAGCTTTAAGAATATAGTTGGCGCAATCTTTAGGAGAGGTATTGTAGAACGATCGCCACGCACTAGCTTTATCTTCATCATAGCGATCGCCGCGTTCGGGATGATTTTCTAACCATGCTAATCGTACTGCATGACCGATTAATACATCCAATACAATATATTCTTCGATTTGCAAATTGGGGTTTTTCGCTGCGATTGCGGCTAATCCTGCCAATGCTTCAATATTAACTTGTCGGTACTCTGGAGCTTCAATTTTATTTAGCAGATGCTCTACTAACAGAGCAAAATTTCTTTCTCCCGCAGTCATTTCTGATAGCATTAACTCACTATCTAAACGATTGCGGCGCTCTAGTTTATCGCCAATTACTAGGCCTTTGCAATGTTGTAACAATACCCAAACTTGTTTGAAAAACTCTTTTGGTACACGGCCAGTTGCACCTTCTCCTTGACGAAACCGTCGCCAACCGCCAGGTGGAACTTCTATTTCTTCAGCGATCGCTGTTTGTACCACCCAAGCAATATCACTTTCTTTTTGCTTAACGTGTAGTGATTCCTGCTGGCGCAACAGATTACTCATGCCAGTGTAACCAGCTAACACTTGACGCAAGCGCATTTTTACCTCAAATGGTGAAAGTTGCATTAAGTAATCGTATGCTTCATCTTGAGTAACGTGTAATTCCTGAGCCAATTCGCTGGTAAGCAACAAAATCAGATAGCCAACTCTTAGCGTTAACAGTCCTTGAAACAGTTGAGGTTCCGCTCTGATTAAGATACCGAGATAGATAATAATTTCTTGTGTGAGGACGCGATCGCGTATATCTTCACGACAAAAATGGTTAATTTTATCGGCAATTTCATCGTGAGACGTGGGAACCGCGATCAGCGATGCTTCACTATAAGCTTTGCCCACAGCAATTTGCTTACCTCGCACTAAAATACTTGTTACTGCATCTGACAAACCTATATCAACCATTTGTCGTAACCCAGCAGCACGACGTACTACCGCCCAGAGGCCTAAATCCCCGGCTTTGGTATACACTTCGTCGAGTAAATCTGTTACAGTCACCGGATATCCTGGCCCGCCATATCCTGTATCAAATTGCAGTCCCTGCAAACGAGTTAAAGTCTGCAATAACTCAATTTGCTCGTAGATATTCTCTGATGCACGCAAACAAGAAAGCAATAGTCCCAAGTTGGTTTCAGACTCCATCTGAAATTCTTGGGTATGTCCTAAGCGCCAGTTTTTCTCAGGATGATAGGCTAGATAATAACAACGTAGTCCAGCATTTTTTACTGGTGCTAGAGAAAATTCTGCATCCTGGAGGAAATCAATTCTTTGGATACCAGCTGTCAGTATTAATTGATTTAGCCGTCCTAATTTCACCTGCACACCGTTACAAACACCATCTTTCAGTTCCTGCATCAGTTCTAATAACGTCTCAGAACCGATTTCTAACATGGTGTGTGTCAACATTAAAGTTAAAGTCGGACGTCCTAAATCGCTCCAGTATTTTTGAATATAAGCTAGTTCGCTTCTGATTTGATCCAGCAGAAAATGGTAATCAAGGGTTAAGTAAAACTGCTGCGAATCTAAAAATGATGGTAAAAATACAACTGTCTCACCTAGAATCCGAAAGATTCTAGAGGTTGTCAAACTCCGTAGCCGCCTCACTGGTCGACCAGTCAAACCTAGTTTGTCATTTCGCCCAATTTGGGTATAAATAGCTGAAAGTTCCCCAGCTTTTCTAACTTGAATCGGTTCTACTTGTTTAGGAGTTTGTGTCTCAATACCGTGAACTTCTAGTTTTTTTTGTAAATCTTCATCTTCTGCGAGTAAGGCAATTTGTACCAAAGCCTGACGCTGTTTTCCTACACACAAATGTCTTCCCAAGGGGTCGATATCACCAACTGCCACTAACCCTTCACTCAACATTTGACTAAGAATATACAAACTCTGCGCCCACACTAAGGGAATATTTTCATTAGGTAAACGTGGTTGAGTTTGGGGTGCTAACTTTTCTGCTTCTATGTTTTCGGCTGGCACATAATAAAGTTCTGGCAATAAACGTAAACTATTGCGTTCAACAAGTAATGGTTCTAAAAGTTCTTGGTATTTTGTAACCTGTTCTTGATTACCACGAAACAACCCATCTAAAACTAAATAAGTGAAAAATAACGGCCATTCGCATTCGATATGCTCAAATTGTTTAAGTTCCCACGGTTCGTAGTGTAAGCGATGGCTGTCTTCCAAAACGGTTTGGTGACCGTCGCGCAAAAAGCGTTTGCAGCCATATTTACCTGCAAGTTTGTTGATAATGTCGTTTAAAGTACGTTCCTGTAGTTGCAAATCTTCTACTGCAAAGGCAGGAAAACTAATGATACTCAGCAGCGCTGCATCAATTTCTTTGGAACCCGATTCTCTTGGCAATAGAGATTCTAGTGTAATCCGAGCGCGGGCAATTTCATCTGGTAGCACATGAATTACTGATGTTTGGCTACCATGCACGCCAAATAAATTTAGTCCGTTGATGGCTTCTAAAGCAGCCTTTGCCATCCCTACAGAACTGGCGTTTAATTCAGCATTTCCACGATTGATTTTATTCCCACGTTCCCAAATACCGTAATCTGGTGTACGGTAAGCTCGTCCAATATAGTAAACCAAATTTTGGACGAAGTTCACTTCATCAAGTGTGTAAATTATTGGCAATCCCGCAGCGGTCATTTGCGCCAACATTAATAAAAATATAGATGTAGCATCAAGTTGCAAATGCCCCCACTCATTATCACCAACAACAATGTCGCCGCTTGCAGTGTTGTATTTGGCGTGCAAACCATCCAATAGCGACTGAGTGTGTTTAAATGTCTCTACCTTATGAGCTTGCCGCATCATTGCAAAAAGCAACCCGCGCATTAGCTTGATAACGCTGTGTTCTAGTTCATAAGTATGTCCTTCGTGGTCGTCAATTTTGCGGTATGCAAGTGCTAAACCCCAAACTGCCAAAATGCTGTAAACGTTGTCTCGTACCCAAGCATCAGTATAATCACCGTGGGCAGTAATTGCCGTACTCGCAGGTAGTAATCCAGTAATCGGATTCTGGCGAGTCAGGATAATCGTCTTGATTTGCTGGTAGTAGTACTCTAGACGAGCTAGCAATTCGGTGGCTGTTTTCATGATTTGGTTTAAAGCAGCTTGCAGTATTCGACCCTGTGGCTGTGAGGCAAAGCTGGAATTGACAGTTAAGGGTGGGATGAGTTTCTTATTATCTCGTGTAAATCGGCATCTAGTTGCTGAATTTCAGTCAACCATAACTAAAATCCAAGATTTTTTCAAATCTTCATCACCACGCATACGAGTTTATACATATCTTTAAACTATTTTTGATAATTCTTAAGAAGGATCAACAATCATTCAAAAGAGGCAAGTTTAACTAAAAACAGATTGACTACATTATGAATATAAAAATTTGATAACGCTAGAAAAGGCAATAGCAAAGGGGATGAATTATGTCTCTGCGTTACAACGAAAATCATGCTCTTTTGGTAAAATTGGTATACTCCCAAGTTAAAGTTAATGGCAAAAACGAGTTAGTACCACTAGAGCTATATGCTGATGGTTCACTCAAGCGGTCTGTTGGATAAGTAAGTGTTAGGAATTAAGTTATTTATTCTTTGGCAATAAATACTGTTAATTACTGCTAATTAGACAGGCTTTTTGCATATTATCCCCCTTAATCTTTAGATCAGGGGGATAATATTAACTTAATTTTTACTTAGACTTATAATTGGTGATTAAGCTTAAATTCTAATTGACGTGTGTTTAGACATTGCTAGGTATAGACATCAGCTTCTAGGTGACGGCTAAAATCAGACTAGCGATCGCAAAGATAGTTATGACAGGCTTATTTGTTAGTTTATTCAACCATACAGAGACAAGAAACATCTGTCAACTTGACGATGAATAATTGCCCTTGTGCAGATGTCATTACCAAGATACTGGTTATTACTGATGTTGTAAAGACTTTAAATTTATAAACTTTGTCTGTATATTCGTTGATGAGCTTGAGATAAATAGTAGTAGTAGTAAAATCTACTCTAAGTTTTATAGAAAATATATAAAAAGCAAGGCAAAATGTTGCCCAATTGTGCAAAATCCTACTAATGGGGAATACTACTAATAAGTAGCTACCGAATAACACCATTCCGGGTTAATATTATTACTTAGCGATGTCTTAATTAAATATCGATATTGAGTTTTTGAGATTTTATGGACAAAAGTCCACAAGATGGCAGTATCAACCTCCTCTGAACTGGTGAGGCAGTCTCCCAGCGCGGGGGAGACATTAGGAGGTATTATGCTTACACAAGATATTCGTAATTCACTGATTGATGTTACAGATTTAAACCAGCTGAAATGGGATTTAAATCGCTTACAACCAGTGGATGTGGGGGAATATATTGCAGAATTGCCGAAAAAACAACGAGCGATCGCATTTCGTTTACTCAACAAATCTCAGGCAATTGATGTATTTGAATATCTGCCTACAGAGGTGCAAGAAGAACTGATTAATTCTCTGCATGATGTTGAGGTAGTACAACTTGTAGAAGCGATGAGTCCGGATGAACGGGCAGAATTGTTTGATGAACTACCAGCAGGGGTGATTAAACGGTTACTACAAGAACTGAGTCCCGAACAAAGGCAAGCAACAGCAACAATCCTTGGCTATCCAGAAGGTACTGCTGGGCGAGTGATGACAACAGAATATGTCCGGTTGCGGGAAGGATTGACTGTAGGCGAAGCCCTGAGCAAAATCCGCCGCCAGGACGAAGATAAAGAGACGATTTACTATGCTTACGTTACGGACGATAACCGTACGCTGGTCAGAGTTGTTTCATTGCGCCAGTTGCTGTTTACTTTTCCTGATGTCTTCATCCGAGATATTGCCAGCAATCGCGTCATTAAGGTGAAAACCGAAACCTCTCAAGAAGAAGTCGCCCAAATTATGAAGCGTTACGACTTGATCGCTATCCCTGTGGTAGATAGGGAAGACCGATTGGTCGGCATTGTCACGATTGACGATGTAATCGATATTTTAGAGGAGGAGGCCACAGAAGATATTCAAAAACTGGCAGGTGTGAGTGGCGATGAAGGTGCATTATCTCCTCCTTTACTCACCATGCGTAATCGCTTGCCTTGGCTGTTGGGAATCATGGCACTATATATTGGTGCTGCTAGTGCGATCGCACCTTTTCAATCTGTAATTTCTGCCGTGCCAGTTCTTGCAGTCATCATGCCAATTTTTTCTAATACTGGTGGTACTGTCGGTATCCAAGCATTAACAGTCACGATTAGAGGTTTAGGTGTAGGCGAAGTCACACCCAAAGATACCCTGAAAATTCTTCGTAAAGAACTTCTTGCCGGTTTAGGTACAGCAGTAGTTTTAGCCAGCACGATGATCTTGCTTTCCTTGATTTGGGCGCGTCCCCAAGAGCGATGGGTGGCTTTAATTGCCGGAATGGTAATGGCAACTAATACAATTGTGGCGGTGACACTCGGCACTTTACTGCCAATGGGGTTGAAACGATTGAAGCTCGATCCTGCTTTGGTTAGTGGGCCGTTAGTGACAACAATGCTTGATACAATTGGATTTTTAACATTCCTCACCCTAATTTCTCTGGCTTTAAAAGTTTTACATTTGCCAAGTTGAAAGGGATTAGTTATTGGGCATGGGGCATGGAAAATGGGGCATAGGACATTGGAAAACTCTTTCCTAGTCCCCAATACCCAGTCCCCAGTACCCAGTCTCCAGCCCCCATTTCCCAAATTTTATGCCTACTACTACCTGGAATCGTCATCACGTTCTCTCTTTGGCTGACTTCACTACCGCTGAATATGACACTGTTTTACAAACTGCTGCTTCTTTTCAAGAAGTGTTGTCGCGGCGCACAAAGAAAGTGCCAACTTTGCAGGGGCAGGTGGTGGCGAATTTATTTTTTGAACCATCTACTCGAACACGCAGCAGTTTTGAACTCGCTGCTAAACGGTTAAGTGCGGATACACTGAACTTTGCCGCATCTACTTCTTCTATGACTAAGGGGGAGACAATTCTCGACACGGCGAAGACTTATTTAGCAATGGGAACTGATATTATGGTAGTCCGCCATAAGGAGGCAGGAGTACCAAATGCGATCGCCCAAGAGATGGATCGTCTTGGTGTACGAGTCAGTGTTCTCAATGCTGGTGATGGTCAACATGAGCATCCTTCCCAAGCACTGCTAGATGTATTTACAATTTGTACTCTAATTGACCGTGATCATCCTCGATTGGAACTTTTGAAGGGTAAAAAAATTGCCATTGTTGGGGATATTCTTCATTCTCGTGTCGCACGCTCAAATATTTGGAGTTTAATTGCTAGCGGCGCTCAAGTGCATCTCGCAGCACCACCGACTCTCTTACCCAAATTTTTTGCTGAGTATATTTCTGAGGAGTCAGGAGTTAGGAGTTCTTCTCCCTCATCTCCCAATCCCCAACTATTTTTACATTGGCAGTTAGAACCTGCTTTGCAAGATGCTGATTTTGTCATGACTCTGCGTCTGCAAAAAGAACGCATGACGGCTCATTTACTTCCAAGTTTGCGAGAATATCATCAACTGTTTGGGATTACACGCGCAAAGCTGCAACTGTGTAAGCCTAATGTTAAGGTTTTGCACCCAGGCCCCGTCAACCGTGGTGTCGAAATTAGCTCTGACCTGATGGATGATCCAGAATTTAGTCTTATTCAATCTCAAGTTACCAGCGGTGTAGCGGTTCGCATGGCATTGCTGTATTTATTAGGTAGCGGCAAGGCTTAAGTAATTTAAAATTCAAAATGGAAGAGGAGCGTTACAGCTAAAGCAATTTTATTATCTGTAACGCTCCTGTTGACAATCTCAGCATTTCGATTATTCTAGAAATATGGATAAAGATAAAGATACAGCTCGGTATGCAGATATTTTTGCTGCACTGGGATCAGAGCCTCGGCTGGATATTATGCGGCTACTGTTCGCGGCTTATCCAGACGGGATAACTGTGGGTGAAATCCAGGAAAAAATCAAGATTCCGAACTCAACGCTATCGCACCATTTAGAAAAGCTGCGGATTGAAGGATTAGTTAATAGCAGTAAAGAGAAGCAATTTCTGCGTTACTCAGCAAATGCTGAGACAATGGAGAGTTTGCTGTCTTTTTTGGCTACAGGAAAGACTAGAAGCGATCGCAATGTTGAGCCAATCAACAATATATCCACTCAGGAAGGGTTTATGTTTGAAAGATTTTTTGAGTCTATCTTTGAAAGACTTTTTGGGTTTATGTCGGGGAGATTCCACCTCAAAGGTTTTGACAGATTCACCCAAAAAGCTATCATAGCGATCAATATTGCCCAAGGAGAGTCTCGACGCTTAGGGCATCGATATGTTGGTACAGAACAAATTTTGCTAGGACTAGTTGGAGAAGGTAGCGGCTTTGCAGCACAGTTTCTGAGTTCTGTGGGGGTGAACTTAGAAAATGCTCAAATTGAAGTAGAAAAAATTATTGGTAGAGGTCAAGGATTTACGCTTGTAGATATTCCCTTTACGCCCAGAGCTAAACGAGTATTAGAACTAACAGTAGAACAGTCGCGACAACTTAATCAAAATTATATTGGTACAGAGCATCTGCTGTTAGGCATTCTCAAAGAAGGTGCAGACAGTGCAGGAAAGGGAGTAGCAATTAAGGTGCTGCAAAATCTTGGGGTAGATTTAGTTTCTTTAGAACAACGACTGCGAAGAGCGCTGACTTGAAAAGTTTCATCGCATCCTCAAATCTAGTGGAATTAGTTGCCTGCGCTCTTAGTCAGGAGTTTGTTAGTCAAGAATAAACTGCATTAGAGAAACTCGTTGCACAATTGACTAACACTTTTTTGTCACTTTGGGAGAATTCAATAGCCCAAACCGTTACGGGGCTGTAGTTTCCACTTTTCGTCTATAAATTTTAGTTTCTGTTAGAAAATAAAGCTTCAAACCTGGATTAAATCAAAATCTCAGAATTTGGTTGAGATTATTGTTTTCCAAGAGTGACAAAACAGGGCTAAGTTGTATGATGGCGATCGCAAGGAATTAGACTAATCAGGCTAAACTAACGCACCGTCTATAATTTGGCGATTCCTTCTTTCTGCTAACCACAAGTGAAATTGCCAGCTTTATAGTGCCATACTTTAAAAGTTTTTAACAACAGCATCCTTCATAAGGAATAGCTTGAGTTAGAATAAAAAACTTTCATTAAATCGCTATTTAACTTCTTTGTTCTCTAGCCCAAAATTAGCAGTATAGTGTAGATGGTTTGAAGCATTGTACAGCACTGCATTACAACCTAATTACTTGCATTCCAAAGTAAAAATTTTATTTAATCAGATAAAATTCTAGATGTAGATGTTTGACTTAAAAAAATCTAGTTTTAAGGCATAAATTTAATTTAAACTCAGTATTTAACCCAAAATACTTTCTGGTATACATACGGTTTTAGTCTCACTCTCTAGCTCTAGGAAGAATACTAGGGCTTATTTTTTAATCAGTACATTCACCCGATCGCATGAAGACAGGATTTAATCATCTGAGACAATATAACTGTAGAAGTTAAGTATTCACAAACTTCTACAAGTGTCAGAGGGCAATAGATATGAAACCGATCTTTTTCGCAGCAGCCGCTTTACTTAGTACACTCTCTTTAGCTACTCCTATCTCTGTTAAGGCTGCTGAAAACCAAGCTCAGGTAAATCGCTTGCTGGCAACTGGAGCCTGTTACGGTTGTGATTTAAGAGGTGCGAATCTTAGCAATTCTCACTTAATTGGTGCTGATTTGAGAAATGCCAATTTAAAAGGTGCTAATTTAAAAGGCGCTAATTTAGAAGGTGCTGATTTAACTGGTGCTAATTTGGAATCTGCTAATTTAACAGCAGCCTTCGCCAATGGTACTAGTTTCGAGAATGCAAATTTGACTAATGCTAATTTAAAAGACGCTCATTTACACGATGCTCAAGTAAATGGTGCAGTAATGATTGGGACTAATATCAGTGGCGCAGATGGGTTTGACATCAATCTCGGTATCGGAGGCGGAGAATGAAAGTTAAGAGTTATGAGTTATGAGTTTAAAAATGAAAACTCCTAACTCATAGTTAACTCCCAACTTTTAAATCTTACTCTCCAGTAATCGATAGTTCATCAACCCAGATTCTAGGACAAACGCCTCCTGGGGTTAACTCCACCTCTTTTTCTACATAAATAATCGACTTCAATAGTTCCAAGAAATCGCCAGCAACAGTTGCTGACTCAATGCTTGTCTTAACACCTTTGTTGATTAGCCAACCATCGAACGGTAAAGAAAAAGAACCTTGCAGAGATTTGACTCCTGCATGAAGAGCTTGTAAATCATCAATAAAAATTACATTTTCAGCAGTTTCGAGGCTGAATTCTTGCTCAGGTGTTGCTGCTCTAAAAACGTGAAAAAAATTAGGACTGACGTTTACTTTTGCACCAATACTTGCATTACCTGTTGGTTTGGCGTTCAACCTTTTGGCAGTTCCAGCACTATGAAGAAACCCTGTTAAAACGCCATTTTCAATCAGCGAAATTTGGCGAGTGGGAGTTCCTTCACCATCAAAACTTTCTGCGCCAACATTAGCTGGATGCAGTGCATCGTCATAAACTGAAAGCAGAGAAGAAGCAATTTGCTTACCTAAATCATCAGGAGTTGATAGGCTTTGGTTGTCTAAAATACTTTGAGCATTAAATAGATTAGAAAAACCACCTAATAAACTCAAAAAAGCATCAGGTGATAAAACAACTCGATATTTACCAGTCTTGATTTTTTCATAATTCAAGTGGCTGATAGTTTTCTCCGCGGTTTCTTTTATACAACCATTGATGTCTAAAGTCTCTAGACTCCGGTTGATTCTAAAAGCGCCTGCGCTACGAGGTTTTTTACCTTCTTCTTCTGTTTTGCTGTAAAGATAAACTGATGCTAAGGAATGAGATTCGGTTCTAACTGCCCCTTCGCTATTGAGATAAAATCTGTCAATATCTCTTTGCGCCAAACCGTTATAAGGCACTCCTTTAATTGCTGGATGAACTGCCAGTACTTCTTTTTCTGCTACCAGTAGTTTTTCTATCAGTTCGGCAACAGGTGCTTGGGGTGCTTTCTCCTGGGCTTTTGTTGGAATAGGAATAGTTGCCTCTGGACTAAAATCAGGGACATTTTCCTTAACACCAAAAAAACTGGCTTCGTAAGCAGTTTTCAAAGCCAATTCCAATCCATTGGGATTTACATCTGTAGTACTGGTGATACCGATTGTATTATCTTCATTCCAGACACGAACAGTAACACCAGAGCGATTTGAAGCTTTAACTTGTTTTGGCTCACCTTGGTCTACTTGTACGCTAGTTTCATCTACTGTTGAGCCATAAATGTCAAATTTTTTGATGCCAAGCTTATCAGCATTGTCTTTGGCATAACTTGCAATTTCGTTGATATTCGGCATAGTCAATTTTTGATTTTAGATTTTGCAGCGCAAAAATTTTTATTCATTTAGTGTCTTTGTGTCTTTGTGTTTTTATAGTGCATAACACTTTTTATTGACCACTTAGACACAATCAAGACACAGAGTAGCTTTCCCTAAAATAAAATTTTTAGCGTCCACCTACGGTAATAGAATCAACTTTGATATGAGGTTGTCCTACTGTGGTGTAGATACTCCCACTAACCGAGCCACAAAAACCCGGTGCAATTTCCAAATCTTGAGAACACATGGAAATTTTGTTCATAATCTCCTTGGCTTCACCAATCAGGATAGCTCCCTTTAATGGTTTGGTGATTTTGCCATTTTCAATTAAATAAGCTTCATCAACACTAAAGTTAAATTGACCTGTAGCACCAACGCTACCACCACCCATTTTTTTACAGTAAATGCCTTTATCTACCGAAGCAAATAAATTTTCAATGCTGTATTCGCCAGAATCAATATAAGTATTACGCATCCGGCTAGCAGCAGCAAAAGTATAATTCTGGCGACGTCCACTTCCAGTTCTGGGATGTCCGGTACGCCAAGAACCTGTTCTATCTGCTAAAAAGTTTTTGAGAACGCCTTTTTCAATTAACAGAGTTCTCTGAGCGGGCATACCTTCGTCATCCATATCAATCGTGCCGAAGGCATTTTCTGAACGCCCTTCATCCCAAGCTGTTAAGCTTTCGTGGGCAATTTTCTCGCCTTTTTTGTCAGCAAAGGGAGTAGTGTTGCGTTCTATCTGAGTTGTTTCTAGTAAGTGTCCACAGGCTTCGTGGAAGATGACACCACCAAAGTGATTCGCCATGATGATGGGATAAGTGCCTGATTCCACATAATCGGCGTAGAGCATTTTCCCAGCGGATTCTGCTATTTGCTCGGAGGCTCGTTGATAATCCCAGGTTCTCAAAAAGTTGGCGTCACTGGTGTTTCCAGCACGTTCACCAATAGAGGCGCGGTTAGTACCATCAGCACATAAAAGGTTAAATCCTACTGACTGAGTGAGGCGAATGTCACGAGCAAAGGTACCATCACTAGCTGCAACTAAGACTTCTTGCCAATCCCGGAAATAGGTAGCACGGCGCGATTGCACATGGCTAGCTTTTTGCTTTAAGCGAGCAGTACCATCTAGGAGGATTTCTCCCATTTCCCGAATAGAGCTACACACAGGTAACCAGGCATCTTTGCCTCTTTTAGTAGCGTAGTCTCTCAGTAATTCTAGGTTGATTTCTGGGATGAAAGCGTTAGGAGCGGGTAATTGTAATCCCAGAATAGAAAGACCTTTCTCTAAGGCTGCTTTCAAACCGGAAAAGGAAAGGTCATTGGTGCTGACGTAGCAGTCCGCTTTGCCACGAAATACTCTGACTCCAGCACCTGTAGCTAGACTGGGCGAAATACTGGTAATGGCGTCGTCTTCTGCAAGACAACTAATGTAGTTGCGATGCTCTAAAAAGAATTCGATGAAATCAGCACCAGCGGCGCGTCCTAGTCCCAAAAGGGTAGCCAGAGGGGCTTCCCAAGTTTCATCGAAACGCTCTGGCGTGGAAGAGTATTGTAGAGTGGGTAGTTGATTCGAGAGAATTAGCGTACTTGTAAGCATGGATAGCCTCGTCTGCTGGCGTTATCAGAGATTTGACTGAAAAATCCTGGTGTGTTCAGTCTAACAAATCGGCGCAAGCCCTAGTCGGCAGATAGGCAGTAGTGTTTTCCCCACTTTAGAAGCTCACTCATACCCATAAGCGCCAGTGAGGAAAAAACGAAATATTTTCAATTAACACGCTTTGGAGGGCGATCGCCATCATGTAGAGCGTAAAACTTATACGGTATTATCAATAGTGCAAAAACTATTTTACCTCGGCAACAAAGTACAACAAATGAGTTCGTATGCCTTTTGTAACAACAGTGGCGTCGAAAAGAGTTTCGGTGTGTGCAGAAGTTAAGGTTGGATTAAAATATGCAATGATTACTCAAGTGCTAACCGATGCGATCGCATCGGTTAGGCGATATTTTCTAAAAAGCAACATAGCATTAAAGCTTGCGTGTCTTAACTGCTTGAGCTGGATTACCTGTATAAATTGTCATTGGTTCTAAGGAACGCCCAGTAACTCCACCTAAAGTCAAAATTGCTCCCCGACCAACAGTTACTCCTGGCCCTATTACTGACTTGGCGGCAATCCAACTACTTTCTTCAACGTGGATAGGGGCGGTAATTAATTGAAAATTGGGATTGCTCCAGTCATGATTTCCTGTGCAGAGATAGACTCCTTGAGAAATGCAAACATGGCTTTCTATGGTGACATGAGCAAGGTTATCTATCCAGGTATCTTCTCCAAGCCACACAAAATCACCAACAGTCAACCGCCAGGGGAACTTCACTTTTACTCCTGGCTTAATGCGGACGCCTTGGCCAATTTGTGTTCCAAACCAGCGGAGTATCCAAACCTTAAAGGGTGAGATGGGGAGCCAGTAACTCTCAACCAAAGGCGACCCCACAAAATACCAAAGAAGTTGCTTCCAGTATGGTGCGCCTGGAGTATAAGTACCTAAAGTGTAGCTGTCTAAACGCATATTTATAGTCAATCAACAGTTGGATTAAAACTCGCACCTGTACGACCTGTAAAAATCCAAAGTAGAGAGCGAGCAATATCGCGAACAATATGGAGGATGGTTTCTTTGGGTCGGTCTGATGGCACAGAGAGTGGAGTGAAGGCGATACCTTGACTACCTAAAACAAGAGTAGCGATCGCTTTGGCTCTCGGCATATGAAAATCAGAAGTAATTAGGTAAAGGTGTTGAATTTGTCGTTTTTCAAAGTCAGACACTAGAGAGGTAAAGTTAGTTACAGTATCAACAGCATGAGTATCTATATGTAATTGTGTATTGGGAATATTTAGAGCTTGAAAAGTTTTACGTGTTTTTTCAGGAACTGGGGGAGAAGACACCCAAATTTCCAGAGATGGATACCATTGGGCTAGTTCGGCAGTAAATTGCTCTCTGGCTGGCTCACCACCCAAGGTAAAAAACGCTTGGGGTTGGGGTGCTTTGATTCTGGCTAGTGTTAAATTCAGGGGAATTATAAGCAGTAGGGCGAGAACAAAACCTAAAGTAGCCAAAATCCAATATTTTTTGATTAGGCAATGAAACTTTCTTCTCATCCTTACTTGCCTGTTTTCAATCTTTATTTAATATGGTTTTTAATTCTCATAATGTATGAAAAGCCTAAACACTTAATATACAATTCACGACTTGTTAGTATTTGTACTATAGTTTCAATTCTATCTAAAGAATGTTAATTTAATAATTTAATTTACCATTTTTATAGTTAGGACAAATGTCCGTAATGCACAATCACAAATATTAGGCGTAAGAAAAGCTCAAATAAAATAGCCTAAAACTACTATATTTTAGGCTATTTATTCAAAATATCATTTGCGTGTAATTATCTATTGCTTAGATATACGTTGATTATTAAACCGTATATCTTATGCAATCCTTCAAAGCCCATGTTTAATTAGGAGCATGTACACCCCTTCCATTAAAATCACTTTCCCTATTACCAAAGTAATACATAGCGAAAGGTGTACGAGAGATAATTTGCTCAATAGTAATGCCTTGAGATGCATCGGGTTGAGGTCTAATAACAGTTCCCGCAGCGTTACTATACCACTTCTCATTACTTGTGTTATTGGAGATAGTAACCCAATCAAAGTGTACTGTGCGATAAGTCCCTTTAAACGGAGAGCGTGGATGATCCCACGTTACTGGTATACCTTGTTTGATCAAATTATTAACATTTATGCAATCGCCTTGTAAAGCCGCCAGTTCAGGAATGAAACACATATCAATCCGCCTGCCAAGATTATTCGGTTTTGTGGGTTCAAAGTAACGGCTTGGGCCCATGACTTTAAAATAAGCACCTGAATCTATATTAAAGAGCTTGGTGTAACCTTTGTCAAAACCGACTTGCCCCCAATGATCTAGATACTGATCACCATTTTTGTAAAGTCCATGTCTAAATCCTGTCGACCAATCCTCACGATAATTTGAGTAGTATGCGTCACTAGCATAATAAGGTTGTTGTTTAGCTTGCTCAATGGCTTCGGTCAAACATCCCTTATCAGGAATTCTTCTTAAACTCTCATTCTCTAAAGTAGGAGATGTATCTGGGGTGAAGGTACCAACATTATGAAATCCTTCACAGGTACCTTCAAATCCGCCAGCCGCACCAAATAAATGCATTCCTCTCCATCTCATCTGAACGCCATTATTACAACTGACATAGTAGAACAGTTCATGCATATTATTGGTAAATGCATCTGCTGAATGGGTTCCCTGATGAAGCTTAGTCAGTATCTGACAGACTGGGCCAGTTCCACCACCAGGTAAACCTACTGTCACATCATTTTTAAACTCAATTTTATGACCAACATGATCCTCATGACGAGTCTTCCCCGAGTTAGTCCTAGCAAATTCCTCGTTTACATATCCAAAAGGCACTGTCCATGAAGCTAATCTTGATTCTGCCGGATTCCTACCATGTTCGTGTCCATAGGTGCAAGTTTGTCCTGTGGCAGGGTTAACATCGCTTGATGGATGCCAAGTTGGATACACTGTGTCGTCAGGCCCATACACCCAGTAAGTATCATGCAAGGATTTAGGGCAAGTATCAAATTGACTTGGTGTCCACATTCCATACGCGGAACTTAATTTCGCATTAGCTGGTGGCGGCTGACGGGTAGTTTGAGCTTGCACTAAATTTGGTGTTATGTGTAATTGCATAACAACAACCAGCAAAAGCACACAAATCCCTATTGCGAAACGGCCTACTGAACGCAGCCTTCGAGCCATATTTGCTCCTAAAAACATACAAAAAAGGCCACCTTTGGTTTGATAGCGAGAACAATGCCACTATAAACTATACAAAGGTAACTGTAACAATTTGTAATATTTAGGCTAGTATTTGCACTATACAGTTTTTACGCTGATAAGAACACTGTTTTATCCTAATAAAAAAGCTAGAAAGGCTTGACTTTACATAATTTTTATATTTGACTCAAAAAAGTTTTTCCCTAAAACTTTAGTTCCATCTGAGCGTCTAAGAGCGTTGAAAAGGTTATTAAATTTACTTATCACAAATCCATCTATACAAAGGGAGGCGATTATCAAACTTCCCTGAACGCAGAATATCGGAGCAAGTGTTGATATTACAGGGGTAACACCGTAGATTGGTCTCATAAGGAGCAGAGAATTTCCTTCACAGCGTTCTACGTTGCCGTTGAGGTATATAACTTGCTAAACGCCTAAACGCCGCAATTTCAGGATGTACCTGGCTAAAAATACGAATATTAAGTGAAGCAGCCAGGGGCAAGTTCAACATCTTCGTTAAGAACAGTATCAGAACCTGGCCAGCCAAAGTCCTCTAGTGAAGCGGGAAACACTTGTTTCAGCAAGGTTCTAGGGGTGTTGAGCAAGGAGAATAATAACAGTGTGAAATATAAGAAAATTTTTAGTTAATTTTGCTATAAGTAATCAGGGGACAAGAGCTTCATTTACTATTTAACAAATCTTCACAATATCTGCATCTATTATTAATAGACATTGACCTAATTTTTTACATCTTAAGTAGCTCAACTTTTTATTATGTAAGAATTACAAGGTAATTAGCATTCATTTATTAAGAATTGTTACTGACAATCATTGTTTCGTAACAAAATATGCATTGCAATTTTTCAAGCTCTATCAGACGAATTGCCAGCAGAATATCTGCCAAAACACACTGCTATGCATAGCACCAACCATGCCAACCATCGAGAATAACGCCCTTGATAATCAAGCAGTAAATCAAGCTCATGAGAGGAATAAGCGTGTTTAAGTAACAAGACACCCATCTAGCCTGATTTTTTGCGCCAATATATTGCTATCTCCATTAAAGAAGGAAGATTACGCAATATTGGTATGTATTTCTTAAGAATTCGTAGACCTTCCAAAAGGAACTTAATGTTATAAAAATAATTTTCTTTCATAGGTTGCGGTTGTGGCAGCTTATCATTATATATATCAATGAATAATTCCAACCATTGCTTGGAAATCAACTTATGATCGAACTTTTCTTTAACGAAGTTAATTCCATTTTCACCAAATTGTCTAGCCACTTGAGGATTATTTAATAGATACAAAATATTTCTTATTAAATCCTTATCGCTATTTCCTAGCAATCCTGTTTTTTCGTGAATTACAGTATCGAGTAATCCTAATTTAGCAGCAGATACAACTGGAGTACCACAGGCCTGGATCTCCAAGGCACTTGCTGGGCATACTTCCGTAGCACCCGTGGGATTCACAACTCCCACATCGGCATTTTGCAAAATTTCAATTTTCTCTGTGCCTAGTAAACCAGCAAAATGCACAGACTTAATTAAGTTGGCATTATCATCAGATAAAAATGGGCGTATGTAATTAGCTTCATAGCTTTCTTCAGCTATTCCCCATTTTCCTAATTTTTGATTTCGATCATAGAGTTTGCCACTTCCAATAACAATAAGCTTTGCTTCTGGCTTTTCTCTAAGGATATAAGGCCAAACTCTAGCTAGGACGTGAAAACCCTTTGCAGTAACAAGGCTTCCAAGAAAGACAACTGTATTTCCTTGCTTTAAAATTTCGTGTTTGGGAACAAAATTTTTAATATCAAATGGATCAAAAATGAGGGTTGACTTATTAAATATTCTATGGTCTCGTAATAAGTCTAGCTGTTCTTGACCTGTGCAAACATGACACTTAATTTGTGGACAATCTGATATTTGATTTAATGTAGTTATATCAAAGTAATTAGTAGAGCGGGCTATGGCTTTTATATTCAGATCACATAGTTTTTGATAAAGTTCATCTGTCCAGAGACTAAATCTAAAGATAAATAGATCGCACCCTTGTTGTTTACTTTTTTCT
Organism: Nostoc sp. UHCC 0302; assembly: GCF_038096175.1. Lineage (NCBI taxonomy): Bacteria > Bacillati > Cyanobacteriota > Cyanophyceae > Nostocales > Nostocaceae > Nostoc > Nostoc sp. UHCC 0302. The sequence continues at coordinate 4,364,103 of NZ_CP151099.1, forward strand.
GCTGCATCGGCTACATTGACTGCATGATAAACATTTAATGATGATGGTAACAATTCTGTAATATTGGCAATTAATAAAATTTCAAGTTTTTCTGAATAATATTTATGTAAATAATAAGCTGTAGAGATTTCTGTAAATTGAGTTCCACCAATCCCAGGATTTCCTTTTTCTGGAAACCTTAGATCAATATTAGGATAGCCTTGATTATGAAGGTAAAATCCTACTTTTATTTTTTGTGTCATTGATGTGATTCCTATTGTGAATAAAATTTAGGTTTACTAGCTTGAAGCTAGATATTTAGTTCCTACAAGAGTGAGATAACTGATTGCAAAGCTAGAATTGTATATGATGATATGTTGCTATAAGTTTTTATTATTAAACTTTATTTATTCGCTTGCTAAAAATTTTGAATTTGTGAAAATAGTGTAATGAATTTTATCGTATATTATAAATATAATAAAATTTATATTATTAATTACTAGAATTTATTTGCTCTAATTTTTCAAACTCAATCAAGCGAATTGATAATATAATTTCAGCTAACATCCGTTGAAATGCATAGTACCAACCATGCCAGCCATCTAGAATCCCACCTTTAAGAATCAAGCAATAAATCAAGATTATGAAAGGAGCTAGAATTTTTTGTTTGCGTATACGATCGCCCCAACTCAATTCACTAACTGGAGTTTCTAGCAACTTTTTTGCCTCAATCACTAAATAGCGATCCTGTGCCCACAACCAACGGCTTAAAGATTTGCGATCATCGTGGTAGATGTAGAAAGAAAGATTTACTGATTTACCTCTAACCTGTAGTAGTTGGGTATGTCCATCATCAATGTAAATAGATTTATTTTTTCTAAACAAAAGCTGTCGAGGAGGAAGTATTGTACCCCGCAGGGGCTTACCTAAGACACAATATTTGAATCTGGCAAAGTAACCATCTGTTTGTAAATCTGGAGATAATTCCTTAATTTCAGCAATCAGCTGGTCTGAAACGACGTAATCTGCGTCAAGGGAGAGTACCCATTCCGAAGTTACTTGCTGTAACCCATAATTCCATTGTGTTGCGTGGGTATCAAATTTTCGTTGGAAAAATTGAATTTGAGGATAGGATTCTAGAATTTCTAGTGTTTCATCAGTACTGTAGCTATCAATAACAATAATTTGCTTTGCCCAGGTGAGCTTTTGAAGGCTGCGCTCAATGTTTGGTGCTTCATTATAAGTAAGGATGAGAGGAGTAATTTTCTCTAACATTTCTACTCTAAGTCTAAAATTTTAATAAAGAACCAGAATTTATTTATTATTCAAAATATTTGTATAAACCTGTTGCATTTGAGAAGCAATTTTTTCCCAAGTGTATTTTTCAAATATAAATTGATGGGCGCGATCACCCATTGCTTTTGCTTGTTCTGGGTGAGCTAAACAATCAATTAAAGCGTTGGCTATTTTATCAGCATCAATGTCAACCACCAAAGCTGCTTGAGCATTTGCAGCTTCAGGAAAGTTACAACCTGTAGTAATAACACAAGGTAGTTTTGCAGCCATCCCTTCTAAAACTGATATGCTAAAGCCTTCAGAATAGGAAGGGGCAACATAAAGGCTAGCCGATGCAAGTGCAGCATATTTGAGAGAGCCAGTGAGCATACCTGTAAAAGTAACGGCATCTAGACACCCAACTTCAGCAAAGTAGTTTTCAACAGTTTTAGAAAAACCGATATTATCTGGCCCTGCAATAATTAGATGAGTTTGAGGAAATTGTGCATATACTTTGGCAAAGGCACTAGCAAGTAAATCAAGTCCTTTTTTCGGATCAATTCGACCCAAAAATAAAATTAGTGTTTTATTACGACTATGGGGAAATTGTTGATAAAACTGTTCTACATTAGGCAATATTGCAAAATCTTGGGCGTGAATTCCATTCGGAACAACTACTAAAGGTGCTTTCAAATTGAGTGGTTCTATTCTTTTTGCTTCCGTTGACGCCAGCATTTGGATTGTACTAGCACGCTGGAGAGCAGGTTTTTCAAGTAAATTAAAGTAAAAGCGCTTTTTCCCAGCTTTATAAGCTAATGCCCAAGGTTCCAACATGCCATGAGGAGTCATAATATAGGGTATGCGGTGTATCTGACAAGCCCAATGAGCAGGTAAAACGGGATAGGAAAAAATAGCGTTAGTGTGTACTAGATGATAATCAGCAACATGCTGAAATAACCAACTAGTTAGAGACAAAGTAATTTTGTAATCGAGAAAGTTCCAATAAGGGAAGTACTGGATTCGATAATATTTTTCGTCAATCCATATTAGAGTCGGAACATCCAAACTATTAGAACCATTGGCAGTTGTAGCAACAATATCAACATTAATACCTTTTTTACCAAGTGCTTGAGCAAGCTCAATTACACTCTTTGTTGGACCCCCATAAATAGGGCCTAGAGCAGGAATAACTATAAGAATTTTCATAATATAGTTAGAGTTAGTGATGTGCTAAAGCGTATTCGACTGCCTGCATTAACCCTTGCCCAAAGTAATCTGGAGAAAATGTTTGAATATGTTCTAAGGAAGCTTTGCTCATAGCTTGTAAGTCCAATTCTCCTGAGCTAATTTTGACCATGAGTTCTGTCAATTGTGCTTGATTTTCTGGGTCAAAACCAAACCCATTTACGCCTTCTAGAACTAAATCCTCGAAACAGCCACAGCGTTTAGAAACCAGGACAGGTAAACCTGCTGCCATTGCTTCATTAACTACTAACCCCCATTGCTCTTGAATGCTGGTATGGATGAAGCAACTAGCATGAGCAAAGTAAGGAAGGAGTTCATCTTCTTTCAAAAAACCAGGAAGATGAATAAAATCTTCTAAGCCCAGATCGCCAATCTGTTGTTCTATCTGGGGACGAAGACCGCCATCGCCACAAATAACTAAATCCCATCCACTAACACCTACTAATTGTCTATAAGCTGCGTAAGATGAGATCAGAAATCGTAGATTTTTCTTTGCGACAAAACGGTTAATCGCCAAGAAATATGGTTTTTCCAAGGGAGTGAAAAGAAACTTTATTTTCTGAGGATGAAAAATATCATTACCAACTATGTCGTAACCCATGAATATAGCATTAGGAGACATACCTAACTTACTCAAATAACGTTTGTGGGGTTTTCCACCTACTAATGCTGCTTTATTTTTTTTGATAATCCATGACTTAATTGCTTCCTGCCACCAAACTCTGGGTGCATCATCTTCCTTACTCTCAGACATAACTATCGGCAGAGCATTACAACTGCGGCACCACTTTAAACCTGCTTTTGCAACAGAGAAAGACCATCCAGGCAAAAATACCACATCAGGTTGTAACTCATTCAAACAGCCTTGCAAAACTTTACCTGCAACTGATGAAAAGGTATCTCTACGAGTATCATAAATATTTGAAGCGACAGGTAACAAAGTTTTGACAGGCATGGAAAGTTCCCTAATAAAATCTCCCCATGGATGATCTAGGTTATCATCAGTGACTTGTATAGCTGTCAACTGCCATCCTTTTTGTTTGCAAACTTCATAAGCTGCTTGTAAACGGATTAAGTGATAATGCCCTATGTTAATGAATATTATGACAATATGCATTTATCGTACCTCTTAAATATGCTAAAAACAGCTAATCTTTGATAAAGAACCTGCCTGTAGAAAAATTTATTATATTTGGTTGGATGAGGAATTTAAATATTTTAAGATTTAAGAACTGTATTAAAGACATCTAAATACTTTTGTACAAATAATTCATTAGTAAAACGGCTTTTAACAACTTCTAACGATTGCCTTTGAAATTGTTGATAAGTATCCTTATTGTTAATCAATTCTAAGCAGCACTCACTGAGTAAATCTACATTATGTTCTCGAATCAAATATCCATTTTTCCCATTAGTTAGAATAGAATCAGTACCTCCCTCTACAACAGAAGCAACAACTGGAACACCATATCCCATAGCTTCCATAACTGTACGACCAAAAGCATCAGAATCTGAGTTAAAAAGTAGCAAGTTTAGACTTTTATAAAAGCTGCTCAAATCTTTTTGCCAACCAATAAATTTAACCTTTCCAGAAATACCCAATTTAGCTGCTAATACTTCTAGTTCTCCACGTAATGGTCCGTCTCCAGCAATTAGAAAAATTAATTGTTGATTATTACAGTTTGAAATTTTAGAACATACCTCAAGAAAAATATCAAATCTCTTACGCTGGATAAGCCATCCAGCATTTCCTATAACAAAAGCATTAGCTGGAATGCCCAGAGATTTACAAGCTATATCTCTTTCAGAAATAGTAGTAGCTGAACATCTCTGTGTCGAATATTCAATCAAATGAAACTTATGTTGTAATTGAGGCGCAATTTTTTTTGCTTCTTCAAGAATATATGGGGAATGATAAATAATTGCCTGATAATCAGGCTGAAATATTTGATAAAATGCTTTCCATTTAAGAAAATTAAAAAATCCTGATTTGTGACAAAAATGGATGGCTAAAACTTTTTTGCATGGATGCGATTTAACACTCATACAGCCTGTTAAAGTTGGACCAGTCACCAAAATAATGTCAGCAGAAAAGTTTTTAACTTTTTTTTTCAAATCTAAATGAGATTTATAACCAAATTTTCCTTCATAAAGGTTATCAAATACCGGAATATTAATTTCAGCAAGAATTTCTTTGCCTTCACCAGCAGAAGTTACGCTTTGTACCTGCCAATCAATACTTTTATTTTGTGTCTCTCGCATCAAAATATATGATGCTTGCTCCATTCCGCCTAAATTTAGGCACTGAATTAGATTGAGTATCCTCATTTAAAAAACCTGTTTATATATGGTATTTTCTTATTTGAAATTTAAGTTAGTGATTCAAACGATATATATTATTGAAGATGCTACTGCCTTATACTTCTCATGCTCTATCTTTTAGTATTTTGAATTACGAGTCTATCTATGGTAATTGTATTTAGTTCTAGAATAGTAGGCGACTAAGCAAACAAAACTCACTTGAAATATTGCCTCTTGCCAAAATCTTCCTATCCCATGTGTTATGCCTACCATCGCTGGACTAACCAATCCCATATACAGAAGTCTACTAGCAGTACTTTTCTGATAAACAGCAGATATCCAAAGATGTTTAAAAAAATATCCTATCAGACCAAAGACAATACATCCAAAGTAACCAAATTCCGTAAAAGAATCACCAACACCAGTAGGTGTAGTACCCCCAGGAATTTCATAGCCATATAATTTTTTAAGTGTCTCTGGTGTGACCAGCTTAAATTGTAGCGATTTTTTAAATTCAAAACCTACAATTTGCCCAGGTACATACTGAAACACTATGCTATCCCACCAGCCACTCCCATATCCATACAGACCTGTATGCTCAGTTGCATCCATTAAAAATGCTGCATTTCTTAGTTCTAGTATGTCACCTTTTTGCTGCCCTGCAAATGCTCTTTGACTTGCTGTTAATATTTCCTGCCATTTACCACTAAAAACCAAGTTCCAAAATTCACCACGTAACTCAGCAAACAAAGGAATGAGAAAAGTTATCATGACTATAGACGTGACAACTGCCCATCTCGGAGGTATATAGTGGTGAACTAGCCACAATGAAATACCTATAAAAATTATAAATGTCATTGTGGGTTGCCTACGACCTATCAGAACAGTTTGCAATGGAATATAACCAGAGAGTACTGTACAAATAAAATTAATAGCTTTTGGGCGCTTGAGTGTTTGTAAAAGAAAAATTGCAAAAGCAATGTAGATAACATTACCAAAAAAAATAAATATAGTGGCTGAAGTCCCTGACTCTAATACGCCATTACTTGCTGCTATTGTACGAGCAAGTAGAATATTAAATAAATATCCCTGAAGCATCAGGGCAAATCCTGCTCTAAATAACTTCCGCTCATCTAAAACAACATTTAGCTTTGCCAACCATTTTGGATTTGGTTTGATTTCATAACCGAGCCAGCAAGCAGCAGCGCAGAGGCATGACACCAATAATACCCTTTCTAGAGCTTCTGGAGTGATTGCTGCGCCAGGATTACTAACCAAAGAAAATGCTTGAGGCAGAATAAAGGAAAGAAACAGACTGCCCATGAAAAATGGATATTGATATATTCGTTCTACCCTAATTACACCCCAACTTAATAAACCAAGACAAATTAGAACTAGCAGATCCCGATATGTTTCAGCCATGACAGTCAGATATTATCTGGTGTAATTTATTTTCTGATTCTTTCATAACATATTTTAAATTTTCTTTAGTATTAGCTATTTGTTCAAAACTTTTTCTTAACGTGTAAATTTTTAAAAGTCTATCAGCAATTGCTTCTATGTCTCTAACGGGTATTATAAAACCATCAATTTCATCTCTGACAATAGAACCTGAGTTAGGAGTAGTAATAATAGGTAATCCCGAACTCATCGCTTCATAAGTCACCATTGCCGAGCCTTCACAAATCGAAGGTAATACAAATACATCTGCCCATGTGTATAAATCTTTAATATGAGAGCGAGAAACTCTTCCTAAAAATTCGCACACATCACTATATTCAGTAATACGCTCAGGCTTAATTTCCAAGCTACCTGCAATTTTACAAATAAAAGGTATTTTTCCTTTAATTTTTCGTAAAGCTTCTAGTAAATAGGGAATCCCCTTTCGCAGTCCAACTGATCCAGCAAATAATATTCTTAACTCGTTTCCTCGCTCTTGTGGGTTTAGAATGATTGGTTGGTGTAGACTTTTTTCATCTTTGAGACGACCTAATGAAACTACAAATATTTTGTTGGCATTAACTCCCCTAGCTATTAATGAGTTTTTAACAAAACTAGAGCCACAAATAATCTTGTCTGCCAAGTCTTGCTCACCTTGCTCTCGCTGTAATAGTTTTAAATCACCATCATTAACTATAAAAGGTGATAATGACCAACCTGGCCAACGCTCTTCCTCTTCTTGCAAAAGTTTATGCACAAGTGAACGTTCAGCTTGTGTTTGATCTAAAATACAACAGAGTCCGTGTTGTTTTGCGTATTCAAAAAATTCAATAGAGGTACTATTAAATCCATAGATAATATTGGCATTTCCTAAACCAGAATTTATGAAGCGTCGACATAATTCTTGTCCTGACCAAACATATATTTTTCCTGTTTCTTCTATTGAAGCTTTATTTATAGCTTTTAAGACTTGATAAGCTAATAATGGGAAATGAGTGACACTAGCATCTTTTAAACCTGGTTCATATCTATCTAGACCTTTTTTAAGCAAGCTTGGTAAATGTTTATAAATTATAGGATGGCGTAATAAGTTCGCTAGCGCATTATGACCAGAGTAAAAATCTGTGTAAAGTCTATCTAAAATACCCCAACGATAAAATAGGAGAGGTTCTTGATAGTGTTTTCTGGCCCCTGGTTGTGCCACTAAAACTTTTGGTTTATTCATAAATTCAATATATTAATATTAGTAATTATTCTGGTATAAAGAAGTTAATAAATTTTCATAATGAGCGCCAACTTTTTCAGGAGCATATCGTTCAAGATAAGCTGAACGAATCATTTCTGGTGACATTGACTGTTGCTCTATTAATTTTGCCATTTCCATCAAACTATTAGCAAAATTATTCGGGTTAGCAGGCTGTACTATTCTACCAAGACGAGAATCAGCTAAAATCTCTGGCAATGCACCTGCATCTGTCGCAACAATTGGTCTACCACAACCCAAAATTTCTAAAGCGGCTAGACATTGGCCTTCAATATGAGAAGTAAAAGCAAACAGATGACATGAAGCGATCGCCTCTTCTACCTGACTGTTAGAAACACTACCATGAAAAACAACGGAAGATGCAATACCAAAGTTATTGGCAAGTTGTTCCAATTGCTCGCGCAAATGACCATCACCAAATAGATGTAGGCTAGGCTGCTGATGCTGTCTATTTTTAGAGATATAAGCTTGTAAATATTTCTCTTGAAAGCAATTAAACGCTTCTAGTAACAAAGGAATATTTTTATCTTCTACTAGTCTGCCGAGAAAACCAATTTTTAATTGTTCTTTTGGGGGCAATGGTTGAAGCTTACCCGGTTGATGAGGAATATAGGGAATAATTTGAATCTGACCTTGATAGCCAATTTTCTGCAAATCATCAGTAAATTCAGATGCTTGTACTAGGATTAAATCAAATAGATTAAGCGCTTCTAAAACTTTTCTCTTTTCTGTATTTTTAGTTGGGGGTAAAGGTCTATAGGGTGTAATATAAACAAACTTTGTACGATTATCAGCTTGGAATTTGAGTTGTTTTAAAATTTTGGTGGAAAGAAGTTTACCTAAAATTACTACATCAGCTTGTTTAACTTGTTGAAGACCAATAGGTAAAAGCAACCACTCTGGTAATCCCCATCGACAACCCCATCGCCAAGAGGTACGGATAATTTTTACTTTTGCCTGTTCGATAGACTGAAGTAAGGGTGACTTTTGACCCCAACACACAAGGCGACAATCAAAATTTTTAGCTTGAAGATAACAAAGAAGATTCTTAGCGAATGTTTCGATTCCTCCTATTGGTGCAAATCCGCTAAAGTAAAAAAGTATTTTCATGATTTAAAACTTTAAGAGCCATTTCTTCAGAGTATGAGATCGTACTTGCCAAGTATTCTGATGTGCAAACTTTAGTTGCTTTAAGCTTTTCTCGTCGGCTTCGGGCTTTTCTGAGCATCCTAATTGCTTATGGATAAGAACGATCGCATCTTCTGCGGAATGAACAATACTAATCCATTCAGGGTATAAACGACACTCTGGTATATCAGTACTGATGATTGGACGACCACTGGCAATGCCATCCATAATTTTAGTAGGACAACATGCTTTATTAAAGCGATGTTCGACTAAGTAGGGAATCCAGTTGACTGCAAAAGAACAGTAGTAGTCTGCAACTTTATCAGAAGGTACATAGCCAATATGGCGGACATTCGGTGATGTTAGTACTGCCTGACGGGTTGCCTGCCAGTCTTTGTGGTCAAGCATATTTTGGTCTTCTAAACCACCGACAAACACAAAGGTTATTTGTGGGCAAGCGGTTATAACTTGGTAAATTAATTGCCAGTCTAAGCGATCGCCTAAATTACCAACGTAACCCACAGTCATTGCTTCTGGAGGCTTTTCCGGTTGGCAATTAATGTAGGTAGATATGACTCCATGAGGATAATGGTAAATGTGGGAAGCCCTGTGAGGATGACGTTTCTGAAAGGTCTTCAATTGAGACTGGGAAGCACAGAGAGTTATTGCTGCACGTTCAATTAATTCTTTTTCTTGTTGAAGAATTTGCTGTTCTCGGTAAGGTCGATAAGGAACGTAATCATCAAAGTTATAATAAATTAGGTGATCGCTCGGCACTTTACGTACCCATGAGGCAATATAAGGCTCGGTAACTATTACCCAAGGATGTTCACCAGAAAGTTTGGTTAGTTGTTGACACCAGTGCCGAATTAATTGCTGTAAATAAAATCGAAATAACTTTTCTAATTGCCCTGCATAGCCTGTTGGCATTATCTGCATTGTCCGCTTCAGCAAGGGAGGAGGAATTCTTTTAGACCAACTGGGGTGAAGAAGATTATAGGTTCCCCAGTCATAAAATTGAACCGCATGGGTATGGTGATACTCGGACAAAGCTTCTGCTAAACCATAAGTCCAAGGAGTATTGGCACTAAAAAGTAGAAAACTGAGTTTTCCCATATATATATTTAATATTTATTTCATATAGATATTTACCATCCGTGTAGATCATTCAGCCAGTAGCTAAGAATGGGCGATCGCCCAATAAATTCTCGAATGGCTGAGCGCAAAGCGGGGGGCAAAAGCTGAAAACGTCGAAATGGAGGTTTAAAAGCTGGTGGTTGTTGACCTTGTTTACTCCTTGCAATAGGTTTGAGTTTGGTAATTTGATGGATAAGAGATTCGTACCCTTGCCACATAACTGCTTCATCGAACTCAGAACGGGCGCGTTCAATTACAGCAGCACCGAAAGCTTGATAATTTTCACAGGCGTACAGGACTTGTTTGGCTAAGGCTTCTGTGTTGCCTAATGGTGCAAACAATCCTGTTGTATTTGGTGTGGCGATTTCTTTTGTACCACTGTCAACATCCCAAGCAACTGGTACACAACCCATACTCATCGCTTCAACCGTACTCATACCAAATGCCTCAAAGTGACTCAGCATGAGTAAAACTTTTGCTGATGCAGCAGTGGAGAAAATTAACTCACGTTGCACATGACCATAAACTTGAATACGTTCAGAATTAGGCAAATTTTCAATTTTTTTCTTAAATTCTGGAGCTAGATTGCCGAACCAATGTAGCTTTCCCTTAAATTCTTGTTTAACTAA